>JAALKR010000034.1 GCA_011087955.1 Oligoflexia bacterium
GCGACAATTTTTGGCAAAACTGTCGAAAATTGTCAAAAAAATTGTAATTACTCCTTCCTATACTGTCTCCTATGGGAGAGAGTATGTCCTTGCTCAAACGAAGTAACTGCTCGATACTATTAGTTTTATAGAAGGTTTTTTTTAGCCGGGCTGACTGGCAGGCTCTTTGCAGAGTAGTTTCATGTAATTGAAAGGAACTCGGAAGGGTTCTCCAAAGGATTGGAAGGAACGTGTTATGAAGCTCTCAAAGCAAAAATTTAAACTAGGTAGTAAGGCTTTTACGCTCATTGAACTTATGATCGTGGTTGCGATTATCGGTATTCTTGCTGCTATCGCGATTCCGAACTTTGCTCGCTACCAGTCTAAAACCAGGCAGTCTGAAGCTAAACTCGCCCTGGCCTCTATCTATGGCGCGGAGAAGGCTTTTTACGCTGAATACTCCGGTTATGTCGATAGTTTTGATGCGATTGGTTATAGCCCAGAAGGTTATAAGCGCTACTACGCGGTTGGTTGGGGCAGCACTAATGCCAGTGCCACTGTTACAGGTTATCGCGGTTCTTACGGTAACGCCAGGTTTGATACAGCAAAGGTCCCGTCTAATTGGACTGACTGTAAGAACACTGATAGTTTGGGTGGTAATTCAAATGTTACGATCGGCACCGCCGCCGCCAACACCGATGCGCAAAATTTTAACACAGCTGCCGGAGGGCAAATTCGTCAGGGTAGGGGCTGTGATGTATGGATAATAGATGATATCAAGGATCTGCGAAACAATACGATTAGTCTATAAGTTTGCAATGCTATGGTAAGGGCAATCACTTTAACTGCTTCAGCGGTTTTATTATTGGGCTGCATACTGATTCAAGAGTCACTTCCTCATAGACCGATCAAAGAGTCTGTGAAATTTGATTTTAACGATGGTATTGCAACCTTTGATCCAAGTTTCCTGCAGGCGATGAGCTTTGGCTATCCGCGGCTTTTGAGCGGAGTGCTTTGGCTTAGGTTCTTGCAAGAAACTCCCCCTATTAGCCTAGGCGAGAACGAGGTTTCCTGGGTATTTATGGATCTATACGCGGTTTCAAAGATTGACCCGGATTTCTACCCAACATATTTACAAGGCGCCATGTTTATGTCTGTCATTACCGAGGACATAAAAGGGTCAACACTACTCCTCGAAGAAGGTGTAAAACGCTATCCGAACTATTGGAAGATGAGGGCTTATCTCGCCTATCACTATGAGCAGAACTTACAAGACTATGAGGAGGCTGCAGCACAGTACGAAAGGGCAGCACTCCTCCCTGGGGCACCGAAATTTTTCAAACCGCTGGCAGCCACGATGTATACTAAGGGTGGGGACTCCAGATATGCCATACAAGTTATTAAACAAATGCTCGACAAGGCTAGGGAAGAGGATATTAAGAAGCGTCTACAGGAAAAACTTGCTAGGCTTTTAAATGAGTATGACTGATTTTGTAATTGAGACTGAAAGCTTAAGCAAAGTATACAAAATTGGATTTTGGGGGCGTCCCCACTGCGCCTTAAGCAATCTGAACATGAAAGTTCCCAAAGGATCAATCTTTGGGTTTCTGGGTGCAAATGGTGCGGGAAAGACTACGGCAATAAAGCTTCTTCTCGGTTTACAAAACCCCACCAATGGGTCACTCAAAATCTTCGGCCAGAGGATTGATCAAAGTGATACTAAGGCAAAAGTCGGCTACCTACCGGAGCGGCCCATACTCCATGCAGACCTTACAGGGAACGAATTTTTGAACTTTCATAGGAACCTATATGGCAGGCACTTACGTAGCGGCGGCTTAAAGAGCAATAAAGAGCTTTTAGACCTCGTTGGTGTGCCAGAAGTAGGCAATAGATTGCTAAGAGAATTTTCTAAGGGGATGTTACAACGAGTAGGAATTGCACAAGCTCTCGTAAATAGTCCTGAACTCGTAATTCTGGATGAGCCCATGAGCGGGCTCGATCCAGTTGGCAGGAGAGATGTCCGAAATCTCATTAACGCGCTCCGCGGTGAAGGCAAAACGATTTTCTTCTCTAGCCATATCCTGAGCGATGTAGAGAGTATTTGTGACGAGATCGTATTCCTGGAAAAAGGAGAACTCAAAGCTCAAGGGACTCTCCAAGAGATTATTGCAGGAGAGGAGGCTCAGGGAACAGAAGTTGTGTTCCATGGAATGAAGGACTCCTCAATTTCAGTGCATCCAAAACTAAGTCGAGCCAGGCGATTGGGACAGAAATGGAAAATTGAACTCCATTCGAGTGAAGAGGTGAAAGAAACAATTCAAGCCATTTGGGAAAGCGGGGGCGATATAGAAACGGTCACCAAAGTGAGCCAGAGCTTGGAAAAAGCCCTATTTAACACAGACTAACGAATCAATACGGACTAACACATGACTAGTAGAATCGGCACAATTGCACTTAACGTGCTTAAAAGCTACGCAAGAGATAAAATCTTTCACGTCACCCTAGCTATCGCCGTTATTTTGGTGGGCTTTGCTTATCTTCTATCCACATTAGCCTCGCTACAGCCATATAAACTACTACTGGATTTTGGATTTTCTGCCATTTCATTAAGCGGAATCGCGGTCTCGATATTCCTCGGAATAACTGCCGTTACGAAAGAGATTCAAGATAAATCAATCTATACCGTGCTAGTAAAACCCATTGCTAGGTATGAATATATGATTGGAAAATTTCTTGGGTGCAGCTTAGTTGTTATTATCGTCCACACTATCATTTCTTCCACACTGACATTACTAGTAATAGCGTTAAGCCTTGGCGCTCCAGACGGCTTGCTAGCTTGTTTTTATTTGATGACCTTAGAGAGCTTAATTGTGTTAGCTATTGCTATGTTTGCTTCCGTATTCTCTTCTATCGTTTTAGCCACTAGCTTTACTATTGGAGTATTTTTAATAGGGCGAAGCTCCTACTTTTTAAACACGTTCTATGAACGCATGCAGGACTCATCCCTTCGCCCTCTAATGAGATTCATATATGATGTTATGCCTAATCTAGACCGATTTAACATCAGAGAAATTGTGGCTTATGCGAAAGACTATCCAGATAATCATGTCCTAATTGCATCTGCTTATTTCCTTTTCACCGTTGGATTCTTTATCTCTCTTGGCTCGTTTTTCTTTAGTAAAAGAGATTTGCCATAGAAATTTTAGAATCCACGATCCACATTAATCCATTTGTACTAGCCATGACGGTGCTCTACGGGTTAATGATTGGAAGCCTTTTAAATGTTTGTATTGTACGGATGCCATTAGAAATTGGCATTGTGTGGCCGCCGAGTCGTTGCAATAAATGTGAGAAAAGGATCCCTTGGTATTATAATATTCCAATTTTTTCCTGGCTGTTCCTTAGAGGTAAGTGTCTTTATTGTAAGACTCCTATTTCGATTCGCTACCTTATTGTTGAAATTCTCACAGCAATTCTTTTAGTTCCTATTTTATTTGTGGAAACACACTGGGTTGCTGTCCCTTTCATGGTTTATATGGTTAGTGGGCTTGTCATCTCTACATTTGTTGATTTAGAGCACTGGATAATTCCAGATAAAGTTACCTTGCCGGGAATCGTGATTGGACTACTTAGCGGTTTTTTTATTCCAGAGCGTCAAATTCTAAACCAAATCTTTGGATTAATTCTCGGCGGAGGTTCATTTCTACTTATTGGGTATGTCTACTTAAAATGGAAGAACCTGGAAGGGATTGGCGGAGGTGACATCAAATTTTTAGCCATGGGTGGAGCGTTTCTCGGAACCCAAAAAATTCTCCTTACTATTGTGTTGAGCTCACTAATTGGAATGGTGATTGGGCTCATTGCAATGCAACTTAGCGGTAAAGGCAGTAAAACGGCCATTCCCTTTGGTCCAGCGTTGTCGGTGGGCCTTTATATGAGCTATGTTTGGGGAGAAAAAATCATCGAGTGGTACCTTGACTTACCCCGCGGCTCTTATGGCATGATCTTCCCATGAGGTGGCGGCCATTTTTCCGAAATTATAGCATGTTTCGCCAGTCAAATGCTCCTCAGGACCCTGAGGACATCAAACTGCGCTTTCGACGCTGGGTTGTTATTGCTAGTTTTTTAATTGTGCTACTCATACTTGCAGTCCCCGTTTTTCGCTTTCGAGGCCCTGCCTTTACAGCGCTATCAAACGCTCGTGCCCTAGTGAGGTTAATTATTGATGTAAGACAGGGTGCTGGCCATAATCGTAAGGAAGCTGGAATTCTTCTCGTTGGAACAGATCACTGGGAGCAGTTCACTTTGAAGGATGGATCTGATTGCGTCTTAAAAGGTAAGAGATTAAAACCGAAGCGCTCCATTCATCAGGAAGCGACTGCTTGGCGCGCTCTCTTTCTCCCAGAATATGCGAGTGACGGAATTGGGCGGGACGTTCAGTTTGTTTGCTTCCATCCGCAGCACGGAGTAGTCGCAGATGGTGAACCCATTGCAGACGGATGGCTATACCTCCTTGTTTCCCCGAAAGAAGACGTTGAAGACAAACGAATGGAGCGCTCCTATCAGATTATTCTGAGCCAACATGGCGATAAGCTTGAAATTCGGTCAGTTCTCTAAATCGAAATAAAAAATACTTTGCTATTTACGTTCTTCTTGTTAATTCTGCACTGATGCGTAATGCTGAAGATAGAGCAAAACATCCTATAGAGCTATTCACCGACGTGGCGCCACGCTACGAGTGGATGAATACGTTAATGACGGCCGGACGTGACCAGGCCTGGCGCCGGTCCATACTAAATTTTGCCCAGTCTACGCTTGAACAAAAACAACCAAGTCGAATTTTAGATTTAGCTACCGGTACCGGTGATTTCCCACGGCTGATGGCAAAAAAATGGCCTAAAGCAGAAATTATCGGCACAGATCCCAATCAAGCAATGCTTAATCAAGCTATTCAATCAGTTGATTCTTATTCGAAGAAAATTCCTAGCTTAAAGAATGTCCGTTGGGAAATCGGACGCGGTGAAGAGCTAAATATTGAAAGTGAATCCGTAGAATTAGTCACAATTGGATTTGGGTTTCGTAATATTTCGGAAGAGACTCGCCTCGATTGTGTTCGTGAAGTTTATCGCTGCTTAAAGCCTGGAGGAGCATTTGCTATCTTAGAATTAGGCATGCCGAGGCCAGGGCTTTTTCGCCGATTTTTTTCTCTATTACTGTTTAATGTGATGCCATTTTTTATTGGGCTTTTTTCACCAAAAGATTCTTATGAATACTTAGCTGAATCGATTGCAAAATTTCCCGAACCGGAAAAAGTGCGCTCAATGCTTGAGCTAGAAGGATTTATTGGATTTTCGCCGGTTGCTTTAAGTGGCGGCCTCTGCTGGGCCTTTATTGGGAAAAAGCCTACGCATTTTTGCCCATAATCGTAGTGATCTCAATAATTATTTCATCTACTGTCCTACCGGCATTAACATTATAGTCAGACATTTGGTCGAATATTTCTCTTCTTCTGCTCCATAGTTTCTTTAAAGCTTCCCCCTCCAGTAGCCCACTGATGCGCGGGTTGTCTTTATCTTGCTTAAGTCTCTTTTCCACAGTTTCAAAATCACAAAACAAGTGGATTACGATTCCTGTTTGCTGCTTTAGTATATTTTGTGAGGTTTTCGAGTCTAAAGCGCCGCCGCCACATGAAAGTATTGAATTTTTAGCGTGGTTTTTGAAATAGTCTGCCAAACACCTAGTCTCAATTTTTCGAAACTCTTCCTCTCCATTCGTTGCTACATAATCAACTAGAGTCGTGCTATTTGTAGTTTTTTTTATCTCTTCATCTAAGTCCGTAAAAGGCCTAGAAAGATACTCTGAAAGCGCTCTCCCAACCGTGGATTTCCCCACACCTCTAAATCCAATTAGTACGATATTATTCATGGGCGAGCGCCTTTAATTTCTTTTAGTGCCTCCCAAAATCCAGGAAAAGATTTAGCCACGCAGTCCTTATCATCGGGCGCAACTTGTGGCCAGCGTAAGGATAGTAGTCCAATCATCATTGAGATTCGATGATCAGACTGACTTCGGAGTATAGTTTCGGATCTTTCTCTCGGATTTGGTCCGCGGCAGTTTTTTGCATAAACTGAAATTTGGCTGCTGCCGTCATAGTCGAATTCCACACCAATTAGTTTAGCAACCTCTTGAATTGCGCGAATTCGATCCGATTCTTTAAATTTCAAAATTTCTACTCCATCAATAAATATATCCACTGAGAATAAGATAGCTGCAGCAAAAATTGTTGGAACCAAATCCGGAAAATTCTGGGCATCAATTTCTAATTTAGAATCTATTTGCATTCGCTTCAGCAATAGAAAAATTGCACTGTCCCCTTGAAGCTTTTTTGCCTCCCTCAATTCTTTACCTAGAATTTTCTCATATGAAGTCAGGCCAAGATACTGAGAGGCTACTTCCAAATAGGCAAGGCTTGATATGTCTATCGAGGTAGTTATACTCTTCTGTTTTTTATCTCGGGTTTTCTTAAATGATAATTTCCTCCCTCTTCTATTTACAGAAAATCCGAACTCTTTAAGCGTCTCTATAGTGAGTTGAAAATATGATTTCGACGGAAATCCTTGATCGATATATAAACCAACCTTCTCTAAATCAGTTGCAGCGCAAATAGCATACCCTGAGTGGTACTGGCTGGTCTGTGTAGACTGAGCCGAATAGTCACTTCTCTTAATTTTAACTGCATTCTCTCGCACTCGTTTAGGCCAGCCGTTATTAGTGAGTATTGATTTTGCCCAAGTATCACGATCAATTCTATCTCTTAATTCGAAATCGGCATCTAATGCTATGTTTGTAGCTTGTTTCCAATGAAGTAAGCTTGCCAAAAACCGAAAAGCTGTTGCAGATCCTTTAATGTGAATCGTTAGAGAGCGAGATAAATCCAACGCCTCTTTTCCAATAAGAATATAAGTACTTTGAGTTCTAATGGAAGCGCCTAGGCTTCGAAGCCCTTCGATCATCTGCTCTACGTCTAGCGAAAAATTTTCTGTTTTGATTTGAATTTTTTGAGGCATTAATGTTGCTATAAAAAGCTGCCGAATTAAGTGGCTCTTTGAAGAAGGAATATAATTGGCAGATGCTGCCAAAGATTGTTTGATCACATGATCGAATTTCCAAAACCTCATTTGCTCTTGCGCTTGCCCTTGCCACCACTCCATTCCGGAGTAGTAATTTAATTTTTTCTCCCAAGCCCAGGCTTCCAATGAGGAGCGCTTTCCCTTTAGCACAAGTGCTGCGTCTACAACTAGTTTCACCTTTCTCAGCTTTGAGCTATTTTGATCCAAGGCTTTGGTTAATTTCTTAGTCTCAGAAAGAGGCCATGTAGATATGAGCACGTCATAGTCATTCTTCAAAAGCCTAGGAAGAACTTTGTTATAAAGAGCTCCTTTGCTCTTACGTTCCCACTTTTCAACTACTATTCGTTTTGATTTTAAAAAAGCCTCCACTCCTGTCGCGGCACCTCCTCCACCAACAATAAGAACTCTATTTGGCTTTTTGTTTTTGAAGTATTTATGTATGGTGCGAAAAACAGCTGTTCCATCGGTGTTCGTGCATTGTGTAGTTGAGAGAGATCTACCAATAGAAATGGTATTAATCGGCTGCTGTCTGCCCAGGCATTTTTGAGCCAATGTTGGAAAGGAGTTCTTATGTGGCATGGTCACACTCGCACCATTCACTCCGGAAAGGCGTAATCCATCTAGTAAGTGGTTTTCATGAGCCTTTGGAAATGCAAGATTCAAATAAAGCGCATTGATATTCTGGCGCTCAAAAAATGCGTTCCAAGAAGACTCTCCTATCTTATTCTCTGGAGCATTCGAAAGGAGCACAAATTTTTTTTCTGGCAAGCCATTGCTAAAGCGATGAACTAAATCCCAGTGCACTTGTCCAGGTGACGTCATCGCCTGGTCATTCATTGCTACATAAGTCCAGTCACCCGTAATTGAGCTAAACCGAATTGCGCGGCCTATCCCTCCCATCGGGATTAAGATCGATGGGCGGTTACTAGTTAACCTCTTCCTTAAATCAATAAATGTTTTTAATTCTGATGGATCATTGATTGCTATAGCAATTTTTTGGCCCGCTCCGTAGCGCCAGACAAAATCAAAGAACTGATTTGAAATAAGGAGAAATTCTCTAAGACTGCCATGGTATGAGAAGAAAATACTCTGCCCATGAAATTTGGATAGATCCCATTTGATGGACTCAGCTTTGATTCGGTCAAGTAGAACCCAATCAATATCCGCAGCAAACCATTTTTGTGTAGCTAACACTTCGTACCACCACTCCTGCCATTGAGACACATTCCATTGGCAGTGACCTTGGCCAAATTCATTGGTGAGTGCGAGTCGTTGGGTGAGAATTGAGCGGCAAGCCCATTTGGGGGGCAGACTCCGGAGGTAGCGGAGCGAGTCGGCTGGCGATAAACCTATATAATCCATACGGATCTCACAAATAACTTCCGGATTACGAGAAAATACATATTGCAAACGCTTAGTAAGCTCTTCTAAATCCGTTTCTACACCTGTGACACAAATTTTTGTCATTCTACCGAACCTGTGAGAGATTGCTGCCCATGCAAGGTAACACTTTTGGGCGAATTTTTCGCGTCACAAGTTGGGGAGAAAGTCATGGAGCGGCTCTTGGAGTCGTGATTGATGGTTGCCCCTCTGGTCTTCATTTAACGACAGAGGACTTTTTGCCTGATATGAGGCTTCGTCAAGGCGGGGAGTTCTCCTTTTCCACCGCGCGAAAAGAGGAGGATTTTGTCCAAATTGAGAGTGGGGTTTTTGAGGGGATAACCACTGGAACTCCAATTTCACTTCGAGTTGAAAACCGAAATACTAAATCTCAAGATTATGACGCCTTTAGGGACACACCTCGCCCAGGGCACGCAGATCTAACCACTTTCTGGAAGCATGGACATCGAGACCACCGCGGCGGTGGTCGCTCTAGCGCTCGAGAAACTGCCGCTAGAGTTGCCGCCGGCGTAGTGGCTAAAAAAATTCTACACTCTCAAGGTGTAGAGATTTTTGCTTTCTTATCAAAGCTTGGAAAGACGACTATTGATACAGATTTTCCAAACTTGTACGATCATGGAACATCTCAATTCATGGAGCTGCTGCCAACACTGCGAAAGCTTCGAAATAAAAATCCTTTACGTTGTTTGAAAGAGGATAGTTCTGAGCTTTTAGATCAGATTGAACAGGTGAAAGCAAACGGAGATAGCCTTGGTGGGGAAATCTCTGCCGTAGCATTAAATTTACCACGTGGGCTGGGTGAGCCGGTATTTGATAAATTGAACGCTCTTTTAGCTCATGCCTATTTTTCTCTCCCGGCTGCAGTGTCTGTTGACATCGGTGGCGGAACTAAAATGTCAGAGTTATATGGATCTGAAATTCGAGATGAAATTAAGCAGAAAGGTTGCGATATTGAATTTGGCTCTAACTCTCATGGCGGCTTGCTCGGCGGAATGTCGACAGGTAACCCCCTTTGGTCCTCTATAAAATTTCACAGCCCCACTAGTATCAGCCAAACTATTGGTTCAGTTGATTTAAAAACAGGAGAAGCGAAGGGCATTCAAGTAGAAGGTCGTCACGATAGCTTTCCTTTGCCTCGAGCCATTCCCGTCGTTGAGTCCATGATGGCGGTCACGCTAGCAGACGCAACGCTAGCGAATACATCTAGTAAATTTAAATGAAATAAATTGATAAGGCTAGGACTACTGAGCTAAAATTAATAGAAGCGCAGTTCTTAGCATAAATAATTCCAGGAGCCGTGGAGTGCTCACTACTCTATTCGAACTTACAACCTTTCCCATATTATTAGCTCTTCTGATACTATGGGCAATCTCGGCGGCAGAATATTATCGCAAAGATGCTGTTGTCTCCTGGTGGCAGGAGAATTGGTTAGCGTCCTTAGTTCCGTTAGCCTTAACCGTGATAGTTTGGGTCAGTGTTGAGTCTAAGTTTCGCTTGGTTGGCGATGAACCTGCTTTACTTGCTGCATCCCAATATTTCTTCTCAAAGAAGTTGCCAATGTATGCAGACTTAGCGTTGTTTACAGAAGGCCAATTTGTACCACTAAACCCATCGATTCCACATCGCCCATTGCTTTTTCCTATGCTAGTGAGTCTTGTTCATACTTTTGTCGGCTATGGCATTGAAAATGCTTTCTATCTAAATACATTTTTCTTATTTCTTCTCTTCTTACTTCTTTTTCGAATAGCGAATGAATTCTTTCCCAGATCCATTGCCCTAGTCGTTCCGATTTTGGCCTGCGCGCAACCAGTGCTCACTTCTTCCGCATCCTCCGCAGGCATGGATTTATTTGCAACATTAGGCATGATCTATGTTTTATGGATCGCACGAGAGGTTCTCGAACAAGGATCAAGGTCAGCGCTACATCACTTATTTCTTTCTTGTTTAGTCTTCGCTCAGATTCGCTATGAGGGCATTCTCTTTTGCTTAATTATAGTGGGGTATTTATTTTATGCCCGAAGAGAGCTATTCCTCCAACTTCCACAGTTAAAGCAATGGCTCTTCGTCTATCCGTTACTTTTTCTGCCCTCAATATTGCAGCGAATTATTGTGGATCCAGTTCATTACCAAGTGCCAAGTGACGAGGTAATGTTTGGGACTCAGCATGTGTTGGCACACGCAAAGAGCTTTTTGATGACTTTTACCGATTTTAGATTCTTTTTCCCGTACGCAACTGTGATGAACCTCTTCGTTTTGGTTTTTGGCTTGGCTGCGTTTGCACTGAGGCGAGTGGAAATTCTTAAGCTGAAAGAACTGCCCTTTGTTAAATTGCTTGCATTGGTAGTGAGCACATATCTAATTTTTATGATGTCGTATTTCATGGGCGACCCATTGAGCTATATATCTGCCAGATATTTTATACTCTTTTTCTTAGTGATTTCGTTTTTGTTTGTTCCAGTAGTGCGTTCCTATTTACCCAGTCTGAAAGCGCGTTACTATTGGGGAGCAGCGATTGCAATTTTTGCTCTCTATCATCCAGTGAGTATCGAGGGAAAATTTTATTTTCCATACCTCAACATTCGAGTATTACAGCAAGAGTACAATTTTTTGGAGCGGCAAAAAAATAATGCCAGGCGCATATTGATTGTGGCAAACGATCCAGCCTTCTATTCGATACAAAAAAAATCCGCTATTACATTTGATTTTTATCGACAATCGAAAGATAGAATTATCTCCTGGAAGAAACAAAAGTTAGTTGAGGATATCTACGTATTTCAATTGATCAATTTGAAAACCGAGGAGCCATTTCCAGGAACTTCTCTTAAAGGGAGTGCAACGCTATCTGTAGTTGAATCGCACCCAATTATGCCAAACCCTAGCGACAGATTTGAATTAAGAATTTCAAAAGTGATGGATTGAATGAGCGTACCTAACAAATCGAATCTGATGGAGGCAATCTGTTCCTGCTTTCGTAATCCCAAGTGGATTGCCGTATTTATGGGAATCTTCACTTTCGCCTATGGATATGAGCTCATCATGATTGAGCTAGATCACTTTCATATCGGGATTATGGCTAAGCCAGCTATAGACATCCTCAATGGAAAGAACCTATTCTCTGAAACCTATTTCTATCAAG
>JAALKR010000015.1 GCA_011087955.1 Oligoflexia bacterium
TGGAGAGAGTGTTTTCCAACCTCAAAGTGAAATCCAACAACGTCCATTCTTCTCCCAGCCTTCCTGCCTGTTGAGATTGCGGGAGTGTAGAGGATATGAGCAATATGTTTTATGGTGCTAGCTCGCTAAATCAACTCGATCTGAGCAATTGGGACTTCGGCAGCGTAACTAATATGAGTTTTATATTTTTCAACGCTGTTGTGACCACGGAGAGCTACTCAGATATGCTCATGCAAATTGTTGATACTTCTAGTGAACGCTCTGTTCCTCTCGGCGCTCATTTCATCAAGCACAACAACTGCGTCGCCAAAGCGAAGGCCGAACTCGAAAGCAGAGGCTGGATTGTGATAGACGCAGGGCCGGAGGCCGGAGCCAATGCAGCTAACTGCACCGAGTGGGATCCTTGATGGGTTTGTTGGCGTAGCTATAGTAAACGAGCTCTTCACGGTTAAGGGTGAGAGGCAGGGCGTAAAAAAAGCATAGTCGAATCATCTTAGACAGATGTTCATCCGCTTTAATCTATCGCGTACTTTTTGAGCAGCTTGAACGTAAGCTGAGACAATATCGCTATCCTTGGCCAAGTAAGTTTGCACGAGGCTTTCGAAAACATCCAAGGCAGAGAGAATGTAGAACTTGTGGCGTTAACCCCTATCCGATACCTACAAAAGCTTTGTTAAAGGCTTCTTCGTGTTGCGCCTCTTGCATCCACATATCAGCCTGTACTTAAAATATTTTATGTTCTGACCCACCATGAAGTGAGAAGAACCGAAGAACCTGAATTGGTATTAGGAGCGCTAATTGGAGCGGGACACGAGACTCGAACTCGCGACCTCCACCTTGGCAAGGTGGCGCTCTAGCCAACTGAGCTAGTCCCGCTTCGTCGCCATACAACAGAACCCCGGTTTTTATTGCTTTTTCAGGCTGGCGTCAAGGCATTTCAGTAGCATAGAAAAAAGCGTCCCGCGAGAACCCACTCTGAGGTGAGGGTCGACCTACTTCGCGCTAGGACTGCTCTTTTTTGCGTTCCGCTCGACGAGCTTTGCGCTTTTTATGCAGTTGGCAGAAGAAGTCAATCATATAGGTCAAGAGGCTCGATAACGAAAAAAATAACGAAACATAAATCAGGACCATCCCGATAGTGTGTGTTGGAAAAAAACCGAACAGCGTTTGATTTACCATTAAAAACGGCAAGCTCACCATTTGAATGGCTGCTTTCAGTTTACCACCTTTGCCCGCAGCAATGATAACTCCCTCAGCAGACGCGAGTGCGCGCAAAGAGGAAATAGTCATTTCACGGCATATCAGAATCATCACAAGCCAAGGCGCAATTCTCTCTAAAGCCTGTAGCTGAATGAGCACGACCACGATAAGAAATTTATCTGCCAATGGATCCAGTAGCTTTCCGTAAATGGTTACGGACTTCATTTGCCTGGCTAAATATCCATCGTAATAATCCGTAATCGCTGCGACGATAAATACAAGCGTCGCAAAAATATCGTAATGAAATTCATGTTGGGCGAGCAAAAACACGACGAGAGGAACAGATACCATTCGAGCAAACGTCAGTCGATTCGGCATCGTATCAATCGTCAGAGCATCGATTTCTCCCGCTGACACATTTGATTTTTTCGCCTCAGTATTCAACGAAAGACTCCTGTAGAAAGGTAGATAAAGTAAGTTAGCAATATAAGCCCTGGCAGGGCGCGCCCCTGCTGTTTTTCTATCAAAAGAGTGGCGGCAAAGACACCGGTAAAAAATAAAAGCACCGGTAAATCCACCTTAAGTAATTCCGTGGCGATATCAAATGGCGCGATAAAGGCGATAACACCGGGCAGAAGCATCAAATTTAGAAAACAAGTATGCGTGATATTGGTGACATTAATCGCCTTTTGCGTAGCAGACGCGCCGAGTGTGAACAATACTCGAATGATCCAGGGGAAAGTCAAGAGAAGTGCAATAAAATTTGTCCCGAGTACCAAGTCGGAATAAGCGTTGGTTTCGCCAAATAAAATCAACCATCGAATAAATGGATAGGCAACAACGACAGAAAATAAGAAAAAGCCTAACCCCATGCACACAATTGCCAAAATTGGAAGAAAGCCGCCGGCCAATTCATCGGCAGAGTCCTTGGTATTTCGTTGGTAGTAATTCCAATCACTGGAAAAAGATCGAAAATAAAAAGCGTATGCCAGTGCCATTACCCAAAGCGCCACTCCCTCGATCTTTGAAACGTGGGCATCCAGCGTGACAATAATAAAGGCAAACGTGCCTAAGAAGAGAAATATCGGACTGGACATTGTCCGTATTCGAAAGAAAGTAAGACGGGAGCTATACAGAATCAGCCCAAAAAGTAAGCCTAGGGCTATTATGTTCCCACCGATAGTCGTGCCTACTGCAAGGTCTACAGCAGTTGACTGCATTCTCGGCAAATAAAGAAAAGCCGCTAACGTGAATACCAATATAGGAACCATTCCGCCAATGGCCCAGGCGAGAATAGCAATCCGTCCCCAGGTAGGCGGCAAATCCTCCGGCCCTTTGGCAGAATCACCTTCAGACATTTGACTAATCCAAGCTGATAGAAAGGGGGCCAAGCGCTTTAAGCACGCGGCCGAAAGCTCCGCGAAGAGAAGCATAAGCAGAAAACTACCGATAGCGTAAACGGAATTTAATTCCATGGACCAACCACTAGGAGTACACTCGAGCCCAGTATCCCACGCAATTCTTAGGATAGCTCGAAATAAATCTGGTAGAATTTACCCTATGACGCGCGTGACACACAAATTAGAAAATCGACGCGTGTTGCCTAGGTTTCCTCTGCATAGTGAACAGGTGAAGATTCATTTAGAGTCCTATGAGAGAATTTTTGTCCTACGGGACGTATCGCTTTCCGGAATGGGAATCGATATTTTAGAACATAGTGACATATTACTTTTTCCAGAAAAGAAGATCTTCCAGGGCAAGCTTCATTTACAGGGTGATTGGTTCCAAGTTGAGTTGAAGGTGGAGCGCAATGGAGTCGCATCCGTCGGCTTTTCTTTTCAGGACCCAAGTGATGAACTACGGAAACGCATCGAAGATTTTCTCGACCCGATTCTCATCGGTAAAAGCATCAAGCAAATTTCGATGGAAAATGCTCCGGAGGCCTTTGGTGAAGGGATTACTAGTTGGTATCATGGGGAATCGAATTCAGATCTCTATCTTTGTGAGAATGCAGAAGGCCAGCCGTTTCGTGTTTTGATGACCTGGAATGGCCTCTTCCTGGAGTGGGTAAACAGCGAAGACCTTCGTACCGGCGAGCTGGAGCATGAGCAAGGCTCAAAAGTTCTTTTGCATTACGATGCAAATGCTCGCCACTCAACCACCTATCAAGGTCGAAAAATCCTTGAGAACACACCGATTCTAGACTACCGTCTGGTCGACCTAATATGGAGAAACAATGGATCGGAACTACGCCTTAGAATTTGTTCGCGTTACTGAAGCTGCAGCAATTGCCTCTGCCCGCTGGATGGGAAGAGGGGACGAAAAAGCTGCTGACCAAGCCGCCGTGTCTTGCATGAGAAAGATGTTTGAATCGGTAGAGTTCGATGGTCGAGTTGTAATTGGTGAGGGCGAGCGAGATGAAGCTCCGATGCTCTATATTGGCGAAAAAGTTGGTAGTGGCAAAGGTATGAAGCTTGATTTAGCACTGGATCCGCTGGAAGGGACGACGATTTGCGCGACTGGTGGCTATAACTCGATTTCAGTAATTGCAATTGCAGAAGATGGGAAATTTCTCCACGCTCCAGACACTTATATGGAGAAAATTGCTGTGGGCCCAGAGGTCGCTGAGGTTGTCTCCTTAGAGCAGACACCGACGGAAAATATTAAGGCTGTTGCCAAGGCGAAGAAAAAAGAGATCGAAAAAGTTACAGCGATCATCTTAAATCGCCCTCGACACGAAAATTTGATTCGCGAAGTTAGGGAGACAGGAGCCAGAGTTCAATTGATCAGCGATGGTGATGTTTCTGCGGCGATCGCGACGTGTAAAAAGACTTCTGGTGTAGACATACTGATGGGAATTGGTGGTGCTCCGGAAGGCGTGATTGCGGCTGCAGCGCTTCGTTGTGTTGGCGGTAATATGCAGGGGCGCTTGACTCCACGAAATACCGAGGAGATTGAGCGTGCTAAGAAAATGGGCGTCTCCGACATCAAGAAAATTTTCACTATGAATGAATTAGCCACTGGCAACGTTATGTTTTGCGCAACTGGAGTGACGGACGGATCAATGCTTGATGGAGTAAAGTTCACACGAGAGGGTGCGAAGACGCATTCTCTCGTAATGCGATCGGAAACAGGAACGATTCGATACGTTCATGCAGACCACAATTTTAATACTAAGCCAAGTATTTGGAAAACGGAGTATTAGACAATGGCTGGTGCGAAAGAGACCTTCATTATGGAAGCGGACTTAGATTCCGTCTGGGAAGCAATAACTGACTACGAAAGTTATCCTGACTTTGTCGACGGCTGTGAATCCGCGAAAGTACTGGAATCATCCAAATCCCGCAAACTTGTTGAGTACGAAATCAACAAACTAAAAAAAATCTCTTACACGTTGGAGCATAAAGAGTCTCCAAAGAAAAAAATGACTTGGGTAATGGCCAAGGGAAAATTTTTTAAATCAAATGACGGCACCTGGTCGCTTAAGGATTTAGGCGACGGGCAGGTTGAGGTAACTTATGAAATAGAGGTGAGTATGCCAGCACTCGTTCCGAAGGCCATAGTTCGAGGACTAGTATCGTCGGGATTGCCAGATATGTTTGATTCTTTTGAGGCTCGTGCCCAAGGATTGAGCAAGGACTAAAATGAGCAATCAGCAAGATCCTGTAGAATTGATCAATGCAAAATATCGCTCGAACTTGCTCGCACTGGTATCCCATGAATTGAATACTCCGCTTACGGGAATTATTAATGCAATTTCCGTCCTCGAGAATGAGCAGTTCGAGAGCCCAGGGTTTTTTGAGATGTTAAAGCGAAATACGGAGCGTCTACGCGTGACAGTGGATTCTTTATTGGAGCTAGCGAATGCGGATGCGGGTGCCCTGCGAGTGCATTTGACCGAAGCTTCGCTCGAAAATCTGATTCAAGCCAAAGAAAAGTATTTTCGCTCCTTCCTAAGTGGCCATGGTTTTGCGCTTCAAACGGTTATCGAAGATCAGCTACCAAAGGTTTGTATCGACCCAATTCGTTTGGGGCGCGCTCTTGCAACTCTCATTGAACACGCAGTGATGCTTGCCGATAAGAGTGCAAATTCGGCAAATGAAAACCTGCTTCGTATAGAGGTCTCCTTAGCTCCAATAGATTCAATTAGCCAGCTTTTGAGTGACTCAAATGTCCACCAACAGGCTGCAATGTTTTTAACTATAGGAGTCACAACAACTACGCCGACTATTGGTGACGTTAGTAGGTTCGAAGATTTTTTTGAACCTTTCAACCCTTGGAGAGATGTCTACACAAGAGATAAGGACGGCATTGGTGTGGAGCTTGCGCTGGCGAAAGAAATTTTGATCGCGCACAAAGGCTTTATTGGCGTTGATTATGCAGAAAAGCCGAAAGAAGGTTGGGTCTTCCGTATGGGAGTCCCGGTACTTTCCCATGAAGACGAGTTGCGAGAGGTGATTGACAATCGAATCCACAGTGGAGTCGGTCGCTTGAGTAAAACTTCCATTCTGCTGCTTCGGCCGCAAGAGGCAACGCTCAAGAAAATTGGCGGCTTACAGACAATCGAACAAACCATACCTAGGTTGCTCTATCGATCTTCCGACTCGGTATTTTCAATACCAAGCTTGGGCGAGATAACGATTGTTATGGACGATTGCAATTTTAACGGAGCTTCCAAGCTCGGGAATCGATTGGCAAAGGAGTTGAAGCAATCAATGCCCGAATTAGAGTTCGTTTGGGGAACCGCCACCGGACCGGACAACGGTGCCACCGCTGAAGAACTGCTATGTTTTGTGCGGAAGGCAACATCGGCATAATTTTTGGTAAGGCGCTGGCGCCCAAACTTGTTTCCATGTATAAGCGTAGGTAATGACCGACTTGCGCACCCCGAAAAAAGGACGTAAGGAAAAGTCCTTTTATATCAAGACCTTTGGGTGTCAGATGAATTATCATGACACCGAACGGATGAGTGCGCTTATGGTGGAGCAGGGCTACACAGAGGCTCGCTCGGCGGAATCCGCGGACACGGTCATTTTCAATACTTGCTCCATTCGCGATAAGGCTCATCATAAAGGTGTATCTGGCCTAGGACATTTCCGTCGCGTAAAGCGGGAGAATCCGAAGATCAAATTAGGCTTTGCCGGTTGTGTCGCCCAACATGATGGGGAGCGCGTCCTTAAATCTTTTCCGTTTCTAAATTTCGTTTTGGGTACGGATAACATTGACGTCCTGCCAGAAATTCTTTATCGAGTGGACCAAGGTGAGTCTCCGGTGATGGCCGTTGGCTTTGACCCAAGCCAAGACTATTCAATCGAAACCAAGATAATCCCCGGAAAGAAGCAAGCTTTCGTTAACATCATGAAAGGCTGCGATAATTTCTGTACCTATTGCATTGTTCCCTTCACTCGTGGTCGCGAAAAAAGTCGCCGAGTGGAAGAAGTGGTCGCCGATGTCGAGAATTTGCTGAAACAAGGCGTGAATGAAGTAATGCTTCTCGGGCAAAACGTAAACTCCTATGGCAAAAGCCTTGGTGGCAAGAAGGCGGGACAGACGTTTGCTCGACTCCTGCGAGAGCTGGAAGCAATGGCCGATCGCTTGGACGCCGATGGAATTACAGATCCGGAAGGTAAGAAGAGTAAAGAGGGCAAGGGGGGCAAAGAGAGTAAGCCCAAAGGGCTACTTCGCCTTCGCTACACCACCTCAAACCCAAAAGACTTCGATGAGAGCATGATGGAAGCGCATCGTGATTTACGGCGTTTGGTTCCGCATTTGCACCTCCCTGTACAAAGTGGATCTCCGGACGTTTTACGCAAGATGAAGCGTTACCAGCCGATTCAAACTTATATCGAGAAAGTCTTGCGATTGCGAGAACTCGTTCCAGGAATAGCAATTTCTAGTGATATGATTGTGGGATTTCCGACAGAGACAGAGGCTGACTTCGAGATGACAATGGACCTTATCGAGAAAATCCGTTTTGAAGGAATCTATGCCTATGCATACTCAGAGCGACCTGGAACGAAGGCTGTAGAATTAGGAGATACGGTTCCGGAAGAGACAAAAAAAGCTCGACTGCATATGCTCCAGCACCGGCAGGGGCAAATTCAGGCTGAAGATAATTGCCGCTATCAAGGTCAGGTGGTAGAGGTTCTAGTTGAAGGTAATTCCAAAATGGATCCGAATATACTTTCTGGACGTACTCCCCATTGGAAGATCGTTAATTTTTCTTACGGTGACTCTATCAGTGAGCCAAACAAAATGATTAGCGAGATTGCTCCCGTTAAAATCACTCAAACATCGGCCTTTGCACTTAGGGGTGAGTTAATCGAGGGATCAAAATGATACTAAATTGGCAAGGCGTCAGCCCAAAAATTCCAGAATCGGTGTTCGTGGCACCTAATGCGACAGTGATCGGTGACGTTGAAATTGGTGAGAATTCATCCGTCTGGTTTCAGGCTGTGCTTCGCGGCGATGTGAACTGGATTCGTATTGGTGAGAGCACAAACGTCCAAGATGGCTCCGTTTTGCACGTTACAAGCAAGCTACATCCGTTGGAAATTGGACGCCATGTAACTATCGGCCACATGGTCTGTCTTCATGGATGTAAGTTGGAAGACAATTGTTTGATTGGAATTGGTGCCATTGTTCTAGACGGTGCGGTTATCGGCGAAGGCTCGCTAATTGGAGCAGGCGCTTTGGTAGCACCGGGAAAAGTTATTCCCCCCAAGTCTGTTGTAATGGGGAGGCCAGGTAAGGTCGTTCGGGAAATAACAGAGAAAGAGTGGGAAGGATTTCTAGACCGTAACTGGCGTGACTATGCCGGGTATGGAAAAGAGTACCGAGACCTTTTTAAAGACCATTAGTGCGCGCTACAGAAGCTATGCTAGGATAAGTCATGAATGCCATGGAGAAAAATCATACTCAGTTTAGAGAAAGCCTCACTTTTGATGACGTGCTTTTATTGCCCAGTCATAGTGAAGTGCTTCCCAGCAATGTAGTTCTCGATACTCAACTCACTAAGAAAATTTCTTTGAAGAGCCCACTTCTATCTGCAGCGATGGACACAGTTACTGAAGCGCCTACGGCGATTTCGATCGCGCAAGAAGGTGGCATTGGTGTCATTCATAAGAATATGCCAGTCGAAGAGCAAGCCTTTGAAGTGAATAAAGTTAAAAAGAGTGAAAGTGGAATGATTAAGGATCCTATTACCATTGCTCCAAACCGACCAATTCGTGAAGCATTGAACTTAATGGCGTCTTATAAGATCTCTGGTGTGCCGGTTACGGTTGAAGGCAAGCAACATGGAGAGCTTGTTGGGATCATTACAAACAGAGATGTTCGTTTTTTAGAAGACGAAAATGTGCCGGTCTCTGAATTGATGACCTCTGATGAGATCGTTACAGCCCCAGAAAATGTGGACATGGAGACTGCTAAACGCCTGCTTCATAAGCATCGTATTGAAAAATTGCTAGTCGTCAACAATACGGGCTCTCTACGAGGTCTGTTTACGATTAAGGATATCGAGAAACAAAAAAAATATCCTAACTCGAATAAGGATGAGATCGGACGATTGGTGGTAGGTGCGGCAGTGGGAGTAAGCCCCGATGCTATGGACAGAGCTGCGGCATTGGTAGAGAACGAGGTAGATGTTCTGTTCGTGGATTCAGCACACGGACATTCTCAAGGTGTCTTTGATTTAGTTAAGCGAATTAAAAAGAGTTATACGATTGAAGTAGTCGCTGGAAATGTGGCGACTTGTGAAGGAGCGCAAGCACTAATCAACGCAGGAGCCGACGCAATCAAAGTTGGAATTGGGCCGGGTTCAATTTGTACAACTCGAGTGATTGCAGGCGTTGGCGTGCCACAGTTGACCGCCATTCTAGACTGCGCTGAGATTGCAAGTGAACACGGCATTCCGGTTATTGGCGATGGCGGGATCAAGTATTCAGGAGATATCGTCAAGGCCTTAGTTGCTGGCGCTAGCTCGGTAATGATTGGTTCTCTTTTTGCAGGAACCAAGGAGTCACCGGGAGAGCTGGTGCTGTTGCAGGGGCGGCAATATAAAGTTTATCGCGGCATGGGCTCTTTAGAAGCGATGAAGAAAGGGTCCGGTGATCGTTATTCGCAACATGGAGTAACAGAGTCCAAATTGGTTCCGGAAGGAATTGAGGGGAGAGTTCCTTACAGAGGTACAATTTCGGCAGTTGTTCATCAACTGCAAGGTGGAATACGTAGTGGGATGGGCTATTTGGGTGCCAAGAATATTGAGGCGCTACGGGAGCGGGGAAAGTTCGTGAAAATCTCCCCGGCAGGGCTTCGAGAAAGTCATCCACACGATGTTGATATCACGAAGGAGGCACCCAACTACTGGATGGGGCCATGACAGTACTCTCGGTAAAGCCGTTTGAATTATCTGAATACAATGTAGGCACATTTATTATAAAGAATCCTCGGAATTCTCGGTATGGGGTTATTTCGGAATACCAAACTGAACTCCTGCATAGAATCGAGGACGGCGAGCCTGTTGCTCAGCTCCTCTTTCCACAAGCAGGAGTTGCAACAAGCAAGCATTTTGAACAATGTGTTGGTCTATTTTCTTCTCTCAGAGAGCTACGTCTCCTGGTACAGAATCAAGATTCGACTGATCCAGAAATTACTATAAAAAATTTCTCCTTTAAAAAAATGATTGATCAGATACAAGCGATGAGGTTTGGACAGAGCTTGGCTGCGTTTATCTTGACGGTGAAAGGAAAGATTTTAGCAAAATTTCCAATTCCGATTTTAATCATACTCCCAGTGATATTCTCACTAGGAACACTCTTTCTGTTTCCTACTACGTTGTTAGAAGATGCATTTGCTCAAAGTGAATGTTGGCTAATTATATTAGCCTTCTATGTTGGTACAAGTTTGTCACTGAGCACTCGTCAGATCTATCGATCCGGGTTCTTACACGCGATCCAGCGAAAAATCACGGACATGAGGTTTACCTTGCAAGGGCCCTTTATTAGTCTTGCGATTGACGATAGAGATACGTGGATGGGTGGGCATCGTGCTCGATTGCAGATTGCAGTTATGGGCTTGCTTTCCACCTTCTTTTTGGCATTTCTAGCAGTCACGCTCTTTTATTTTCAACTTATTCCCCTCGACATTACACTCACTATGGTAGGCTCTTCTGTTTTAGCTGCAGGCATTTCCTCTTTCCCGTTTTTTCGTGGGGACGGGGAAGAGTTGCTCCATTTGATTATGTTCGGACATAAATTGGAGTGTACGCTAGCAAAAGATTGCCGAACATTCTTGCAGAAATTTTATGACCTCTCTCTATTCCATCGACGAATTCTATGGGCAACTGTAGCTACTACAGTTTGGGTAATTGTTTGGTCTAATTTATGGTCGAATTCGTATAAAATTATATTACCGCGGATCGCTACAGATATTGGCCCGGCAGCAACTTTATTCCAAAGCATTTTCGGTTATTTTGCATTATCAGTGCTTGCGACAGCTCTAGCGTTCCCGATTCTTTTTTTACTCGGACAGATCATCTGGGGAATTTTACTTCGCAGAGGTGCGGCTGGCGAAACCATGGATAAAAATGAAGAGATTGGCTGGGAAGAGAAAAGGCGTCGACTTTCTCGGGTTCCGCTCTTTGCCGCTTTTACGGAAGAGGCTAGAATTCACTTGTTAGGGGAAATGGAACAGCATTTTTACAAAGCAGGAGATCGTCTCGTAAAACAAGGAGAGCATGGAGATCAGTTGTTCGTTATGCTCAATGGTGAGGCCGATGCGATCTTCCGAGATGCTACTGGAAAGTTGCACATTGTTGGCACCCTTAAAGATGGGGACACTTTTGGTGAAGTCGCATTGATCGATGAGGTCCCCAGAACTGCATCAGTTGTTGCTCGCAAGGATTGTAATGCTCTGGCTCTTTCAAAAGAGGACTTTGAAAAGCATATTGCTGACGATAAAACTCAATCAAACCGCGTAAAGCAAATGATTCGACTCTCATCGTTTTTCAAACGCCATCCATTGTTTTCTAGAATGAATGCCATCGATCAGGCAAAGATTATTGAGAGATTGCGATTTGATACTGTTGTGATGAATGAAGAGTTAAATGATTCTGAAGCAGAAGAGCCGCGATTCTTTTTGGTTTATACCGGTAAGTTGGTGGCTGACGACAAGGAAGAAGACTTTATACTTTCCTCAGAAGATTGTTTTGGATTTTTAGCACCAGGACAAGATCCAGCATATTTACCATCGGTAAAAGCATTCGAAGGCAGTGGCTTGCTTTCTTTGTCGCAAAGTGAGTTTAAGGAACTCATTTGGGGTCGTATCAGTGATTCAATGGAGATAGTCTGAATGCAAAGTAATAACAGGGACTCATTCAGCAATAGGGGCTCATTCATTTTTGTATTTGTGCTGATTCTTATTATAATTGCCACCAGCCTATCGAGCATTTATGATGCAGCTCAGCTGCTATATAAACAACGTGACATAGTAATGGCAAAGCATGAGTTACAGAAGATCGGAGTGGCTTCACTCGCGCTTTTTCTACAAACGAGGCGAGTCGAAGTAGATCGCGTTTGGACTCTCTTGGGTGGAATTCAAAAAGATTTTTGGGACCGCCCCTATCGTAAAGATGGTCGTGGAAAGCAAACAACGTGGATTTCGTCCGGACCAGACGGCGAGTTTGGTACGGAGGATGACCTTAACGTACAACTATCGGATCTGTCTCATCAGATTCCATCTCTTAACGATACTCTTAATAACACCGAGGTGCCCGTCAAGGGCAACACACCCACGGTTAGGGCCGAATAGCTTTTCCTAGGGAAAGGAGATCCGTTCGAGCAAATCACTCCCATTCGATGGTGGCCGGTGGTTTTGTTGAGACGTCATAGACAACTCGGTTTACTCCTTTCACCTCATTAATAATACGGGTTGAAATTCGTCCCAAGAGGTCTGGAGGAAACGGATACCAGTTTGCGGTCATTCCATCATCACTCGTCACGGCACGAAGAGCCACTGGATTCTCGTAGGTTCGGCTATCACCCATCACGCCCACCGTAGAGACTGGTAGCAAAATTACTCCAGCTTGCCAAATTTTGTCGTAATGTCCCGATTCTTTCAGCATATCGATATAGAGCTTGTCGGCGGCACGTAGCACATCGAGCCTCTCCTTTGTCGCCTCGCCCAAACAACGAATGGCTAGGCCAGGCCCTGGAAAAGGGTGGCGCCCTAGAATCTCTTCCGGCACCCCGAGCTGATACCCTAGACTGCGCACTTCGTCCTTGAACAACTCACGGAGTGGCTCGATTAACTTCAGATTCATGCGCTCAGGAAGCCCGCCTACATTATGGTGACTCTTAATCGTGGAAGAAAAACCGCCGCGCCCAGGAGGAGGCAAACTCTCGATAACATCTGGATACAGCGTGCCTTGCACCATCCATCGAATAGGCTCTACTGTACCGTACTGCTTGCCAATGCGTTTTGCCTCACGTTCAAAAATTTCAATGAAGAGTCGCCCGATCGTCTTCCGTTTGTCCTCCGGGTCCATTTTTCCAGTTAAAGCCGTTAGGAACTCCTCTCGTGCATCTACAAGCGCTACGCGCAAGCCCGTGTCCTCGAAATTATGCATGACCTCTTCCGACTCACCTTCACGCTGCAAACCACTATCAATATAGAGGCAGTCTAACCTTCCAGGAAGCGCCTTTTCCACGAGAGTCGCTGCCACGGACGAATCCACCCCACCCGACAAGGCGCAAATTGCATAGTCCGTCCCACCAACTTGGGCCTGAATCTCTTTGATTTTTTCGGCAGCAAAGTCTCCCAAGTCCCAATCTGCTTGAACATTAGCTAATTCTAGAAAACGTTCAAAATATTTAATTCCATGATCTGTATGAGTAACTTCCGGGTGAAATTGAAGCGCAAAGAGTTTACGTTTTGGATCCTCCATTATCGCTAAGGAGCCGTCCTCACTCCTAGCGACAGGAGAAAAGCCTTCTGGGAGTTCAACCACTTCATCGCCGTGACTCATCCACGTATTCATTGTGGCTTTCGCCCAACTAGAAAGGAGCGCTGAGTTCTTTTGCTCAATCCGAATCTCCATGAGGCCATACTCTCGATTATCTGCCGGGTGAACCTTTCCGCCCAAGGCTTGCGCCATCCACTGCATGCCATAGCAAATCCCCAAGATTGGTTTACCTAGGTCTAATATTTTTGAGTCCGCCTGAGGGGCTTCGGAATCAAACACAGAGTGCGGCCCACCGGAAAGAATCAATGCGGACGGTTTGAAAGATCTAATCTCAGCATAATCGGCATTGGCTGGAAGAATTTCACAGTAGACCTTCTTCTCTCGAAAACGCCGCGCGATCAATTGGGTAAATTGGCTACCAAAATCAAGGATTAGTACACGATTCATCCGCTCGCTTGTACCACGCCCCGGTAGTCGTCCGTAGAGTTTTCTGGTTCCTCAGCGAAATCTTATGACTCCCTTATCCATCTACAACATCTCATGAATGTCCATCAGTGTCATTGTGATTTTTCTTGCCATTCTATTTCATAGCATTACATTAAGCCTCGCCTGAAGGGCGGAGCCAGTATTAATGACATCAAGGTTACCACAAAACCACCAATCACCATCGGATGGGAGTAATACCACGGGCAGTGATGCCACTGGCAGTGATACCGCCGAGAGCGGCGCCACTGCAGCTCCTGACTTTGTACACCTACAAGTTCATTCGCTTTACTCCCCTTTAGAGTCGACCGTTCGAATGAAAGACCTATTCAGGAAATGCCAAGAGCATGGCATGAAAGCGGTCGCGATCACCGACCATGGAAATATGTGTGGTGTGATTGATTTCTTGAATGCAGCGAAAGCGACCAACGTCAAACCTATCTTTGGTTGTGATGTGTACGTAGAGATTGAGAATCGTAAAACTGAGTCGCGGGCAGCAGAAGATAAGCTTTTAGCTACGCGCCTGACTCTCCTTGCGCAGAACAATGACGGCTACCGCGAATTAACCGAACTTGTGTCGCGATCCTATTTGGAGAATCGAGTACAAGATCGACCTATGTTCAAGCAGAAGTGGTTTGAGAAAAATGGCAAAAATTTAATCGCAATTGTCGGTGGATTAAAGAGTGATATTGGCTGGCAACTTCTACGCAATCGAGAAGAGGAAGCAGAGAAAGCACTCAGTGAATGGCATCGCCTATTCGGAGATCGCATGTACACAGGCTTGCAATCTTCAAATTTAACTGAAGTTCGAAAAATTAATGACTGGCTGATTAAAAAAAGCGACGAGCAAAATATTCCATACGTAGCAGTGGGGAATGTTCACTACTTAGAACAGGAGGATGCCTCCTCCCATGAGGTCTTAACTTGTATTCGTTTAGGTCGAACTATTCAGGACACTGGCCGTAGAATCGCCAGCAATGATTTTTGGTTTAAAGACGGCGCAACAATTAACGAAGAGTTTTCTCTCTACCCAAAAGCAATTACAAATTCGATAAAGATTGCAAATCGATGTAACGTTGAATTCCGGTTTAAGGATGAGGATGGCAAACCAATATATCATCTTCCAACTTTTAAAATCCCGGAAGGAGAAACTGTCAAGACCCTTGAAGACTATCTTCAAGTTGAAAGTGAGCGAGGTCTAGAGTGGCAGTTTGCACAAGACGCATTTACAGAAGCAAGGACTGCAGAAAACTGGGATAAAAAGCGAAAAGTCTACTATGATAGACTTTATACTGAAGTGGAAATGATTAAGGCAACGGGCTTTTCCGGCTACTTCTTAATCGTATCAGACTTCATTCGCTGGTCGAAAGAGCAAGGCATTCCTGTCGGGCCGGGACGAGGCTCTGGGGCCGGCTCGATTGTCGCCTGGGCATTAAGAATTACAGATATCGATCCAATTCCCTACAACTTACTTTTTGAGCGATTTATCAACCCAGAGCGTATTTCAATGCCAGATTTCGATGTGGATTTTTGTCAGTCCCGTCGAGAAGAAGTGATCGAATATGCAAAAGAAAAATATGGCCGAGAAAAAGTATCCCAGATCATCACTTTCGGAAAGCTACAAACGAAGAACTGCATTCGTGACGTTGGGCGGGTCTTGGGTATGCCTTACGGGGAAGTGGACCAAATCGCAAAGCTCGTTCCGGATAAACTTGGCATTAAGGTGCAAGAAGCCTTAGATATGGAGCCTCGTTTCAAGGAGCTTTGTGAAGACAATCCAATTGTAAAAACTCTCTTTGACCACGCATTAAAATTAGAAGGTTTGATTCGAAATTTTGGCAAACACGCCGGTGGCGTGATCATCACAGATAAACCACTATCGACTTATTCCCCACTTTACGCCGACGAAGATGGTTCTGTGATGACTCAGCTCGACAAGGACGCGTCGGAGCAAATCGGGCTAGTAAAGTTCGATTTTTTAGGGCTTAAAACACTGACCCATATTCAACAAGCTGTTGATTTAGTGAATGCTCGTTCTAGTCGCGTTAAGGGAGAGAAACCATTTCGTATTGAAGACATTTCTGTAGATGAGAAAGAGCCATTCGATTTAATTTCTAAGGGCGATACAATTGGTGTTTTCCAGGTGGAATCTAGTGGCATGATTGAACTATGTAAGCGCATTCAGCCCGACTGCTTGGATGAACTTACTGCAATCAACGCACTCTACCGGCCAGGGCCACTTGAATCCGGAATGGTGGAGGATTTCATCGAACGAAAGCATGGCCGACGAGAGATTGAGTATCCTGCCCCTCAGTTGGAAGAGGTATTAAAAGAAACATTTGGTGTAATCGTCTACCAAGAACAAGTTATGCGACTGGCTCGAGTTTTAGCCAGCTATTCACTAGGAGAGGCGGATCTATTACGTCGCGCGATGGGCAAGAAAAAAGTCGAAGAGATGGCTGCCCAAAAAGAACGCTTCACAAAAGGGGCCAAAGAGCTGATTAATATGGATACCGAAGTCTCTTCTGGCATCTTTGACTTGATTGAGAAATTTGCTGGATATGGTTTTAATAAGTCCCATGCAACTGCCTACGCCTATATTTCCTATCAAACAGCTTATTTGAAATATCATTATCCAGCACAATTCTACGCAGCTCTCCTAACGACAGACATGTCAGATACGGACAAGTTGGCAAAGATTATTGCTGACGCCAAAGAGCACCGAGTCCAAATACTCGGTCCAGACATCAATGAGTCTGGTAGATTTTTTAATGTGGTTGAAGTAGTCGGCATAGAGAAAGTCCGTTTTGGCTTAGAAGCAATCAAGAATGTTGGCGGTGCGGCGGTTGCCGCAATTCTAGAGGAGCGGGAGACGAATACTCCGTATAAATCACTGGCAGATTTCTGCGCACGAGTGCCGTTGCGGAAGGTGAATAAAAAGACTCTAGAGACCTTAGTCCGTACTGGCGCCTTTGATCAAATCTATAAGTCGGTCAATCAGGTGAATCGCATGAGTCTATTCAATTCGTTAGAAGGAATGATGGCTTGGGGGGTGAAGGAGCAAGAGTTTCGAGCTTGCGGTCAGGGCTCGCTCTTCGATGGGGTCTTTGATGAAAGTGACGGCCCTGGATTAGCCAGTGCGGAACCAGAGGTGGAGCACCATAAGGATTGGACCTATATGGAAAAATTAGAAACCGAACGTGAGTTGCTTGGTTTCTACGTTAGCGGACATCCCCTAGATTCTTATGCCTCCATGATAAAATCGATTACAACTTACTCAATTCATCGTGTTCAAGAGTTAGCGCGAGAGGGTCGATTCAAGGTAGACCCTGCGGACAAAATGCGCTGGAAAGCGAAGAAAGAAGTTGCCAACTTAGCCGGTCTGGTCACCTATTTTCGTGAAATCATGACAAAAAAGGGTGACCGAATGGCCTTTGCTACGTTGGAAGATCTCACCGGTAAGATCGAAATTGTTTGTTTTCCCAAAACGTATGCACAATTTGGGGAGCTGCTGAAGGTAGGGACAGCCGTTGCCGTAGGTGGAAATATTGAGGCGACGGAAGGTGTGGCGAAGATTCTGGCATCTAAGATTGAATCCTTGGAGGATTATTCCGGCTCAAGAGTGCAGAAAGCTCAGTGGGTTCTTTTCCGATTGAAAGAAGAGGATACGTCGAGGGCACAACTTAAGGCATTGCGTAATGTGTTAACCAAATATAACGGAAGTTGTCGCGGTGTGATTGAATTTTCTAATCGAGAAGGTGTACGTGCAAGACTGCGCTTGCGAGAAGATTTACGATTTTCTCCATCTTACGAGTTTATCAATGATGTTCGGGACATTTTTGGTGGAGATGTCCTTGTCTTTCAATGATAGTATGGTCACTGCAGTATAGTGGGAGATTGCCATGATATTTTCTATACTTGTATTGCTCTTCAGTGCTTTGCCTGTTTTGCCGTCGGCCAGGGCACAAGAGTCCATGACCTTAAGCACCGCCGATAAAAATGTTAGCGATGCCTTGGCAAAAGCGTTAAAGCAAGTAGCCACAAAGAAGATTTCTTTTCCCGAGTCGAATATGCTCAGTATTCTCAATGAAGAAGTTGCGCCACACCTCGGACAATTTATTTCTTCGTATAAAGTCACCGACGGCTCTAGAAATGGTTGGGTGAATCTGGAAGCCTCCGTCGATATTTCTGCATTACGTTATGTTTTTGCTATAAATCAGAAAAATTTTAAAATGGCGCAGCCAAAAGCATTGGTTCTGATTCGTGGACATAATGGTAACTCAGCCTGGCAAGGCACGACGTACGATGAAACGGAAGAAGAGCTAGTTGCGCAGCTGGAAGCTACTATTCAAGCCCGATTGAAGCGTCGAGGTATCCAGTTCTTGCCAAGGCTAAATGAATACCTCGATTTCGTCGATGAAATTAATGAAAATTCGGCACCGAGACTGAAAGCGATAGCTCAGAGAGTATCCGCTGACCTGATCATCTATCTGGCTTCCGATTTTCGTGCCGATCCAAGTTCTGGCAAATCTGGAACTCATTTTTTCCTCAAAGGGCTCATCTATGACAACCAAAGGGACACAATCTTAGGCTCTGCGGAAGAGTCCATTCCGATGTGGATCGGGGAGCAGGCGATCACGAGTAAAAGCGAGAAAACACTGGAAACAGTTCGCAGCCATATAAACAGTACGCTTCATGAAATGTTTATGATCTCAGGAACAAAACTCTTAACGATGATTTCCTCGGTTTCTTATGTCACTTTGCGAGTGCTCGAGCCGCCAGACTATTTCTCTGTAGAGCAGCTACGTGATGGAATTAGACAGTTGAAAGGGGTTCGGTATATTGTCGAACGTAAAATTTCATCTGGAATGTTTGATTTCTGGATCAATTCTAGAGTTTCAGCTCAGCGACTAAAGCGCGAAATTCGGCAATTAAGACTCACGGGTTATAATCTTTCCATTCTAAATCGAGTGAGCAAAACACCGGAAGACGATACAATTTCTGTGCGACTAAAGAAGAAGGCACCCACGTCCGACTCTAAGCACAATGACTCCAGGAAGAGAGGCCAGGGTGCTTAGGCTAGTTGTTATTTTACTGATGATGCTATCGGTTTCGTTGTTAACGTCCTGCTCGCATCTTATAGAGTCTCGTGAGGCAGAGCCTCATCGAGCGAAATTTAGTCGAGGACCACAGGTTGGTACTGGGCAGACAAGGGCCGACTGGCAAAAGGATCTGGAGCATATTAGAAAATTTGCAGCCCCCAGAAAGCGTACTCTCGTTTTACCTTTTTGGAATGATACTCCAATTAAGGAACGTTTTGCACTTGGAGCACAAAAGGCAGTTAAAAGAGCCTATTACGATAGTAAACAGGTAAATCTAGTTCGAGATGTGGGATTAGATAAAGAAAGTAAGGATTTTTACCTCGATCAGGATCGAATCGACCTAGCCAACCTAATTCGCTTTGGTCAAAAGTGGGGAGTTTCACTAGTTTTCATGGGACGTATTTCTCGAATTGTATTCCGTAAAGCGGAAGAAGACGTTGGACTGTTGCGCCCTGGCGCTACACAAGCGGCAGTTTATCTTGATATCCGAATGATCGACGTACACTCTGGAAAAGTGGCTGCTAAAACTGAGACGGTGGGCCTAGGAAAAACTTCCACTCTGAGTCTGTTAGGAAACAATGCAGAAGATAATCGACAGGAACGTATAGAATTGGTTCAGCTCGCTATTATGGATGGCGTAAAACGCGCGCTTCCAGTTATGGATAGAGAAATCTATCGAGTCACTTGGCGAGGGCGAGTTGCCAAGATTACTGGTAGACGCTTTTATATCAACGCTGGCCAAGCAACAGGGTTGAATTTAGGAGATATCCTAAAGGTTATGACTGCAGGTACGGATATATTTGACCCGGAGACCGGTTTGTTTATTGGCAAGACTGAAGGTGAAGTTAAAGGAACTCTGGAGATAATAGATTTCTTTGGTGAAGATGGAACGATAGGGCGAGTTCATTCCGGCGGTAACTTCATGGAGAATGACGTCGTTTTACTTTATTGATGGAGAAAGAGGGAGCAAATGCATAGTGGCTTATGACAAAAAAATTATAGTCCTACCCTACAAACAAATTCTATATGGCCTAACCGGGTTCATTATGTTTGGGCTTTTCTTATTAAGCTTTCAAACTTTAAGCAGTATCTATATTCCAATTTTGGTTTCCTATTTCTTTGCATTTTTATTGAACCCTTTGGTGGCATGGCTGGAAAAGCGCGGGTTTGGGCGCGTAGGGCCAAGCTTTGTACTACTATCTATATTTTTTATCGCAGTCGCATTGTTTTCAGTTCTAATGCTGCCCAAATTAATTGTACAGCTCCGAGAGTTTATTGAGAGCGTTCCGCAGATTGCCAAACGAATTGCAACTTGGCTGAGTCCGATCGCCTACAATTATTTGGGCTATAACATTTTTGATGACTGGCAACGATTTGTAACCGACTTATTACCTACAATTTATGAAATTCCAGCTAAGGATATCGTCGAGTCGTTTTTCCAGGGGACGATGCGAGCTCTAGGAACACTCGCCTCATTTTTAATCATTCCAATTCTGACGTTCTATATGTTGAAAGATTACCATGCGCTTAATCGAATGATAATGAGTCTATTTCCACGCCGATTCATACCTAATGTAGATGAAATCTCCCGAAGAATGTCTTTGGTTCTTGGCGGATTGATTCACGGTCAGTTTCTTGTATGTACTCTTTTAGCAGTATTTTACACGATCGCCTTGAGTGCTTTAGGGGTGAACTTGAGCTTATTCCTAGGTGTTCTCGGAGGTGGATTAAACCTGATCCCCTTTGTTGGCCCCTTGCTAGCAATGTTGCTGGCTTTGATCCTGGGATTGATTGGAAGCGGCGGAATTACACTTTCAGCAGGCATCGTTGGCGTATTTTTGGTGGCCAATTTGGTTGATAATACTATTTTGACACCTAAAATTGTGGGGAAACAAATGGGGATTAGCCCATTGACTATAATTTTAGTTTTACTTGCGGGCGGAGAACTATTAGGGTTTCTAGGAATGTTGTTGGCTCTACCTGTGACGGCGATGGTTAAGGTCGTCGGCGGGTATTTTTTGGAGCGTTATTTCGGGTCGAAGTATTATCTGGCAGACTCGTAAAGGGAATTATGAAAGATAACTTTCTTGAATACCGTGCAGACATGAACTACGAAAAGGCGCTCCGCTATCAAGGCGTACTAAGTAGCGAAGGCTACCGCGGCCTTTTGGCGTTCACGTGTAACCCTACAATCACACTAGGAATCGCTTCCAAAGCTAAGAATGAAATCTTAATTAGCTCAGACTCGTTGCAGGAAAAGAACATTCAGTTGTTAAAAACTGACCGCGGTGGAAAATCGACCTATCATGGACCGGGGCAGTTGATTGGGTTTCCGATAATTAATTTACGAAAAGCCTATAAAGATGGGAGAGCGGTACGGCGTTTTTCCGAGGACTTATTGATAGGACTCGCCCATGCTGGGGCAGCCTTAGGCGTGAAGAGCGTGCAAACGAAACAAGGCTTTCCTGGAGTTTGGACGAATCGAGGTAAACTAGCTTCCATCGGAATCACCGTGAAAAATGGTTTTATCTTCCACGGATTCTCTTTGAATGTAACTCGCGCGTGTTACACAGGGTTCTCTCTCATTGATCCCTGTGGAATTTCCAATTGTCCAGTTACGAGCTTAGAAGAAGAAGGAATTACCGTTGAGTCAAAATCTGAATTGGCTCGATTAATTTCACCGTATTTGAGTAATTTATTTTCTGCCAGTAAAGAGCGTGAATCACAAGTCATGCGATTTGAGCAAACCCACCAAGATCTAGTTGCGAAAGTATCCCGTTCATCGATGGCAATCGATTACGTTTGCTCTAGCCTGTCTACGCGGGACTGATAAGCTTCTCGATTATCTTACGAGAAGGTCTGGGCAAGGATTCTGCCTCCTCAGCCCAAGATAACCAACGAAAATCCGACCCTAGTCCCCTTAGAGTAGCTCGAATGCTCGATTCACTGAGCTGAGCATTGCCCACGCGTGCTTCTACAGAAAAATGAATTTTGTGATTTGTAATCGTGCGGTTGACCTCAGCGCTGCGCCCCAGGGCTTTGCCGGGTATTTGTTTTGGCTTCTCTTGTGCATCCACTAATATCCATGGCAAGTCCCACATTCCTTCGAGCCAGGCTCCCTTGGCCCTGCGGGCAACAAGAACGGACAAGCCGCCAGATTTTTCCTTACGGAAGATGGCATAGCCCTGACTGTGCAGCAACACTTTTTGCTTCTTAGGCGCCTTCCGAGGAATATTTGCAAAGTCTCCACTTATGCGGGTTTTACATTGGCTACTAATCGGGCAAAGGAGGCAGTCTGGACTCTTTACTTTACAAATGGTTGCACTTAAGTCCATTAACGCTTCATTTATTTTTCCTGCGTTACCAAGAGAAACAATTTCAGCCGCTAAACTTGCAATCGTTTTGTTGCCTTTTGCCACTGTTTTAAGCTCAATTAGTCGAGCAAGTACCCTCTCCAAATTTCCATCGATCGCAGGTACTCTTTCATTAAAAGCCATCGATGCAATTGCGGAGGCGGTATAGGGACCAATACCTGGAAGTTTGATTAATTCAGCGTAGCGTTTTGGAAATATGCCTCGGTATTGAGCAAGCACGGTTTGTGCACATTTATGCAGATTCCTAGCCCGTGAATAATAACCCAGTCCGGCCCACATGCTCTGCACTTCATCGACGTCGGCTTCTGCTAAATCGGCAATAGCCGGGAAGCGATTAATAAATTTCTCAAAATAGGGCAATGCCGTCTCCACTCGAGTTTGTTGAAGCATTATTTCGGAGAGCCAGCGTTCATATGCACCTATGCCAGGCTTGCGCCATGGTAGCTCTCTTCCGTTTTTGCGGAACCATAACAAGAGGTTTTGGTGCAACTCTTTAACTGATAGCTTCAACTTATGACCTTGTGTTTTTGAGCGACTTTAATGAACGCATCTACAGCACGGTTGACTTGTTCCGTTGAGTGCGCTGCAGACAATTGTACGCGAATGCGCGCTTGTTCTTTTGGCACAACTGGATAGAAAAATCCGATGACATAAATATTTTCAGCTAATAAGTCCTTTGCCATTACTTGGGAAAGCTTTGCATCTCCAAGCATTACAGGAACCACCGGATGATCTCCTGGCTTGATAGTGAAGCCTGCCTCAAGCATTCGTGAACGAAAAAGCAATGTGTTCTCACGCAAGGTCTGTCGCAACTTTCCACCTGCACTCGGATCTGCTACTAAGTCTAACGCCTTCAAGGTTGCAGTAACTACCATTGGCGAAATTGAATTCGAAAATAAGTATGGTCTTGCCTTTTGACGAAGCATATCGATAACTTCTTGGTGTGCCGCCACGAATCCACCAGATGCACCACCGAGCGCTTTCCCAAAAGTTGAAGTGAGGATATCAACGCGACCTAGCACATCATTCATCTCATGAGTGCCACGTCCATTTTCACCAGCAAAACCAGTCGCGTGCGAATCATCCACCATCACAAGGGCGTTGTATTTATCCGCCAAATCACAAATCTCTTTTAATGGAGTCCACAAGCCGTCCATACTAAAAGCTCCATCAGTGACGATCAGGCGGTTGCGTGCGCCACTGGCTTCCCTCAATTTGGCTTCGAGATCCACCATATCGCAGTTGCTGTAGCGAAATCGTTGCGCCTTACATAAGCGAATGCCATCAATAATCGAAGCATGGTTTAGGGCATCAGATATAATCGCATCCTCTTTGTCAAAGATAGACTCAAAGACACCTCCGTTAGCATCAAAACAGGAAGAAAATAGAATGGAGTCATCCATTCTGACATAACCCGCGGCTTTTCGCTCCAACGCACGGTGAATGTCTTGAGTTCCGCATATAAACCGGACTGACGACAGTCCGAATCCATATTTATCTAGCCCCTCGTGCGCAGCTTTCATTAACTCTGAATGGGAGGATAAGCCTAAATAGTTATTCGCGCAAAAATTCAGAACCTCGCCCTGAGAGACTGAAATTTCAGAGCCTTGCGCGGAGAGGATTTCTCGCTCTCGCTTATAGAGTCCCTGATTATCAATATTCGTCAATTTTTCCGTTAGTTGATTTTTTAAACCTTTGTACATTATTGATTTTTTTCTAAGAAATTTTGACTAAAATTTTTGCGTATCTTTGCATACGATCTTCCCAATCGTCGGCACGAAAATCCTTAAGGTTGACAATTGATCCCTTGCCTTCTTCAAGAATGACCTTCCAAATTTTTTCTTGGATGCCATTCGATTTATCCTCCAAGAGTTTTTTGACTCGTTTCCAGGTAGTGAAAATTTTCCGACCGATGACCGCATGGATGCTCTTTCCTTGCAGAATAAAACTCTGAAAATTTGGCACCACTAAGTCGCTAGTGGATAAACCGAAAAGAACAATATGGGATCCGTTTCCAGAGACCTTGATGGCATTTTGCAGGCTTATAGGGTGTCCGCTCATTTCCAAACAGTAGTCTGCACCGGTTCCTCCCGTTAAAGATTGAATAGTCTTTGGATTTACTTCTGAAGGTTCGAGAACAATATCTGCACCACACGCTTTGGCTAGCTTCTGATTCTTTGGATTTGGCTCAACACCAATAATTTGACGAGCACCCAACTCCTGTGCAATTAAAATTGAGAAAAGTCCAATCGTGCCGCAACCAAAAACTACAACCGAGCAACCTCTCAGATCAGAGCCGTCAAACGGTATGCATGCATGAACCGCATTTCCAAACGGCTCTTGAATGGCAGCAATCTCTGGGCAAATTTTCTCAATATCCGTTGGCCATAAAACGTTCACTGGGAGTTTAGTGCGTTCTGCGAAGACTCCATCGGCAGTCACGCCAATAATTCTTTCATTCTCACAAACATGAAAATTTCCTACCAGGCAGGCGTTGCAGATTCCACAATATAGGTGACTTTCGGCGCTTACGATATCGCCAATTTTATAACTACTGCGCGCTTCAGCCTTGGACCCCAGAGCAGTTATTCGGCCAACCATTTCATGGCCTGCAATACGGTAGCCTACGCCATCTTTTTCAAGAAATTTCAAAATCGGATCGCGAAAGGCCTTACGATACCAAATTCCCTTATCCGTACCACACACGCCTGCATAGATTGGCTCAATGAGGGCTGCCTCTGCATCTGCAGGGTTCGTCTTTTCATTTAGCTCTGGGTCAGCCACTGATTCGAGTGTGTAGCCCGTGGTGCTTTCCCAGGTATTCCGATCAACCGATAGAACTAAGGATTTCATAAAGAAAGGTGTAGGTTAATTATTATCGAGGAGCAAGGCCTTTTCGATGTGTTAAGAGGGTGAGTGTATGAAGGTTCTAATTAGTGGAGCAGGTGGTTACTTAGGCGTACGCTTAGCGGAACGATTGATTGGTGCTGAGCACAAAGTGCTTGCTATGGTGCGCAGCGCCCCGCAACACCAATATCTTGAGCGTGAAGGCATCACTATCGAAAAGGGCGATATTTTAGATTCGCCAAGACTAAAGGAATTAATGACTGGAGTCGACGCTGTTTTTCACTGTGCCGGAGTAATCTCCTATGACCCCACGAAAGACGAACTTATGTACCAGACGAATGTTGTTGGTACACGCACAATGGCGGAAGCAGCGCTTGCTTGTGGGGTGAAACGATTTGTGTACACCTCTTCAACAGCAGCCTTGGGCATAAATTACGATCTGGAAAAGCGCGTGACGGAAGATGACCCCTTCAATGCACGCTCCCTAGGGATGTCCTATTTCACATCGAAATATGATGCAGAACAAGAGCTACATAAGCTGCGCGAAAAGGGCTTGGACTACGTTATCCTAAATCCAGCCTCGATCATCGGACCGCGAGATACGCGCCGCTATGAACAAGTTTATGCCGGCCTGATTTACAAATATAATCCACCGATTTTGCCTCCTGGAGGAAATGCTTTTGTTGATTTGGAAGATGTCGTTGAGGGACATATTCGTGCCTGGAAAAAGGGTCGTTGTGGTGAACGCTATATTCTAAGTGGTGAAAACCTTAGTTTCGCAGATTTAATTATACGCGTGAATCAACTCATCGAGCGCGAGCCGCCTTGGTTTCGATTTCCTGTCATGGGCATGTCACTTATTTCCTTTGGGTTTCGCCTTATGGCTCTGTTTGGTAAAAAAATGCATATGACGCCGGAGCTACTTTCAAAAGTTGGCCGCTGGCACCTTTATGTGAACACGACAAAGGCAGAGCGAGAACTGGGTATGCACTTTCGTTCGATTGACCAAGCTATAAAAGATACACTGGACTGGTTAAAAGCAGAAGGTCGTATAGGCTGATCGAGACAAGCACGGATGGGTTCACAGCAAGTGCGCAGAAGAAAGTTTGTCGGCTCAAAAACATGCACCTGCAGAGCCGACATAATAAAAAGGATTATTTAAGCCACTGGAGCAATAAACATCACAACAGGTCCATGATGCAGCTAAACGGCAGTCATTCATGGGAAGGGATAAATAAAGATAGCCAGCTACTCCGGATAGATGGAAGAATAATCGTACCACTTATCTTCACTAGAGCGATAACAAAGCCTGTGCTCAAGACTCTTGCCTGCCTCAGCATTAATTGGAAAATAATAGAACTGGTAGCAGCCATTATAGAAATAGCGCTTTCGCTTTGCTTTGCTCGAAAGCACCGGCTGGTTGACCAATAATTCCGAATGAATCGACACCTTTTCAAATGCACCTTGATCCATCGATGTAACTAAGACTGGTTCTCGTGAAGACTTTTTACTTTCGTGCAATCTATAAACATGAAGATTTGATAGCGTTGCATCGGCATTAGCAATTCCACGACTAATAGGAGCATATGCACAGCCAGAAAGTATGACTGTTGCAGCGACAAAAGTGAGAATATTAACAGCAATACGAATACTCTTGTACACGACAGACCCCAAGCAACCTCTCGGCGCCAACTACAGGGAACTTAAATTTACGCTAGAGCTTTCCAGCCACTGCAGCAGGTTTTGCTTGGATTTATTTTGAACACTTATAGATTCTTCTAGCTCTTCTGGCTTTTCTAAAATTTTTTTTAAATGAAATTTTAAGCGAGATAAATCGCTAACCTCATCGACGTCAAAATCTTCTTTTAGTTCACGAACCAAGCCTAACACATCCAAACGCCTCTTAAATTCCGTGTATGTATTTGCCGCAGAATAAGGTGTATCCACCCAAACTGAATGAGGTATATCCTTACGTGCAGCAAATAAATAGTACCCCCCATCTTCTGTCGGCCCAAGCACAAAATCTTTACCTTCCTGTAGAGCTGAAATGGTTTCTAAAAAAACCTGCGGTCGCAATTGAGGAGAATCCCCACCAATAAAAATGACGATATCATATCGCTCGAACAATTCTCGGAAGACATGGGCTAATCTTTCACCTAAAGTTCCAACTCCTTGCAAACAGCGATCAAAATCTTGCCAAGTTTCGTGGTTAAGCGCTTTAGGTTCTGCGACAGACCAAATTGGAACAATCCTACTATCTTGCTCTCGTAATTCTCGAAATATCTCTCGAATGCATTCAATTGAAAGAGTAAAAAATTCTTCAGCTCTCTCTTTGCCAATGCCGTTGGCTAGTCTCGTTTTTAATGGAGAGAGGCCCCTTGTCTTGACAAATGCAGCGATTGCTATTTTTGTGCCTTTCGAAGTACTCATTGCGAACTTTCCATCTTAAGGTATAACTTCTAAGGAGGCTAGTTGTGAAGACGATAATCATTATTCCAGCCTTAAATGAACAAGAGAGCATTCGCCATGTGCTGGCGGAAATACCTGCGCCTTATGGCCAAAATGTCCTCGTGGTGGACAATGGAAGTTTAGACCTTACACCTAATATAGCCCGCGGGGCGGGGGCAAAAGTAATCTCAGCGCCAGAACGAGGCTATGGCGCCGCTTGTTTAGCCGGGATTGCGGAAGCCAAGGCAACGATTAACCCTGATGTATTTATTTTTTTGGACGCAGATTATTCAGATTTTCCTCAAGACCTAGATTTATTGATGAAAAAGCTGATATCCGACAATCTGGACGTTGTGATTGGTTCCAGAACAAAGCGTGCGGAAGCAGGAGCGCTATTACCTCAAGCAAAATTCGGCAATTGGCTGGCTACCACATTGTTATGGTTTCGTTTTGGATATCGATTCACTGATTTAGGGCCATTCCGAGTAATTCGTAAAAATGCTTTGGAAGAGATTCAAATGTGCGATCGAAATTATGGTTGGACGATGGAGATGCAGATCAAGGCCCTTCGTCAAAAGTTGCGCATAGGAGAAGTTCCCGTTCGCTACCGAGAGCGCATTGGTGCTTCTAAAATTACCGGAACATTTAAAGGAACAATCGCCGCCGGCTATAAAATTTTATGGACTTTGTTTCGCTATAGTTTGCCGTTTTACCCAAGGCCAAAACAGCAACAAATAGAGTACGAAGTATTCGACGGTGCGAAAATAGGTAGCCGCATCCTTGGAGTAGAACCAGCTATACGAGGCAAGTACTAAATAACTGAAGCTTATCCAGCCTATATTTCCTACGAGCACAGCGAAGGGCAACACCCACAATACATACCAAGTATTCGCGACTGGCGATAATAGTAAAATCCACCCAAAGAGCCACATTGCGGATTCAGCCAGGCCTTTCTCCGACTGTAGTCGGCGCCACAAGACGATAAAGACCAATGCGAATATAAAGGTAATAATCATCTTGGTAAAATAATCGTAACGCAAAAAGGAATCCACCCATGGGGTGCTAGAGTATAAAACGGCTACTTCCCGCACGGCCAAGTCAATAACTTTGAATAGGCTCGCATTAAAAACCCAATACTTCGCGAAAGCTTTAGTACCGGAAAACAAAAGCGAACCAGCACTAATAAACGGCAAATACATCAGCATCACGACCCCAGATGCGATAGCAATATGGACTAACCATTTCCTGTCTAGCTTCATATAAAAAGGAATGAGCAGGGCTGGAAAGAGTTTGGTGCAAATACCTAGAGCTAAGGCAATCCATGAGGCTGTGACTCTTTTTGTGCGAAAAAAAAAAAGGGATGCTACGGTTAGGAAGATTACAATCGAATCCAGATGAGCCGAGTTGGCAATCTCTTTCAAGACGAGAGGATTTAGAAAATAAAGTAAAGCCCAAGCTGGGTTTAATTTTTCAAACCGTAACCATTTCCACAGCACCACTGCCGTTGCAAGATCGAAAATAGTGAGCACTACTTTGAGTCCAAGAAGAGAGTGCGGAAACAGCAACGCCGAAAGTGCAAACACATACTGCGCAAACGGAGGATAAATTGTACGAAGCTCTCGATAGCCAATTTCATCGCGATAATCCGTTTGTAGGTGGTCTAATGCAGTATTTATAGGAGCGTGGATAAATGGGTTTATTCCACTAGTGAACACATGGCCATCCCACATATAACGCCAAAAATCGTCTTCCATAATCGGTGTAGTAAACCATAAAATAATGCGTCCAATCAGACCACAGGCAAGAATCCCATAGAAAAGAAGTTTGTCCGTGTCTAAGTGTGTGTCGAGGTCTAAATATGCATTAGGGTTTGCCTTCCAACGCTCTCGCATCCCCCAGAATAGAAAAAGCATAAACGGAAACTGAATGGACTCCATTACAAGGAGCGGAAGGAAGCCCTCCTTTAACCCTGGTGGCACGTAAAAATAGCCGAAACAAAGCGCGGAATAGACTATGGCACAAAAAAGCAAGATCTGCTTTTTTGCAAAAAAGCTGCAATAAGAATCCAAACTGTAACAGGAGCCCATATCATCTCACTTACCAGTTTTTTTTATAATTCCAAGAAGTTTTGCCGATACGAAAGACGTGAGGCAAAGGCTTTTTTTTACACCATTTATGGTCCTGATAATATCGGGAATTATTATTCTGACACTAGGAATCGTTGCCCTGACATCAGAGCTCTTCGCGAGCTATATCGTTGAGATCAATTTTGAATCCTCTTTAGAGGGAAAGATATTACATTTCGAGCAGGTTCGAGGAAAAGACTACGCATACGTACACTTTATCAATGGTCCCTATCAAGGGAGGCGCGGATGGGTGCCAATAAAGCCAAAGCAAGGAGCTATTCGTTTCTATGCAGTAGAAAAGCATCAAGCCTTTCAGGTTATTGAACCAGAAAATGCAAAATTTGTGCGTGTGACAAAAAATGTTGTAGGTCTACTAAACTTAGATTTTATCGCTGAAGATTTAAATGTTTGGAAATACGGGCAGAACAAATATACAATTGATTTCTTTGCGCAATATCCCAGAACTAAGCTGCGGAAGGTGGCCAAAGTTAGCGATAACCATTGGCGCACCTCTTGCCCAGATCGACCGATTCGTAAGAGCGGAAAAGCCTGCGCCCTTCCACCGAAACGAGGTAAACTTCCTGCTTGGATAATCAATGACCTCAAAAATTCCGCACGTCGACATGATGTACACCCCGCTATAGTTGCAGCAATTATCCAAAAGGAGTCTTTCTTCAATCCTTTCTCAGAAAATCAATATGAAAAGAAGCTCTGTAAAAAGCAAAAGCGCTCAGGAAAGAACTGTGCCGCCTACCATTGGGGGCAGGGTTTCCCACAATTGGGAGCGACAAACTCAAAAGAATTTGGCCTCCGTTGGATTCCGAATTTACAGAAACCAAAACAATGTCGTCCAGGACGCCACATTTGGAGACGATCTTGCTATAATTACCTGGTTCGAACATGTGCTTTACAGAAAAAGAAAACTGGACTAGCCGATTCCTACTGTCCGCGTGAGGGTATCGATGCCGTTGCAAAATACGTTTCAAGCCTAATCAATACCGAGCATTATCTTCGGGTCGATATAGTGGATGAGAATGGAAAATGGATGGAGAAAGTGATCAATATCAAGGATCATATGCGTCGAGTTCTTGCGGAAGAGTTTCGTTATATCGCTGGAATGTATAACCGCGGCAAACGCCCAATAAACTCGGTGGAAGAGTATTTTCGCCAAAATGGGAAGGCACCAGAATGGTACGATCTTGCCTGGACGACTCGTCGAGTTGACGGTGTTACACCGTCTTCGGGTATGGGCTATATGATTCTCTATAAGGAGTCGATTAATCGCTGCCACGTTTGGCAAATAGCAGGACTTTGTGGCCCGTCGCTAGGGGATTCACTCGCAGGAAAATATTTAGAGATTTTCCCCAACTGGTTAGCACAAAAATCACGGGTTATAGCCTCAGAGAAATCACAGGCGACTCCAACGTCTACGACGTCGCCATAATCAGCGACGTCGTTACTGACGGATCGCTAGGTCTACGCGGCGAAGTGCTTCCTCTTTTCCTAAAATCGGCAATGCCAAAGTCAATTCCGGGCCTTGCAAACGTCCAGTAACGCATGCACGTAACGGAAAGAAAAGTCCTTTGCCTTTAGCTCCAGTCAAGGACTTAAGCTTCTTCTGAGTCTCCTTTAGCCATTCAGCAGTCGGTTCACCATCGCAGGCCTCCAGCTCCGCTTTGAAAGCGCTAGCCACCCTCTTTCCATCCTCGCTAGCAATTATTTCCTTCGCATCATCTGCAAATGCAAAGCGATCCGAATAGTAAATATCTAAGTAGTCGCCAATATCAGAAAGCTTCGCAATATGGCCGCGGACGGAATCGAGCGCTAGTTCGAACCATTCCTCATCCTTTATATTTGGATCAAGCCCTGCTCTTTTTACAAAAGGCTTTATGCGTGTGGATAGTTCCTTGATATTCATCGCCTTAATATACTCTTTGTTCATCCAAGTAAGTTTGTCTGTATCGAATATTGCAGGTGACTTTGTCAGCTTTTCAAGTACGAAGAGGTCGACAATTTCATTGAGTGGGCGAATCTCCTTATTGTCGACTGGAGACCAGCCTAGTAATGCAAGGAAATTCACCAATGCCTCTGGCAGATAGCCCTGTTCGATATATTCTTTCACAGAAGCAGCGCCATGGCGCTTAGATAGCTTCTTTCGATCATTGCCTAGAACCAGCGAAATATGTGCCCAGATTGGGAATTCCCAGCCTAAGCCTTCGAATACCATCATCTGGCGGAGCGTATTTGGCATATGCTCTTCCGCACGAATCACGTGGGATACGTTCATAAAATAGTCGTCGATAACAACAGCAAAATTGTACACAGGAATGCCATTTGTTCGAAGCAGGATAAAGTCTCCAACCATGCCTTGCTTAAAGGTGACATTGCCACGAACAAAATCTTTTAGCGTATAGTCCTTTTGTGGAGCAATCATGCGAATGGAAAATTCTTCACCTGCATCGGCACGCCTTTGGCTTTCCTCTTTCGGAATATTCGTACAGGTCCCGTCATAGTGCGGTGGCTTGCCCGCAGCCTTTGCCGCTTGCGCCTTTTGGTCCATCTCCTCTTGGGTACAAAAGCAGCGATAAGCTTTCCTATCTTCTAGGAGTTTGTATGCCAATGTTTGGTAAGCCTCTAAGCGTTCTGACTGCCGATACGGTCCATAACCTCCACCTTTGTCTGTGCTTTCATCTGCCTCGAGCCCAAGAGTTTTGATATCGTCCATCACCATACGTTCGAATTCAGGCTTGGAGCGTTCCTGATCCGTATCTTCAATACGATTAATTAAAACGCCATTGCAGTGGCGCGCATAGAGCCAGTTGAATAAATGGGTGCGAGCGCCACCGACATGCAATGAGCCAGTTGGGGAAGGTGCGAAACGTACGCGGACCTTGCCATCAATAGGACCGCCTTTAAACGAAAGCATTTGTGTTTTATCCATAATTAATAATTACTTCAGTTGTCGAGGCCAACCGGTGCAGGCTCAGATGAAGCTTCGCCTTCAGTCAATGCACTGGTCAGTTCTGCTTCGATCTCTGCTTCTGTTTTGCTATTAGCAATGGAGATTTCTTTCACGAGCAAGTTCTTCGCTGTATCAAACATCTTCTTTTCACCAAAGCTCAGGTCTTTAGAGTGCTTAAGAAGGAAAAGGTTGCGAAGTACTTCTGCAATTTCGATTACAGAACCGGTCTTAATCTTTTCCATGTATTCACGGTAACGACGATTCCACGTAGTCCTATCGATCTTTACGCTCTTGTCTCGAAGAATAGAGTATACGGAATCCACCTCTTGTTGCGTGATTACCGCACGTAAACCCACGCCAGTGGTATTGTCCGTAGGAACCATAATGGTCATGCCATTGTCGATCACTTGCAGAACATAGAAGGTTTTTCTCTGGCCAGAGATCTTTTTCTCTTCAATTTTTTTTATAACGCCCACACCGTGAGATGGATACACAGCATTATCGCCAACCTTGAATTCCAGAGTTTCCATTAATTGCGATATCCTTTATACTTTAATATGCTCAAAAGAAGAAGGGTCAATACGCCGCGCAGTGTAGCAGATCGCGCCTGCTTAGTCAAGTATTTGCTTGGGCTAGAGGGCAGGGAGTTTACGAGAGTCGACGGAAAATCATGAGAATTTTCATAGGGCTAGCGTTTTTTCTGATCTTGGTAGCTGGAGGCACCTGGATTGGTTGGAATTGGCTGGCAAATTTTAGAGCCAGCTCTGGGCAAAACTCAGATCAAAACGAGGCCTACTTTATAGTGCGATCTGGGGACAACGTTCCCAGGATTGCCAAACGACTGGAAACTGCCGGCCTAATCCAATCCGAGCGCGCATTCCGCTGGTATGCCAAATATGCCAAGTTGGAGACTAAAATTCGAGAGGGCGAGTATGCCCTTACGCCCAGCATGTCCAATGCAGAAATTATGGAGGTCATTGTTTCTGGGAAATCTATTATCCATAAATTCACGATTCCTGAAGGTCATAATCGATTTCAAATTGCCGCTGCTCTAGAGAACTCCCAACTAGGGTCTAGAGAGAAATTCTTGGAATTAACATCGGATTCGAAATTTATACGATCCCTAAAAATTGCCACCTTTAAAAATACCCCGGATCGGATTATCAACTTAGAGGGATACCTCTATCCGGATACCTATTTCATCAGTCGAATCATGTCGGAACAGAGGATTATCCAGATGATGGTTCGTCGATTTAATGAGGTTTATTCAGAGCTAAGTGAAAAACAGGCCACAAGTAAAGCGATAAAGGCCGCTGGCCTCAGCTCTCACGAGACAGTTATTCTTGCAAGCATTGTTGAGAAAGAAACTGGTGCGGCATTTGAGCGCCCATTGATTGCGAGTGTTTTTTATAATCGCCTCCATAAGCGCATGCGATTACAAAGCGATCCGACGACAATTTACGGGATGTGGAATAGAGACGGCTATTTCCGTGGAAATATTCGTCGGAAAGACCTAACAGAACCCACTCCATATAATACGTATAAGACTCCACGACTACCGATTGGACCAATTGCCAATCCGGGAAAAAATGCATTGCTGGCCATACTTTCCCCCAAGCAGTCCAAATACCTATTTTTTGTTTCGCGCAATGACGGTACTCACGTTTTTACCCGGAATTACCACGACCATCAGAAAGCAGTAAACCAATTGCAAAAAAATCCGCAGGCTCGCCGAGGAAAGTCTTGGCGAGATTTGCCGGAGCAGTACAAGGTAAAAAATTAAAAAAATCGGTTAATGAGTATCAAACCAGGAGATGGTCTCCGAAATAACTCGAGAACGAACTGATTCTTTTTCTAGCTCATGGCGAGCGTCAGGGAATTCAATTACTTTATGTTCTAGAAAAGACAAGTTCTGAAAAGCAAAGTCTCTAGCATCCATGAGATTTGTCACAACTTCCTGACCGGCCAGCATCAATAAAATGGGACAGGTGCTTTCAATATCCCACGCATAGGATCTAACTTCTTTAATTGTTTTCCCAACATTGAGCACCCAGGCAGGAGTGACAGAATGATGAACTAAACCATCAAGCTCACGTCGTTCTAAATAGCGATGATCGGAGCTCAACGCAGTATTCGGAATGCCAGAGCTTATTTGAAGAGTCGGAAAAAGGCGAGCGACGACTGAAGAAAAACGCATAAGTATTTTTCGAAACCCAGCCAAACGGGGAAAGCCAAGCAGTGGTGAAGAAAAAGTTGCTGCCGATGGCACAACTGGAAAATTTCCACGCATAATTAAATGCAACCCAACTAAGCCTCCCAAGCTGTGCCCCCAAATGAAAAGAGGCTTATTGGGAGCGATATGTGGAAAGCAATAACTAATCCACTCTTCAATATCCTTCGCATAACAGTAGGGACTTTCTACAAACCCTCGGATGCCTTCGGATAGACCGTGTCCGCGCATATCTAAGGCAATAACCGCATATCCATCTTCCGCAAAATTTTTAATTAACTGGCCGTAATTGCCAATATGCTCAGCAAATCCATGAATCAAGAGCACTGTTCCCTTAACAGAGCTTGGTCGCCAGGCTTGCCCAAAAAGTTTTACACGATGCGAATTTTGTGAGGCTTCAAAACTTAAGTTTCCATAACGAATATTTGGAGGAGAGGGAAAACCGCGGGAGTTCAAATAGTCCACAAGGTTAGAGTCAGACTGTGAATAGGGAAGACCAGGGTCTGATAATCTGAATTTGACCTCTGTTGTTCTTGTCATTGCAACCTAGCTCCATAATTTACCTAGTGCACTATAATTCTTCCAACTAAATCATATGGCAATGCTTCCGTAATTTCCACATTAACCATCGATCCCTCTTCCGCAGTGCCATCATTGATGAGGACAACTCCGTCGATTTCTTGAGCTTGCCCAAAGAACCGGCCTTGCAAAAGTAGATCTGTTTCAGAAGAGTAGCCTTCGACGAGGACGGGGACGGTTTTTCCCAGAAAGGACTTGTTCTTTTTATGTGAAATACTTTGCTGAATATCCATGATTTCGCTAAATCGGCGCTGAACCACATTACCTGGGACTAGGCCTAGTCGCTTGGATAGGCGATAGGAAGAGGTGCCTTCTTCGAGTGAATATTTGAAGCATCCGAGTCGATCGAACTCTAAGTCTTTGACCATTTTTTTCAAATTCTCAAAGGCAGCTTCATCTTCACCCGGATGGCCTACAATGAGGTTTGTACGAAAGACCATATCAGGAATTTTCGCGCGCAATCGCCCTACTAAATTGTAAATCTGTTCCACTTTTATTTGACGATTCATAAGCTTCAATACGCCATCATCCCCATGTTGTAGTGGCATATCGACGTAATTTAGTATTTTGGGCTCAGTTGCCATTAGGTCAATAACTTTGTCGGTAAAGTTGTCTGGGTAGGCATAGTGGAGACGGATCCACTCAATGCCGTCTACCGCAATCAATTCCTTAAGAAGTAGGGCCAAGTTTTCTTTATAGCCATTCTCGATGCCGTAGTGAGTGAGGTCTTGGGCGACGAGACAAAGCTCTTTCACTCCAGATTGTGCTAATGTATTGGCTTCCAGTATGAGTGATTCAATGGATCGAGATCGCACCTTATGGCCACGTAGTTCAGGAATGATGCAAAAAGAACAGTTGCGCACGCACCCTTCAGAAATTTTTAAAAATGCGGTGTAATTAGCTCCCGTATTAATCCGAGGGGTCTCATCGGTGTGAATAAACTCCGGAATATCTACGAATGACTTTTGGCGTAATTTTCCGAGTGCTTTCTCCTTCAGCAAATCGGCCACCCGGTGGTATTCCCCGGTGCCGATGAAAAGGTCTACTTCTGGCATTTCTCTTTCAAGGTCTTTGCTATAGCGCTGGGCTAAGCAGCCACTCATAACTAGATTCTTAAGGTGTCCATTGGCCTTAAGATTGGCCATATCCAAAATTGTATTGATGGATTCTTCTTTAGCGGATTGAATAAAGCTACAGGTGTTGACGATAATCGTCTCTGCTTTGCTCGGGTCTTCCGTGATGCGAAATTGATTTGATTTCAGCATCCCTAGCATCACCTGACTATCAACGAGGTTCTTTGGGCATCCCAAGGAGACAAAATAAACCGTATTTCGAGTACTATCCACTTAACTACGCATATTTGCAAACTGAAGGGATACTTCGAGTTCAGCCGTTTTAAGTATTTGAATTATGGACTGCAGATCATCGATCTTTTTTGCGGTGACTCGAACCAAGTCGTCCATGATTTGTGCTTGGACCTTTAGTTTGCTCTCTTTAATTGTTTTAACGACATCCTTAGCGTTTTCTTTTGATAATCCATTTTGAATCGAAATCTCTTGACGAACCTGCTGGCCAAAGGCTGTTTGAATTGCGCTAAACTTCATATTTTTTAGCGGAACATCACGACGAACCATCTTGCTTTGTAAAATATCGGTCAGAGCACCCAGCTTATAACCATCATCGGCAATAATAATAATCATCGATTCTTTTGGCTTCCATTCAATCGTCGATTTTGAGCCCTTAAAGTCGTAGCGATTTGCGATCTCTTTCGTCGTTTGGTTTACTGCATTATCCACTTCCTGCGGCTCCACCTTGGAAACCACGTCGAATGACGCCATAATAATTCCCGTTTCCTAATTTCTAATTTCTACTTCTGTAAAATTTCAACACCTTCGGGAGGTTCAAACTCGAATAAAGTAGTCGGCAACTTATCGCCCAGCCTTAAATTTTTCAAGCGGATTTTGGTGCGATTCCCTGAATGGTGATGCAAGTTTAAAGCAACAATTCGTGACCGGCGGTCGATAGTCATCTCCACTTCGGCAATATCCGAAAGTTTTTTTCTGGGTAAGACTGTGACAAGGCGAAGTTCCCTGCCCTGCTTCCTGACAACCTTCAGCTTGAATTCACGGTCCATGGGGATTGAGCCATTGAGAATCTGGATCACTACGTGCTTGGCTAATAATTTTGCTGGGCGCACAATTACCTGGCCTTTTCCATCTGCACCAGCGTCTGGCGAATAGTAGAAAAGCTTACGGCCATTGCTCACCATAATGTTTTTTTCAGGAGCATGGATTTCCCAGCGAACCTTGTCGGGCTTGGAGATCAGCAATTTCCCACTACTCGACTTAGTGCGAGAAAGAGTGGCTTGGAAGACTTCTTGCTCGAAATCAGCTTGGATGGAACCAGCTTTTTGATAATTGTGCTCAATACGCTTTAAAGAAAATGGATTCTGTGACGCGTTCGCATCCCCATAGAGCGTGAACATAGTTGTAAATACGGTCAGGAACATGGGCGAGATTATTACGGTCGTAAGTAAGGTAAAAAATATTCTCATAAAATTCGACTTTGCTTTTTTACTGGAGCTGGATCGAAACCATCTTGGAGACACCAGCATCTTCCATGGTTACACCATAGAGCCTATCATTAAGCTCCATCGTACGCTTGTTATGCGTAATGATAATGAACTGAGAAGTCTTTGCCATCTCTCGTAGTAGTGCATTGAATCGACCAATATTGGCGTCATCCAGTGGTGCATCGACCTCATCGAGCAAGCAGAATGGACTTGGCTTCACAAGAAAGATTGCAAAGAGCAACGAGATTGCCGTCAATGTTTTTTCACCACCAGAAAGTAAATTGATGTTCTGCAATTTTTTGCCTGGCGGTTGAGCCATAATATCCACGCCTGTTTCGACGAAGTCCTCCGGATCCGTTAGTTTAAGCTGCGCCTGTCCGCCAGCAAATAGGGCCGGGAAAACCTTTTGGAATTTATCATTCACCTCGTGGTAAGCGCGGAAGAAACGTTCCTTAGAAATCTCATTGATGCGATCAATAGTATTCTGAAGATCCATCATGGATTTTTCTAAGTCATTCTTTTGTTCGATCAAGAAATCATAACGTTCTTTTAACTCATCATATTCTTCGATTGCAGTTGTGTTGACATCACCTAGCTTTCGAATCTTCTCGCGCAGACGGAGCACTTCTCTTTCAAGGTCTTTAGCGGTAGCCTCTCCCTGCTTGCGTAAAGCTTCCAGTTGATCCTGAACTTCGCCTTCCGTTACATACTCTGCAATCTCTACTCCATAGCGATCGAGCACGTTTTCTGAAAGGCTTTGACGCCCTAATTGAATTCGTTCGATATTAAGCTTTACTTCATTTAGGCGAGATGAAACTTTGCGCTCTTGCTTAATCACCTCTTCTGAAGCATTTCGATTCTCTTCCAGCTCTGCATTGATTTTATTTAAGACCTCTTTTGCTTCGCGATATTTCTCTTCGGAGGCGACGATCGACTGGCGAAAGCTTGCGACTTTTTCCTCAAGCTCAGAAATCCCCTCAATCGCGCGTTCTGCAGCATCACGCTTGTCTTTTGCTTGGTTTAAGAGGTGTTCAATTCGAGATTTCCCGCGATGTAAATTTTCCTCTGTGTTTCGCTTAGTGGATTCAGCTGAGTTGCGTTGCTCTAGAAGCGCTGCTTCTGCAATGCGAGCTTCGGTTAGGGCATGCGCCTTATTTTCTGCAATAACACGTAATTCTGGTAGTCGATTTTTAAGGCCGTCTAGTTCCAATTGGATCTCTGTTTTGTGCTGAAGCAGGTCGATTTTGCGCATTTGTTCCTGTGCGGACTCTGTTTGTATGGAGTCTAGAGAGACTACGGACTCTTGCGCTTCTACTTCCATTTCCTCGAGAATTTTTTGGTAGGATTCAAGGCGCGCATGGGAGCTAGCAAAATTGGAGCGTAACTCTCCACGCTCACGAACCTTTTCTTCCCTCTTGGTTTCAGTCTCCGCTCTCTGCTCATTTTCAGCGCTTAGCTTTGACTCCATGGACTCCAGCATGGCCTGCTTCTCAGAAATTTCTATCTCTAAGCTGGAAAGCTCAGTGTGTAGTTCCTTGATTTCACGATTTCGCTGCACGATGAGGCCGGATACATCAGCCTTATCACCACCAGCAGCATACCAAGCGCCGCGACAGACCTCGCCATCGCGAGTGACAAATGTGCAAGCAGCATTTGACTTAGCTAAGCTACGACTTTTTTGAATATTCGGAACAACGTAGATTCCATCGAGTAACAGACTGAGGACCTGGCTCAGCGCTTCAATGTTTTTTTCAGTACTTTCTTCAGTATTTTCTGATGTTGAAATTGAGATAGCTTTACGAAGCGGCTCAACGTTCTCAAAAAATTCTGGCAAAGAAGAGCCTTCCGGAGACTGAGTTCCGGCGATAGCGCTCAAATCTGCAAACGCTGCGCGACCCTTTTTTGCGCCCTTAAGCGCTTCTGTCAATTGCAAAAGCGTGGCTTCATCTTGAGTTAGGACTACTTCCAGAGTCTCACCAAGGGCGGCCTCCACGGCAGCTTCTTTACCTTCAGCTACAGTAATATAGTCTGCAAGCGTCCCGTTCACTTTGCTCTTAAGCTCTTCATTGTTAGATAAAATCTCTTGGAAAATTGTGCGTACGCCTTGGCCAGAGCCTTCATGGCGCTTCTTCTGATCTTCCAAACTTCTTAAATTCGACTCAACGCGGACCCTCTTGGCCTCTAGTTCTCTTAACCCACAGCGGAAGCTCTCCACCTTGTCGCGAGTCTCGGAAATGATAGTGGTGATTTTGTCGAGCAAGTTTTCAATGCTTTCGACTTCCTTTTCCGAAGCTTCAGATGCCAATTTATTTGTCTCATTTTCCGAACGAACTTCATTAATCTCTGATTCTTTCTCTGTGCGAACTGTCTGAGCATTTGCAATCTTTGCCTTGAGCTCTTCGGTACGTCGCTCAAAATTAATTACCTTTTGCTCAGATGCTGTTGCCTCGCTGCTCACGCTGAGGAAGCTTTGGTTGCACTGCTCATAATCAGATTCTGTCTTGCTAAGCTCTGACTTTGCTTCCGTTGAAGCTTCTTCGGCACGGATTTTTTCTGCCTGAGATTCTTCATGACGGCTAGCGAACGTCTCGAGCTCTTTTACTGCTTTTTCCAATTCTTCTTGAAGTGTCTGGATACGGTTGGCTTCGACTTTACCCTCGGACTCCAGGTCCTTAGCACTCTCTTGCAAATCTTCTAAGCTCTGCTGCTTATAGTTCAATGTCGATTTAGAAGAACTCAGCTCTTGCGATTCATGCATCCAATTTTGTTGGCACTCTTCTGATACTTTACCAGCAGATATGGCTTCTAAGCGCTTTTGCGAGACGAAGTTATCAGCGGTTTCATGCTCCATTGATAGCTTTGTTTCTTGCGCCTCCAAATCTTCTTTTTTGCGCGTCAAGTCTCCGTAGCGTCCAGCAAAAGTCTCCCATTCATGAGCAGAATAGCGGAGGTCAAGGATTTGAAGCTCTTCCTTCCATTCTTTATAGTTGCGAGCTTTTGCTGCTTGCCGCTCCATTTGTTTTTTACGGCGTTCAATTTCGGTGAGAATATCGGTTACGCGCAATAAATTCTGGCGGGTAGTTTCCAGCTTGCGCATCGACTCACGGCGACGAGCCTTATATTTTACAACGCCGGCGACGTCTTCAATCATTGTGCGTCGTTCGTCCGGCTTTGCGTTTACAATTTCAGCGATTTTTCCTTGTTGGATAATCGAATAACCACGAGCACCAGCCCCGGTGTCCATGAAGAGTTCTTGAATATCACGCAAGCGACAGGGAACCCTGTTCAGGAAGTATTCAGACTCACCGCTACGATAGAGCCGGCGAGTGATTGCCACTTCCCGCATCAGCGGCACGGCAGCAGCGTCACCTAACGAGGCTCCAGTAGGAGCATTCGGACCAGAAAGGTCCGCCGGCACTTCTAAGATTAAATTAACTTCTGCCATATTTCCTGGCGGTGCTTGCTCGGACCCGGAAAAAATCAGGTCATCCATGGTCTGGCCGCGGAGATTCCGCGCATTCATTTCTCCTAAGGACCAGAAAAAGGCATCCACAACATTGGACTTCCCACAGCCGTTCGGGCCAACAACTCCCGTGATTCCAGCGTCGAAATTGATGACTGTCTTATCTTTAAATGACTTAAAGCCCTGTAATTCTAATCGTTTAACACGCATTCCAGATACCTAAACTCTGCTATTCCTCCGTACACCCCGCCGGCTACGAATATATCGCCTTCCGCCCGTCGGAGGCAAGAAATTGAATAAAAAAAACAGGTTTTCTCTATTAGTGTGCGAATTTTCTCGTAAAGATGATTGTTCCGTGCCACGGGTGTGAGGTAGTTTTCCTCTGTATGAAAAATACCCTGCTCATGAGATATACCCTATTCCTCTTCCTGTTCGTTGCGTTTGCCATTGGCTTGAGTTCAGAACTACAAGCCTCCTCCCTATTTGGTGCTCCTGAGATTGTTAATCCAGGTGACTTAGCTATTGGTCTCAACGGGGAGGCTCTACTGAGCACTCCACCCTCGGAGGGCGTGGAGTTGAGAGTTAAGTATGGTGTAACTCCAAGCATGAATAGCGAGATCATCGTAGGGCCTGGATCAGATCACCGTAAATTTAGGGTAGGCGTACAAAACGTATTTTCCGTTTTCCCAGATATGTATGGACAGTTTGGCGTATCCGCTATTTTATCTGGTCTTTACCTACGCAGAGCCGCTCGAAGTGTTGCCGTACTTACTGCAGGCCCGATGATTCACGAGAGAGTTAATGGAGCGATCCCCCTAAATTTCTATTTCGCTTGGCCGTTTGAAATAGAGTTCGATCGCGGACGTTACTTCACAGGGTCTCAGCTTGTTTTCGGAGCCGTCGGTGGCCTTGGACAGTGGTTCATGTCTACAGATCTTGGGCTTGGCTTCGCTGGGAGGGAGTCTTACCTTGCACTGGGTGTAGGCTGTAGTTTTGGACGAGCGCCTGCTACAGGAGAGTAGGTCATGGCAAAGTCAATTACAGAGCTAAGTCCAGAGATCTGCAAAAACCTTAAAGGTGTTCTTGCAGACATTGATGACACTATATCCTTGGAAGGTAAAATTTTACCTGATGCCTATTCCGCAATGTGGAAGCTAAAAGAGGCTGAAATTCGTATGATCCCAGTGACTGGTCGTCCGGCTGGTTGGGTGGACCATATTACTCGAATGTGGCCAGTCCATGCTGTCGTCGGTGAAAATGGAGCATTCTATTTTTTCTTGGATGAATCTTGCGGTAGAGATGGAAAATTGGTCCGTCGATTTATGCAAGATGAGGCAGTCCGCGAAGTGAATACGAAAAAACTTTTTGAACTCTATGAAAAACTAAAGTTAACTATCCCGCAAATGAACCTAGCTTCAGATCAAGGCTATCGCGCTATTGATATTGCAATTGACTTTTGTGAGGACATCCCTAGATTATCCGACCGAGCTATTGCAAAGATCGTTGAACACTACAAAAAAGCGGGAGCTCAAGCAAAAGTTTCCTCGATTCATATAAACGCATGGTTTGGCAGCTATAACAAATATGAGTGTTGTCGCCTGCTTTTTAAGGAGTTATTTCAAGAGCCAATAGATGAGGTGAAGGAGCAATACCTCTACGTTGGTGACTCTCCAAACGACGAACCATTCTTTGCTGAATTTGATAATTCTGTAGGCGTTGCTAACGTGCACGATTTTTTAGATCTGATGCAAAGTCCACCAAATTATGTCTGTGACAAACCCGGGGGACTTGGTTTCGCAGAGCTCGTCGAGCATATTTTAAAGCATCGATCATAGATAGATCCAATCATGGTCGGCCTTATTTGGATCTAATACAGAGGATTTTGTAGTTTGGATTAAAATTCATGCAAAACAAACAAGTGCAGCACTAAGTACATTTTTACGTAGAGGATAGTGGTGCTGCTTTAAACCCTGAAGTGGCAGGATGAAAGGCAAAGACTTTGACTTGGAGCTGGAGAGCTTTTTTTAGACCGCAAAGGGCGCTATGACCCAAAAGCCTTAGCCATATTGAAATCTATTGTATCTGAGATTTAGCCTGGCTCTTTACAGTGACTCTACCGAAGCGAGATCCGGAGCGGAAAAGAGCAAATTTGCCAAATCGATCGGGCATAGCCTTGTAGCAGATCAAAATATTTCCTCAGATAGTCATTTTTACACGACTCGTTTGCCTCGTGAAATAGGCTAAGTAACTGAAGTTTAATTGTATTTTAGGAGGCCATTGCCGCGCATAATGTAGTGCCTGAATCGGCCTTACTTAACCTTGCAAACACCAGGGAACCTTGCTAGAAACCAGATCTGGGTACGCAAACAAAGTAAATTTTCCTTTTTTCCAATTGGCGACTCAAAGGGGGAACTTAACTTAGTTACTTGCTAATCGGCGGGGCTTTGTGGGGTTCCCCAGAATTAGTGGACAATTTTTTAAGAGCGGTTTAACTCAAAC
>JAALKR010000002.1:0-45032 GCA_011087955.1 Oligoflexia bacterium
TGAAATGCTGAAAAATTTATTAGACCAGTCACAACTCATACTTCTTTGGTCAGCAAAATTTGCTGTTATTTTTGCTCTTCTAGGTGCGCTACCTGCAGTACTTATTCCGCTTGGACTGCCTCCGGAAGGCGACGCTCTCGACTATCGAATTCCGATCATTAAATGGATAATTCGTCATGGAGTTTATCCGAATTGGACTTGGTCCAATGTGGATGACTATCCTATGCTACTTGAACTCCTTATGGTGCCTCTCTATCAAATTCATCCAGCACTTGTGCGCCTTATTCCAATAATTGGGTATGGTCTTTTTGGCTTTTTCGGTGGCAAACTACTTTCTCTTTTTTTTCAGGGGGAGAAGAAAGAGCTGGCTTTCTGGGTTGGTTTTGCGTGGCTACTAGCCCTTCGACCAGCGGCATTCCAAAGCAACCTCCTAATGATCGATACCAGTACCTATGGCTTTGTCTTAGGAGCAATCTATTTTGCCATTCAAAAACGCTTCGTTGTGGGGGGTGCTTTTTTTGGACTTGCCCTAGCCACTCGTTATACTGCTTGGCCTCTAACAATCCCACTTCTCCCGCTATTATGGCTGACACAAAGAACTCGGCCGGTATCGGAGCGTTTAAAATCTAGCGGGGTATTCTTTCTAGTAAGCTCCTTCGGAGCCCTTCCTTTCATGATACGAAATTACTGAGTAAATAATGGCAACCCTTTTTTCCCACTCCTGAACTCTATCTTTCAACCAGATAATCTCGTACAAGTAGCACCGCGATTAGGATTAGATGGCTATGGCAAAGGGACGGACTTTATCTCTCTAATTCGCTCTCCATTCGACGTCTTCGTTACTAACGAAATTATTCAAAATCTTTTTGACTATACTCTAGGCAAGCTTTTCTTTATACAAGCAGTCGCTGCAATTTCAGTCTGGATATGGAAACGAAAAAAAATCAAACTCGAAAACTCAGAGCCGTCTTGGGCACCTCTATTTATATTCTCCGCCCTACAGTACCTTCTTTGGTTCTACTCCTCGCAACAGCTACGATTCCTAATCCCATTCATTGCAATCTTGAATCTGTACTTCGCTTATAGCTTATTGCGACGATCCGCCTATAAGGCCACTGCACTTGTTACCCTGTGCTGCATATTCTCAGTAATATCGATCCAAAAGGATTCTGCACTCATAGCAATTGGCAAGAAGCCGCACTTTCTCCGCGACAAAATTGAACAGGTCCGACCTTGTTTAGAGGCATTACCAAAAGGCGCTGTGATTGGCCACATTGTTCGCGATGGAGTGCTTGGATTCTTTAACTATGATTTTCGTTACCTTAAAGGTCACCCCTATTCCTCAAAATGGAAAAATGAGCCCGGGCCATTTCCATTACTAAATATGGAAGAAGTTGATTTCATATATGGTACTAACTCTTGGGAGGGCTATGTACCCTATCCTGCAGACAACCCTTGTTTGCTCGCTCGCCAACTGGTTAAAATTCCAGCTAATAAACCGCCTCCAAACTTTCATCAATCACCCAAACAGGCTGATTTACTAGAAGATTAATATGAGATACACCCAAAAAAGGAATGGCAAGATGTTGTCACTACGAACTTGTTGGCATAGTGAACCTGATGCAGCCTGCGATTAAGCAAATGCTACTAAAAAAATCGAGCAAAATCGTTCTATTTAGTGGTGGCGGCCAAGGTCCCCAATTTCGCTGCAGCGCATTCGCTGCAAGCAAAGGAGCCATCTGGCGACTAACAGAAACTCTTGGTCATGAATATGCTGGAAGTGGTGCCTCCATAAATGCAATTGCGCCGGGTGCAGTAAACACAAAATTTCTGGAAGATACACTGGCTGCGGGACCGGAGCGCGTGGGAAAAGAAGCCTATGCCGAGCTCCTGAAACAAAAAGAGTCCGGTGGCACCTCTCCAGAGCTTGCAGCAGAACTTTGCACATGGCTTCTATCTGATAAGTCTAGAGGGCTTTACGGAAAAATTTTAAGCGCGAAGTGGGATCTATATAAAGACTTTACCCCAAAGCAAATGGAAGAATTAAGCCGCTCTGAATTATGAAGCGAGTCATTTCAAAGGAGGGGCGCACAATTTGGGATTAATCAAGGTTAAAAATTCTGAGCACTGAGGTTTTAACTTAAGCGCAGCCCCAATGGCAATCAGCAGTAGCGCCGACCGCGTAGGCCCCTCTAAGCCAATATTAAACATGGAATATAATGCCTGAGCAAAAATGAAAGCTGCTAAAGCATAGTATTTATGCGCAATCAAGTAAACAAAAGCTAGCCCATGGAGAACTAAGAATAAAAAGCCAAGAGTTCCAATTCGGGCTATAGCGTTTAGATAGGAATTATGTGGGCCAGAAATTGGAGCGGCAATTTTAGCTCTGTCCTCAAGTGTACGTATTTCATGCGGGCCATTATTTTTCGAAAATCTACCTGCACCACGGTAAACTCGATAAACAACTTGCTCTTGAAATCCAATTCCAAAGACTGGATTGCGCCAATAGAGTTCAACTGAATCGCGCCACATAGACCAACGGTATCGTTCTACGCTTATGGGAATTGGCAATGAGAGCTCAACCCCTTCAGCTTTGGACAAGGGACTTTCTACGGTCCGTCGCGCCTCACTATTATTTATATACTCTGCATTATACGACCAAACCTTGTAGCCCAAACCAATTGATAGGCCAATCAAAATAAGGTTAATTGCAACAGCCTTTCGGTGAGTACTACGGACAATCAAATTAAACAGCATAACCGTCAAAACTGTCGCGAGTATTCCCAAAAGGGCGGTGCGTTGAAATTTATCGTAAACATTAATCCCTAGGCCGAAACCAATGGGCAAAAGAACAATAAGACGGAGCTTCCAGTCATCAGAAACTAACGCCCATCCCAAAACGAAATATACGCTTAATGATGGAGTCCATTCGGGCATGGGCCGAGGCTCGTGCAACACAAACACCCTTATTAAAGTATACAAAAAGATGCAATAGCAAACAGCATGAATCACCCTAGCGTATTGCTCCAACGTAGCTACTCGAATCGGTGCTAACCAAATAAAAATAGGGACAAATAAATACCAGCAGAAAGCCGCATTCCGTATGCCCAATATTGGGTTTACACGAATATCCCATAGCAATCGTATAATAGAAAAGGCCAGTATTAGAAAAATTATTGAGTGGAGGCTGGTTGGCTTCACCGATGCAAATTTTTCTTTCCATTTGGCTAAACTCACGAAAGCTGCAGAGAAAAGAAATAAAAAGAAAATTTCGAAAGTAAATAATTTAACACTTGCGTTCTCCAATCCTCCAAGAACGGATGGAAGCGAAAGTGGAATTCCGGCTTTCGCAAAACTCGTATCGAATAGCGTAAAGCCAATACCTATAAACAAAACAAAGCAACCAATTAAAAATTCATACGGGCTATTTAATTGATGAAAACGAAGGTACCCCTTTAAGTTAATCACTTCCTGATGTGCGGGCACTTTTTATGCCTCCCAGTGTTTTCGCCGGTTGTGGTAGAAAATAAGCCCAGATACCTATCCATACCCACATATCGGAACGACAAACATTGGGTAAAAAATGCGCTTCACATAGAAAAAACAAAACAAAAGATATACCTGCAATTTGTTGCTGAGTAGTAAACTCACTGTATCGTTTCCCAGTAACTAAAAAAATTGCAAAAGTTAGAATAAAAAGAGCAAATAACCCTGTTAGGACAAAACCCTGCTCACTTAAAACCTCCAGCCAAATATTTTGAATATTCTGCTTACCGAAATCTTTTATTTCTAGAGCATCTAGAGATTTAAGGCGCGACACAGCATAGGAGTTGCCCATCCCAACTCCCGCTCCAATGCTCATGCCAGCATTTTGTTGTATTAATTCATATGCCTCATGAAACCCTGTCAATCGAGTTAACATCGACGCGTCGGTCCCGCTAGCAAGGGGAGCAATTAATTTATGGTTAATCTTCTGAAACTCTTTTTTGGGTAACAAAGCAAAGAATGCGATTAGCATCGAGATAAAAATACCAAAATGAACTAGCACCATCTTTATATGAATAACCTTTTGACGGACAAATACAAAATAGGACGCGGTAAAGAGCAAAACCCAAAACGCTAGACCACTGCGAGAAAAGAACATTATAAGAGAAATTCCCGCTATAACCGTCACCGCGAGCAAATAATATTTTCTTCCCCTTGAGAGCTCTTTATTTGTCAAAAACTCCGAAAAGACCCATGTAATTCCGAGAGCAAAAAACATTGCTATGTAAGAAGGCTCTAGAGAAAACGCCGACGGTCGTGGCCAATTGTAATAGTCGCCGTTATACTGGGAAAAACCAAGCAGACCGTGAAGAATACCGAAAAAGAAAGCCAAATAATCGACTATGACCACAAACGACAAGAATGCGATACAGGCGGCCAACGTAGGAAAAATAAAAGCTTTAAATGTCCTTCCCGGATCTATATTTGCCCGGCCGGTTGTCGAAGCTAATTCCTCCCCGCGAAACAAATATACTGGAAGCGCAATCATCAGGAAATCGAACCAAAGCCAGCCTGTGTATACAAAGGACTTAAATTTGTGCAAGGATACTATGGCAGAGTGAGGGAGCAGTAATATAAGCTGCAACACCAGAAAAATCCATGGCAAAGCTAAAGCGGCTCGTACAACTTTCTGCAAATAATTTGTCGGCCCAAAATGCTGAATCAAAAAAATATTGCTTACTAAAAAAACAAAATAGAAGGATTTTATCGTCATCCCCTGGATTTCAAAAAAAAGAATCCGGTCAAATGTGATCATAAACAGTCCAAGGCACCAGATCATAATGGCTCGGTACAAAGGTCCTCGCCCCCAGGACTCTAGCAGGTGATTTTTCGTTCGAATCAAGAGCTCCATCTTTTCCTCTCAGCTACCTAGAATAGAAAGTCTGCAGACTGGCCAAGCTTTCTTTTGCCGGCCATTCAAAGTAAATCATTTCATTGCGATACTCTATTAAATCATCTGTCAAAGTGGCTGAAAGCGCAGGAAACTGGCTGTAAAATTTTGAAGAGTCCAAAGCCATATTATGGGAGCGCTTTGCCTTTAATGGGCTATCCTTTAGCATACTCTTATAGATCGACTCTGAAGAGAGGCCAAAAACCTCAGCAAGCTTTAAGCCAAATTCGAATTTTGATGCCGATTCCGTGCCGGCAATATTGTAGAGACCGTATGTCTTTGAGCGAATAATTTCTCCAAATGCCCGAACTAGCCGGCTGGTTAAAATAGGCGAGAATAATACATCTTCAAATAGATTTCGCGCCTCTCCTCGCACCAGTCCATCCACGATCCATTCCGACAAACACGTCTTATCTTGCAAATTCCAACCAAAAATATTCGTACGAATAATCGTCGATCGGATATCAGCATTCTGAACTAGTTTTTCCGCCTCTAGTTTTGTCTCGCTGTAATAGTTTAACGGCGTGGGCTCCATATCCTCAGTAGCTTGCATCCCTTCCCTTAGTGAAAAAAAAGCATCTGTGGAGACATGTACAAAATGCGTGCTGTTCTTGGCTGAAAAATCTAAAAATGGTTTCAATGCTTCTACATTGATCTTGTAACAGGCTTCCCGATCTTTCTCCGCCGCATCTATTTCCGTACGTGCGGCACAATGGATAATAATAAGCGGCTGAGTCTTCTTTAGATATTGAGAGACTTCGTTATGGTCTCGAATATCACAACGATCAAGCAGACTCGATATGCCTCCAATTTCGTGATTTAAATACGTCCCACGAACATCAAACTCAGTTAAAAAATAACTTAATGCCTTCCAACCAAGTAGGCCGCTTGCTCCTGTAACCAGGAGTTTATCAGATGGATTCATCGACAAGTCACTCTCTTGATGGCGCTAACCACATGGTCTACATTCTCTCTTGTCATTTTTGGATATAAAGGAAATGATAAGCAACGACTATAGTAGGCAAGCGCCTGTGGATAGTCCTCATCTTTATAGCCAAAGTGCTTTTGAAAGTATGGCTGCGTATGGACTGGAATATAATGCACTTGAGTGCCAATTTTCTTCTCTCGCAGCTCTGTCATAAGCGCTGTTCTAGAAATGCCTACGCGCTCAAAATCAATTTGTAAAACATATAAATGGAAATTTGCATGCGACCTCTCTGCTTCAAACGGAGCAATTATATTTGGCACTCCTGCTAGAGCCTCATTATATTGGTCCACGACCTCTCGACGCCGTCTAACAAACTGGTCGAGCTTTTCCAATTGGCGCAAACCAAGCGCACACTGAATATCAGTGATACGATAATTATGCCCTAATATAACTTGCTGGTAATGCCAGGGCCCCGGAGATTTGCGCTCTAAATACTCTGGAGACTGAGTAATGCCATGGCTTCTATGCATTTGCATCCGCTCGTAAAGATGGCGGTCGTTCGTTACTGCGATTCCACCCTCCCCTGTAGTAATATGCTTAACTGGATGAAAAGAAAATACGGCCACATCTGAATATTCACAAGCGCCAACAGGTGTATCAAAATAAAATGAACCCAAGGCGTGGGAGGCATCCTCGACAAGATAAATTTTTTCCCCATTCCTTGTCCCATGCGCATCAGCTAATTTCTTTAAGCGCTTCATATCGGCCGATTGACCGGCAAAATGAACAGGGACAATAATCCGCGTGTCCTTATTTAATCGATTTTCGACTTCAATGGGATCAATATTATACGTCCTGGGATCGATATCAGCAAAAACAGGCTTTGCTCCACAATAGACGCCACAATTGGCAGAAGCGACGAAAGTATTGGGCGAAGTAATTAGCTCATCGCCTTCACTAAGGTTAGCCGCCATACAGGCAATATGCAAAGCGCTCGTAGCGGAATTCACAGCCACCGCATATTTTGCACCCACCTTTTCAGCGAAAGCCTGCTCAAATTTTCGTACCGTTGGCCCTTGAGTGATTATTGGTGATCGCAATACGTCAACCACTGCCTGAATATCGTCTTCATCTATGGATTGACAACCATAGGGAATAAATCCATCTGCTCTCATGTCATAAACTACCTGTCCATTTAAACTATCTATCAATTACTCATCAATTGCGAAAGCTCCGTTGCGTATCGTCGCAGGGAAAACCTCCTAGCCACTGCATTCGCATCAACATGCGAGCTTGAAACCTCGGACAAAATTTTCTCTACCGACTCTAACATGCTCGGCTTACTGCTCATATTCACAAAATGCACAGGCAGATTTTCCAATCGCATCCAATTGCTATAGGGCATATCACTCACTAGGCTGGACAGCCCTAGTTGAGCCGCCTCTACCGGCCACATCGAAAAGCTCTCATTGCAGGTAGAAAGGGATAGAGCAAAGCGGCATTTTTTTGCTTTTTCTAACGCTTGCTCTCGGGAAAGGCCCTGCAAAAATTCTAAATTTTTCAGACTCTTAGCGGCTACATACGGGGCCATCGGACCGTCCCCTATTACACAAAAGCGGTGGCTTTGAAAATGCTCCGCGATTTCAAGGATTTCTTTGATGCCTTTTTCCGCGGAAAGGCGGCCCAAAAAGACAAAATCGGCTTCTTTTTCTACTGCACCACTTAAAAGCGATGCCGGGATTGTAACCGGATGGGGAATGATATGAATTTTTTCTCGCGGAATATCCAAACTACAAACTTCTCCCGAAATATATCCCGAAGGAACAATAAAATCATCGACTGCACTCTCCCAAAGGCTTCCCTTCCGAATCTTTGCCAGCGCAAGAGCGTAATAAATGGAGCGCTTCCTATCTCCATTACAATTTCGTAAAATTGGTCGCACACTACTTATTGAATCACGGCACTCATAACATTGAGTGCCGCTATATAACGCCAATCCATTCGTGCAATACATTCGGTGATTATGAACGGTCATCCATACTCGATGATCCGAATTTGCCAAGTACTTCAGCAAGGCCACACCAGGCATAGGATGAATATTATGCAAATGCACAATTGCATCTGTCTCAGACTCTAGCACCAACCTCAGTTCTTTAGGCAACTCCACTGAGCTTAAGCCACGAAGAATAGCTAAATTGGACGTCCCCATGATACTCTTGCCGTTAGGAAAGGAATGGACTTTATGCCCCATTTGCTCGTAAACTTCGCGGAGTAGCTCAACATGAACGTCCTCGCCACCACGATGCTGGTAGGGGTGATGAATAAGTATTATCGAAGGCATCTCTTTATAGTTTCTTTACAAAACGTAAGCAGAAGCCAGCCTATAATCAAGTAAAATTAGCATCGATACGCTTGGTGGTGTTGCAAAGCAGAGAATTTGGGTATAGAAAGTCTTCGTCCTTACCACGAAAAGCCTACAGATTTTGGGGCAGCCTCAGTTGCGAAGGCAACGTCTAAAACTCAAATCATATTGCTTTATGCTTATGCTCACAATTCTCAAAAACATTAACTCCCGCTTTAAGATAAAAAGGCGAGTCATTTTTACTTTAAAATTTTTCTTTATTCGCATTTTTTGGTTACAAAAAGCCAATTGGTTTTCAGCATTAATCGCCGAGCATCTTGCTGAAATTAAGTACAAAATATCGAGTAAAGTGCCCGGGCCCCTCTATTATACTGCTGCGAATCCAATACTTTTTTGGAGAGCAAAAACGTTATTAACAAAAGAACCTGAAACTATAGCGTGGCTTGACCGAATGGTTGCCAATGATGTCTTCTTTGATATCGGGGCCAATATTGGCATGTACAGCATTTATGCTGGAAAGAAAAAAGTAAAAGTTTATGGTTTTGAACCAGAAGCTTCAAACTACTATTTTTTAAATAAAAACATCCAAATAAACGATATTTCAACCAATACTGTAGCCTATAACTTTGCTCTATCAGATAAGGAATCTGTAGATAAACTTAAAATCCCCTATAATACTCCAGGTTCTGCCTTCACTACTTTTGGGAATAATAAGGAAAGATACCCTACAATTTTTGAGCAGGGCTGCATTGGGATGACACTAGATGATATTGTATCTAAGCATGGACTTCCAGTGCCGGATTATTTAAAGATTGATGTCGATGGAATTGAAGCTAAAATTATTCGAGGCGCGCAAAATTTAATAAGAAATTCAGCACTAAGAAGTATTTTAATTGAGTTAGATGACAACTTAGAAAGTGATCAACAGTGGATCAAAAGCTTTCTTTATGAAAATGGATTCAAAATAGTAAAAATGGGTGAAAAGTGCAATGGCATGCAAAATTGTATTTTTGAACGAGACCTAACAATAAAAAATCCTGCCTCGTCTGGAGATGCTCCGTAGTCTTAGTCAATCGAAGAGCGCAATCTTGCGCGAACTACTAAATCTAGCGGTAAAGATTAAGGCTTCTTTTTAAATAAAAAGTATTAATAGGCCCCCAAGCACTAGACCAATTCTGCCTATGGTATTTGTGATAGCCATTCATAATAGAATTATGACTTCCACGAAAACTTTCCTCGCCATTACAGCCAGCATAAAGCCCTCCATCGTAAAAAGGTATGCTCGTCGAAGAAGTTGATGAAACGCTGTCGCTTAGTTCATCATAAATAGGCACAAACGAAGAGCCTTTCCAGGGATTTCTATCATACAGAAATGAAACTCTTGAGGATAAAGAAACGTACTCCCCTCCACCACCAGGAAGCTTATAAGTAAAACCATCAAAAAAAACTGCATAGCTATCATTGCTAGTGTCATCTGAAGAACTTAACGCGTAATCTGCACTAAAGCAGTTATTCCGAAAGCGTCCCTCGTAATCACCTGCTTCAGGAAAATGCACAACACTCAGATTGCCACTACTATCCCTGGGATCTTCATCGAAAGAATAGGCGTAATACTCGTCTACAAGACCTCCAAAAATATGGCCAAATTCATGAACCAATGTGGAAGCAAAAAAATCTTCCTGTGCCGCCCCAGACGGAAAAATGTCAAATATAGCATCTTGAGTACCCATATAAATAGTATTAGTCCTCGAATTAGCATAGCCTGACTCCATCCCTTTTGTGACAATTATTTTTAAATCCAAGGGGCGCGATGATTTTTCAAAAACATCTTTAAACTTTTTTAGTTTAGCATTAATTTCATCTACACGACCTTGCTGTTCCGACGTGAGCTGAGGCTCACCTTGACCATTTTGAGGTGCTGCAAATAAAATATTCTTTACCTCGAGGATATCCGCATAATACTGAGGCTCTGTAGGAATAGAGTTCTCCTCTAAGAATTTTGCAAACAAAATAGAAACATGATCATTATTTTGTGCCGATGCAAAAATTTTAACAAGAAATTTTCCAATCTTATTTTCATGATCTCTGATTTCTTCCAGTGGTACATGCAAAGGAAAAATTCTATTATCAGCATCGATTTTATCTATTGCCCCATAGTAAATATTAAATTTATTTTCTTCATTTTTGAAAACATCTGTTTTAAAGAGAGCCAAAGGACCATCACCAAAAGCGCCATTCATCTTTCGAGTTATCTCTTCTGCCGTTAATCCTTCAAATACGATGCCGATATCATATTTATCACTAGGATCCCCATTATCCAGGTAACTTAAAAGCGGCTCCTCGTCGTTATAGTCACTAGATTGAATGTTTGGAGGATAGGCTAATAGGGCTCCAGAAACTTTGGAAAAATTTAAAAATGAAACTAGCGATTTTTTTCTATCTAACACTAAAGGAAACTGAGGGTTTGTCATACTGGCGCTAATAGCAACTGTTGGGTCAATGATTAAAACTTCCTTGAGTCTCAAAAAATTTTTTTCAGTGTCGGTTAATTCCCCAGCATTCACATCTTTTGGCCTAAAATATAGGGCGAAGTCAGAAAAGTCTGCTTCCCTCAAATCCCTCGTAAAGTTGGGATACATACTTGTGCCAATAATTTTCATAAGAGACCTTACATACTGTAAGCTTAAACCAGTTAAACCAGAAGGAAGGCTGGCCATAAGATCAGAACACTTCAATGCAGAGTAACCTCTATCAGAATCATTATCAAAAACAGCTCCACATCCACCCTTAAAAGCATTCACAAATCTCCGAGGATACTTAAATCGTACATTTCCTAAAATAACTTTGTCTGCTTTAGTGCCATATAATCTGACACTATTTAAATAAAGCACTGAGCCAGATAATTTAGACAAGACATAGACAATCTTTCCCTGGTCTTTAAAATGCTTGACCACATGATGAATCATCGCTGTTGATTTTGTTACAGCATTTTTTGCCTCAACATTAGTTAATACTCTTGTACTGGGTATAGTTGAGGGCGTTTTAGTTTGCGCCTGATGCACGTAGGCTATCGAAAAGAATTTATGCCAATTCCCAAAAGGTGCAGTATCAGAATTCATATCCATGCCACCAATCAAATCAGTCATTGCAGGAATTGCCAAAAGAACAATGTTACTATTAGGATCAGCGCTGTCTGCCCACTCATAATAATCAGACGCATTTCCAAGAGAATTAATAGCCTCGGATGGACTTTGTGTACGTGGTTGTTCAAAGAGTTTCTGATCATTCACTACGCCACTAAAATCCAAAATGTCCACTTTGTGGGAACTATCGGCTCCCCCTGTGGCAGCGGAGAAAGCTACTCGCTTGTCCTCAAGGCTAGCAAACAATTCCCGCGACAACTGGTAACTAAGCTTCACACGATTTTTTCCACGCCCTTTCTTAACAACAAGTCTCCTCCGAGCGTCTACAGAGATGCGCACAGGAACTCGTTGACAATTTGTGTACGTTTTTTGGTCCCTTACACGTTTTAAAACTTTGCCTCGACCATCTACAATATAGATGCCTCTATTCCAACCATAAGTCTTAAACTGAATCGATATCCCATGGCCGTCACGCAGAACTCCCAAAGACCCCCCAATAGGCAAAGATCCCAAAGAGTCATAGCTATCTACAGTTTTCCCCATCATTAAAGCTATGCCGTCAGCCGAGTTCCACACAGGGCCCCCGTCATCATCACAAATTTCATATTTAAACCGAATGGAAAAAACTTTATGAAAGGACACAGGAAGAAACTGAACAGAAGCCGAATAGTAAGTATTATCAGGCAATAAATCGATCGACGCAGAGGAATCCATCATAGTGAATTTAGGATAGCCCTCAAAGTTACTAATTCCTCCTGTTGAGGTTCTGAAAACTGCCGCCTCTGCTGTACCCAGGTCTCCTAAACCTAGGTGTACTAAAAAAAAACAGATTAAAACAAAGACACAGGAATTGAATGGTTTCGTCATCATCTAAATTTTAGAAGCAAAAAATATGCCCAAAATCATTCAACGACTTCAGCTCGGCAGGGCGTGGCGAGGGAGTGGAGGAGGAGAAGAGCCACTTTGAAATAAAAATTGTCGAAACTTTAATCACCCGTACGCTGCTTAGTCAATGACCCAATCAAATCGAATCGGCTGATACCCTCTATTGCGTAATCGAGAAACAGAATGTACAGACTCGCACACACCATCGCAGGAAAGAGCTGACTCAATTACTCGCACCTGATTTTGGCTTGAATCAGTATAACCAACAAATAACATGATATGATGACCGCGCCGATTAAGAGCATCGCCCTCCCTCAGTCAGCTCAGTGGCAAATACAACACTTGAAAAAAGCGTCACTAATAAAATGAGAATATCCTTTCCACACACCCTTTTCACTGGGTTTTCTAAAAAAACGTGTAAATGAACGGGGACACAGCGCTCCCTTTTGCCAACATCAATAAGCTACCTATTAGGAGTACAGTTAGAATAATTGGAGTCAACCAGAATTTTTTACGGACCTTCAAAAAGGACCAAAACTCTTTTATAAAACCCATATCAGACATAATGATAGACCTTAGATATGCTAAGCAAATACTAAAACTCGCCTTTATGGGCTTCCCACCAAGCAATTGTCTCGCGCAAACCGTCCTGAAAACTAGTCTCCCCACTATACTCAAATATTTCCTTAGCACGTGAAATATCTAATTTCCGCCGAGGCTGCCCATTAGGCTTGGATGTATCCCAAATGATCTCCCCGGAAAAGCCTATCATGTCTTTTAGAAGTTCCGCTAATTTTTCGATCGCAATTTCTTCCGAACTTCCCAAATTAATTGGAATAGGTTCTGAAATATTCTGGACTGCAAGCACAATACCTCGTGCCGCATCCCGGACAAAAAGAAACTCTCTAGTTGGCGAACCGTCCCCCCACAATGTCACACTCTTTTCACCACTCTCTCTTGCCGCTGTAAATTTCCGGATTAACGCTGGAATGACGTGAGAATGCTCCAAATGAAAGCTATCCCTTGGGCCATAAAGATTAACAGGAATTAAGTACGCACAGGGAAAGTCATATTGTTGGTGATAGGACTCGAGCATTGTCCCGAGTGCTTTTTTAGCAATTCCATAGGGCGCATTTGTTTCTTCCGGAAACCCATCCCAAAGCGTTTCTTCTTTAAACGGAATAGGGCAAAATTTTGGATAAGAACAGGTCGTGCCCACGAAAACAAATTTCTTCACTTTATTGATGCGCGACTGCTCAATTAAATTAATTCCCATAGTAATGTTGTCGTAAAAAAGCTCGCCAGGGAATTTTTGATTGAAACCAATGCCGCCGACTTTCGCTGCCAAATGGATAATGATGTCGTGTTTAGCTACTAGGTCATTACAAATATTCGCATCACGCAAATCAAATTCAGCAGATCGTGGGCAAGTTATATTTTCCCTTGGGAATCCCGTAGAAACTAATTGATCAACGACTTCCGAACCCAAAAATCCAGCCCCGCCGGTGAGTAAAATTCTATTATTTGAATCCATGGCTCAATCTACGTATTCGATATCGACAAATTTGAAAAAAAAGAAGAACTACGAAAGCTGGATTATTAAAAATATAACGACGCCATAGCCTTCGCGGCTCCATCAGCAAACGATAGAACCATTCCATTCCTAAATTTTGTGCCCACATTGGAGCCTCTTGCACAAGCCCCGGCAGCAAATCAAAGGCCGCTCCTACACCCAAACAAATAGCATTAATCTTTTTGCTATGAAGCCCCATCCACCGCTCTTGCTTTGGAGCACCCAATCCAACCCAAACCAAATGAGCTCCGGATGAGTTAATCGTTTCAACATCCTTAGCAAGCTCCTCATCAGTTGGTAGATGAAAAGGAGGGCTGATCGCTCCCGCAATTTCCACTCCAGGGTATTCTTTCTGCAAATATTTTTGTAACCGACCCAAGACCTCAGGACTTCCTCCATAAAGAAAGTGCTTCACCCCCTGAGTGCGCCCTCGGTCACAAACTGCACGCATAAGCGCTGGACCGCGCACTCGATCCTGCTCACCTGCTCCAAGCAAGTTCATCGCCCATCGAATGGGCATTCCATCTGGCACAGAAAGAAAGGAACTATTGGTAATTGATTGGTATACGGGATCAAAATAACCCATCATCGTTGTATGTACGTTTGAAACACAAACATAAGCATCTTTATGAGCCAAACCGCGGCCCATGACTCTGGATGCAACATCGTCAAATCGGCAGCGCGAATAGTGAGAACCTAAGACGTCCACTCTCTCTGGCACATTATTCATGGCACTACATTTTCAGCAAATGGGTCAAGACCAAATTTTTTGACGTCTAACCTTTCCCTTTGCAGGTCAGCAGTCACCATAAGCCGAACCAGTCCTTTAAAGGAAATTTTGGGCTTCCAATTAAGTTGCTTCTTAGCTTTTTCCGCGTCCCCAATCAGGAGATCCACTTCGGTCGGTCGGTAATATCTCTCATCGATCCCAACATATTCTTCATATTGCAACCCAACTAAAGAAAAGGCTTCTTGTAAGAATTCTTTTACGGAATGAGTTTCGCCCGTCGCAATTACATAATCATCTGCCTTATTCTGCTGCAACATTAACCACATTGCCTCTACGTAATCGGGCGCATAACCCCAATCCCGCTTTGCCTCCAAATTACCGAGATAAAGCTTTTCTTGTTTTCCCGCTAGGATTTTAGCTAATGATCTAGTGATTTTACGAGTCACAAAAGTTTCGCCCCGTCGTGGGCTCTCATGATTGAATAAAATTCCGTTTGAAGCGTGCATACCATAAGCTTCACGGTAATTTACCGTCGACCAAAATGCATACACTTTTGCGCAACCATAGGGGCTGCGCGGATAAAATGGAGTTTCTTCTGTTTGTGGGATAGCCTTCACTCGCCCATACATTTCAGAACTCGACGCCTGGTAAAATTTTGTCTTAATTCCTGTCTCTAAAATGGTATCCAGAAGACGAACAGTGCTGAGGCCGGTCACGTCCCCAGTATATTCTGGTATATCAAACGATACGCGCACATGGCTCTGGGCCCCCAAATGATAAATTTCATCTGGCTTAATTTGTCGTAAGAGCCGATTTAGATTCGAGGAATCTGAGAGGTCACCATAGTGTAAACGGTAATTTATAGCTTTTTCATGCCGATCCCGATAGAGGTGGTCGATCCGTTCCGTAGAGAAGGTGCTCGATCGACGCATTAACCCATGAACCTCATACCCCTTGCTTAGCAGAAGCTCCACCAAATAGGACCCATCCTGACCGGTGATTCCCGTAATAAACGCGATCTTTGACATCGTTAAAGCTCCCTAGATTTCAGAAAAGTACGCCAAAGCGAAAAAAAGTGCCACTGAAGAAAAGGGCGGTCTTAGGCCTGAAGTAGAATCAAAGCATTTTCCCAAGGAAAAAGGGTGATTTTTATGGCATAACGAGTCTAAATCATGTTGGAGCAAGAACTTGAGTTAGATTTGGAACCGATAGAATCCTGGATGCCCGGAGGAAGACGCGGGCCTGGGGGAAGGCTCGGACCCGTGGTAATGGCCGGGCCATGTAGTGCCGAGAGCGAGGCCCAAGTAGTTGCCACCGCGAGGGCACTTACCGAGATTCCGCTCGTGCATGTTTTCCGCGCTGGGATTTGGAAACCAAGAACCCGCCCCAGTTCATTTGAAGGCGTCGGCAAAAAAGCTCTGGACTGGCTTGCTACAGCAAAGTCAGAGACTGGACTGGCCACGGCAGTTGAAGTCGCTCACCCCCGACATGTCGAAGCTTGCTTAAAAAAAGGGGTTGATATTCTTTGGCTCGGCGCTCGCACGGTAGTTAGTCCGTTTGCCGTTCAGGAGCTTGCGGAAGCTCTACGGGGAACAAATACCCCTATCCTGGTTAAGAATCCTTTGGCTCCAGAGTTATCGCTTTGGATCGGAGCACTGGAGCGCCTCAACCAAGCTGGATTGAAGAGATTAGTTGCAGTCCATCGTGGCTTTGCAAATTACTCAGAAAAACGATTCCGCTATTCTCCTGAATGGTCGATTCCGAACCAATTGCGCGCAAAGGCTCCTAACCTAGCAATTTTCTGCGATCCAAGCCATATTGCAGGTAAGCGCACGCTTATTTCTGATTTGGCAAAACAAGCTTTACGCTTCCGTGCCGAGGGCTTAATGCTCGAAGCGCATATCACTCCAAGCTCCGCTCTTAGTGATGTGCACCAACAGCTCACTCCAGCAGAATTATATGAGTTACTCGACAACCTGAGCCTACTAAAATGCGCCCAGCCCGCGAATAGCCACAAGAAAAGTACGCAAAATAATGATCGCATCCAAGAGCAAAGACTGATTCTCTAGATAAAAAAGATCGTATTCTATATTGGCGTGGATTGGCTCTCCTCGAACCGCTGAGATTTGCCAAATGCCGGTGATTCCTGGCTTAGCAAGCAGGCGCTCCCTGTGTATTTCATCGTATTCATCGACTATGAACGGCATTTCCGGGCGTGGACCCACTACACTCATGTCCCCCATTAGGACATTGATGAATTGAGGGACTTCATCCAAACTTGACCGTCGCAGCCAGCGACCAATCTTCGTAATGCGAGTGTCTTTGCTCGAAAGCGGATTCACTGCATATTTTGGCGAATCCGCATACATTGTTCGAAATTTGAGTAGGGAAAATTCTCTCCCATTCAAGCCCACGCGTTTCTGTCGAAAAAAAATTGATCCTGAGCTATCGGAGCGAATTACGATCGCGATGACAAAAAATACCGGGGCCAACAGAAAAAGGGCAAAGATTGAGAACGCAATGTCGAAAGCCCTTTTAATAAAAAGGTACAGATGCGAAGGAGTGTATTGCTTTTCTCGAAGCACAGGAATTCCACCTAGTTCTTCTGCCTGCATATGATAAATCCGGTTATCGAATGTGGGCGGCACGAATGCTACAGGAATTTTTAAGTTATGGCAGCGACGGATGATTTCATTCAAACGACCATAGTTGGCAGAAGGCATTGCCAGATAAATTTCGTGAATATTCTCTTTTTCCACGATTTCTTCGAGTTTCGTGACATCACCAAAGACTTCCACTTCACTTGAAAAATTTCTTACTTGGATCTCTGTAATATGAATTTTTTTGCCCCAAAGATCCTTATTATCATCGAGAAACCCTATCGGCATAACCTCTAGCGCAGGCGAATGAAGGATTCGCTTAATTAAATGCCGTCCCAAACGTCCTGTGCCATAAATTAAGCCCCGCTTTCGCGCGTAGCCTCGCAAGTTCATACGCAAATGAATTCGGTAAAAAATAGCACGCTCAAAAATCAAAAGAAACAATGACAAAAAAAGCGACACCGTCACCATGACTCGGGAAAGATCCAAAAATCGAACATAAAAGGACGAGGTGAATACAATCATTGAGCTTAGCAACCAAACCCAAAGAATACCTCGCGTCTCTACAAGGTTGAGTAAAGAAATTTCGCGCTCATAAAGTTTTGCGCTATGAAGAATGACAAGAAAAATTGTAGCCGCAAAGGCTCCAAACGCACAATAGGCCCAAAATCCATAGCCAATCACATTATTTAGAAATTCGGTGTAAAACCAATAGCCAACAGCAAAGCTGATGCAGATGGTGATCCAATCGGCCCCACGCTGGAGAAGTTTAAGGAGGGTTAAGTCCTGTAAAAATTTAAGAAACATAGTGGATTTTCCTAAGTCCTCCAATTGTATAGCGTAAAATAAAGATTTTCGGTAGCCACCTTGCTTTTTGTGACCCAAAATAGGAAGCTCATTCCATGAAACTTTCCATAATAATTCCAGTGTATAATGAGCAGGCAACGACTGAAGAAATCCTCCGCCGAGTATGCTCCGCTCCGATTCCTAAAAAGATCTCTTCACTAGAAATTGTGGTCATCGACGATTATTCCACAGACGGAACCCGTGATTTACTGCGCTGCATTCAAGAAGACCCTCAAAGTATAATTAAGCTGCCAGACACGGCTGAGCTCAAAGTTTTCCTACAAGAGAAAAATGGCGGCAAAGGCTCCGCCCTTCATAGGGGATTTACCGAAGCTACTGGCGATATTGTTTTGATTCAGGATGCAGACTTAGAGTACGACCCAATGGACTATCCAAAACTATTGAACCCAATTGCAGAAGGTTACGCCGACGTTGTTTATGGCAGTCGCTTTATTGGGACTGAGCGGAGGGTATTATATTTTCTTCATTATATTGTAAACACATTCCTCACGTTTGTTTCGAATCTACTCACCAATATCAATCTGACTGATATGGAAACTTGCTACAAAGTTTTTCGCGCAGACCTACTCAAACAGATCAAATTGGATAGTAAACGTTTCGGTTTTGAACCTGAAGTCACAGCTAAAATCTCTCGACTAAAGCCTAGGTTTTACGAAGTTGGTGTTCGATATCATGGCCGAAGTTATGAAGAGGGCAAGAAAATTACTTGGAAAGACGGGGTTGCGGCGCTTTGGTTTATTTTGAAATATAATACTTGGCGCCGATAAACACTACTAATCGATACACACTAAAGGTTGTAGTCAGACGCTACGTATTCATGGCCTAATTTAATCAGCCCATTCAAAATATTAATTTGCCGTTCGCAATCATACATCGCGTTGTGGCGATTCCCTCCCGCTAGTAAGGGAAATTGTTTTTCCGCCTCTTTAATTATCGAGTTAACTTCGACCGTGCCACGAAGATTTGCCGTCAGTTGAAGTGCACCGCCAATCTCGTAGGTTCGATAGTGACAATCGCCAGTGAGCACCCCGTTGTCATATTTCGCTGGAAGCAAATAACCGTGATAGGCAAGGAAAGGCAGGTCAAAGATTCCAACATTCCAGCCGCAGATATACACATTTGGCGGCTGAACCCCGCCGTCCTGAAAAAACTGCAACAGGCTTTCACGTACTTCCGCTACAGGGGTCTCTGGAATTTTATTGCATTGTGCATAAATTTCCTTCATGTGAGTTTTCGCAAAATCCGTCTCCGGTTGCCGAGGCGTGTGTTGATAAAACTCAAAGCGGCGTCCTTTCTCCCAAAACCCATTCTTGGTGAAAGTCATTTCAATGAGAGCAATTTGCAACACCGATTCCGTATGAGGCTCAATGCCTGTAGTTTCGATATCCAACATAAATTGCTTCTTCATAGCTTTTCTCCAGAAGCTAGACTATCACAACCGCACTCGTATGTGTCGAAAGAGCGCTGAATAATGGACAAGCGCGTGGGAATGCAATAACTTAGCTCCATGTCCGCAAAACTGGCAGCACATTCGAGACTACTAAAGGCCTTTGTGTATATTCACTGGCTCTTTCCTCTCTTTTACATTCTCATTTTAACAGCACTATATAATTTTCCTGTCTCGAAATCCTTTGATATCTTTTTCTCCTTTTTCTTTATCGCTCGTTCTGGCTTTGCGATTTGGCTTGGATGGTTATTACATCGATCGATACCATGGGCATGGCACGTATATGTTTTGCATGCGGCACTAACGATTGTTGAGCAGTTTTATGTCTGTCTTTATTTGGCCGAGAATAACACTCCTTGGGCTTCCGTATTATTGGCAAGTATCTTTGTGCTCATTGGACTAGTTCTCTTGAAGTTTGAGTTTCGAGTCCCATACTACAGTCCAAAAATTGCTTGGTGGGAAGCCGACCCTCGCTATAAAATCTCCGTTCCGGTGGAAATCTCTCATCAAAAGACTTGTTATGAAGCCGAGATTTTGGATATTTCTGCCTCGGGCTGTTTCGTAAAAATCAATGAGCACTTACCAATTCATGACATTCTATCCATAAAATTTTCCCTATTTGAAGGCGAGTATGAGCTGAATGGAGAGATTGTGTGGCGCGCTAAGTCATCCCTGACCCACCCTCGCGGACTGGGAATCCGATTCCAAAAATTGGACCGGCCTGAATACCTTCGGCTCAAGAAAACCGTCCGAAAATTGCATTATTTGTCCCGAAAATTACGTCAAGCTCGCAAAGAGGAAAATGCCTCCATTATCGAGGCAAAAATCAATGCAAGTGCCGACAAAAATTAAGCTTTTGCATTGACGCAAGCTTTGTGGACTTTTACTCTCAAACCATGGGGCCATTAAAAAAGCGGGCAACAATTGTTATTAATCTGGCTGTTTTGCTTGTTGTTTCAGGTTGCTCTTCGGCGGCCAAAAAGAAAGATGCGAAGCTCGCCAACATCTACTTAACAGCTGGAGCCAGCAGCCTACACAAAGGGAATGTTTCGTCAGCCATCACCAATTTGAAAAAGTCTCTAGAAAAAGCCCCGAAGCAACCCGAAGCACTGAGCAATTTGGGAGTCGCCTATTTCCAAAAAGGGCGGCACAAGCTAGCCAAAAAAAATTTACAAAAAGCTATTAAGATAGACAAAAATTTTCATGACGCAAAATTTAATTTGGCATTGGTGTATTTCTCTTTAAAGGAAGATTCATTAGCAGAAAGATCCTTTAGAGCAATCACTGCTATTCCTGAGTACCAACGAAATTTCGAGTCGTATTTTTATTTGGGCGAGCTTTATAAACGCAATGGAAAGCCCCAAAAATCCCACATAGCCTTCAGAAAATCCATAGAAGAAAATGAACACTTTTGCCCCGGATGGCTACGCTTAGGGGAGTCTCATTGGCGGGTAGGCAATAAGGTAGAGAGTAGAAGTGCACTAGAGAAAGCCACTACCGGCCTTTGTTATCCGTATATTGAAGGCCACTACCGATTGGCAAGTGTCCTCGTCCAACTAAAAAATTTAGACTTGGCTCGCAAGAAGTTTAAAGAATTAATTCAACGATTTCCCAAAAGTACGTGGGCGAAAAAGTCCAAAGGGAAATTAGCTCTACTGCGTGGGGATTTCTAATTGTCTGAAGAAAATGAAACATTAGGTAGCTATCTGCGCCGTGAACGCAAGAAGCGAGAAATTTCTTTGGAACAAATTGCGTATGCTACACGCATTAGCTTAAAGATGCTTGCCGCTCTCGAAGAGGATACTCATCAGCTCCTCCCCGCAGAACCTTTTGTAAGGGGATATCTTCAGGCGTATGCTAAATATGCCAAACTAGATCCAAAAGATGTCTTACTACGATATCAGCATCACTTAGCGATCACACCAGTGCCTGTCATCGAAGCAACAAAAGAAAGTCAGGTCTTTGCGCAGGAAAAGCAAAAGGATCATAGGCGCCTAATTATCACTATTGTTTCCTTTGCTTTTATTTTGGCAGGCTACGGAGCTTATCTTTGGTTTAAGAGTAAAATTGATGAGGATCAGGCAAAACAGATACGCCTAACGCCAATTCTCCGAAACGCTTCTGTAAAGAAGGAGGAGACTTCGGCCAGTCCCACTCAAGCAATGAGTCTAGCCCAGACAACCAACAAAGCAAAGAACTCTAGCCCGCCACCACTACTATCAGCTATAGAAACTGCAAAAGCAAAGCTACGAGCAGCCTCAAACGCTCTAATAAAAAAGACAGAGGAAAAAATAGAAGCGGTTACGCCGCCAAAACCAACTGTTGTCACTACTGTCACCACAGCAGATGAGGTTTCCGAACCTGGGCTCACTAGCGCGCTGAATGAGATTATTGATCCGATTGGATACGACCTAAAATTTAATTTACGCCTAACTGCAAAAGAGAATGTATGGATCCGCTTCCAAACCGATGCGAATGAGATTAAGGATTTAATCTTGCGAAGAAACCGCACCATATTTATTCGCGCCAACAAGGTGATTCGATTATTTTCTGGAAACCTAAGCGGCTTAAGCTCCGAGTTTAACGGAGAGGCTTTAGAAAAAATGACTGGTGAAGGCAGAAAGCGCTCCGTAGTGTTGCCGTTCTCTGAAATTCCCAAAATTCCGCTGCCTCTGTTCCCGGAAAATATTGGTACAGCGCAAGAAAATTCGAGTTTACAAAACCGCAGTCGGCCTGCGCCACCCAGTGACTCTACAGAAACTCTTTAGTTAATCACGTTATGCGTCAGATTGGGAAGCCACTAAAATAAGGCGGTTACAAATTCCAGAGTAACATTATCAAATTAATTTAAGCGCATTTTTATAAGATATCCACAGAATAGAGCACTTAATCCACAATTATAACTATTTAAAATAAAAGGAATTTAATGAAATTATAATATTTTATCCACAGTTATCGCCAGTATCTGCGGAATTATGCCCTATAAAAGAGGCGTCGTTATTCCAATTTGGAATAATATTTTTAGCGCGATGCAATGCGCAAGGCCATTACAGCAATAATGGCTAGTAGAAGATTAGAAATCCACATGGCAACAAATGGGGGCACATAACCTTCTTCCCCCCAGCGCAACCCTACCGTGTGCAAAAGCCAATAGCCCAACATTACAACTAAACATATTAGTAGAGAGTTAGAGCGAACCGTTCGTGTTCGAACAACTCCAAACCCCACACCCAGAATAGAGAATACTACGCAAGCAAACGAGAGCCCGTACCTTTTCCAAAACTCAACTTTTAATCGATTCATTTCTCGAAACTCTTCATGCACGAGTTCTTCACGACTTTCTAAAACTTGTATACGTCGCCTTAAACTCGAAAAACTCATCGTCTTAGGCTTTTCCACACCGACAACTTTCGATGTGGTAAGCCTTAGAAAAATGTCATACGTATCAAATTCAATATATTCGTAGGTCGATTTTAAGGCATCGCTTCGATGCATAGTTCCGTCAAATAAGCGCAATAAAATTCCAGGCGCTCCTTCTACATCTCGTTGATTATTAAAAATCCGGCCAGATTTAGCCGCAATAAAAACTGGAGCGTTCTCATCCTTACTGTCGTAAATAAAAATGTGGCGCAATAAATCATCTCGTGAATCAATCTCATCGGCGTAAAGCACCATATCGAAAAAGCCTTCTGTAAATCGTCCCTCCTGAATTGTCGCGATCGCTTTGGTATTAGAAATTCGAAAGACTTCATAGCGAAAGCGTTGGTTTGCCCACGGCACCAAATATAAATTCAAGGTGAGACTTAGCATCGCGACTAAAACCCCTTGCATAAAAACAGGCGTAGCCAGTCGATATAGAGATAAACCAGAGGCCTGCATCGCAACCACTTCAGAGTCGGTGGATAATCGCCCAAAACCAATAAGCACTGCCAGCAGAAATGCAATTGGAACTACCACGGGTAAAAAAGACATGATCAAATACCCCATGATTCGGAAAATTATGTCGATAGCTACATCATGCACCACCAAAAAATCTGATAGACGGATAGCCTGAAACATTAAGAGAACAAAAATAAAAAAGAGACTGCCACCAAGAAACGGCGTACTTACCTCGGCCCAAATATACCGAAAGAGAACCCACGGCTGCCGAAACGCTCGAACGATTGAGTTCGGTCTAGGCTCAGTAGGCATTTTTATTAATAAACCCTCGCAGCACCGTTAAAATTAAAATCTTAACATCGAAAGTAACACTCCAATTTTGAATATAGTATAGATCACATTCAATCCGCTTCTCTAGGTTTGTATCGCCACGCCAGCCATTTACTTGCGCCCACCCAGTGATTCCTGCTTTCACTTTGTGCCGCAACATATATTTTGGTACGTCATCTTTAAATTTCTCCACAAATTCTGGGCGCTCCGGTCTAGGTCCAACTAAACTCATATTGCCACAAAGCACGTTCCAAAATTGCGGAATCTCGTCCAGACTGGTGGAGCGTAAAAATGCGCCAATTGGAGTACGGCGATCATCGGCTTCGCTAGCCCACACAGGCCCAGTCTTATCTTCTGCTCCAACACACATTGATCGAAACTTCCACATTTTAAACCTATGTCCATCCAGGCCAAGGCGTTCCTGAGCATAAAAGACTGGCCCCTTACTGGTGAATTTTACAAGTATAGAAATTAGTAAAAATAGCGGAGAAAATAAAGTTATCGCAAACATAGAGCCTACAATATCTAAGCCCCGCTTAAGGGCGCTCGCCTCTAGATTAATCCCCGTCGAATTAAACGAAATCACTGGGAGCCCATCGAAGGAATCCACACCGAACCCTAGGGTAACAAACTCAGCAATGTCTGGAATCACAGTTACTTCCACGGCTAGTTTTTCTGTCTTCCGAATCATTCCAATCAGATTTTCAGAGTCTTTTCGCGGTAACGCAAAGTATAGATGAGAGATTTGACGCTTAGCACAAATATTAAGGGTCTCTTTATAGGTTCCCAACATCGTATAACGTTCATCTAGTCTACGACGTTCATCTGGGCAAACTTCGCTAAACTTTCCGTCGGCACTAACAAAGCCTAAGACCCGCAAACCATACTCAGGATACTTAGCCAAAGAATCGGCTATGCGAAATGCCGTCGAACCCGTGCCAACGATGAGCACGTCTCTAAACTTTCCTAGCCGTCGACGCAAAATCGGCAACATATAGAAGAGTGTTTTACGCAAATATACAATGTAAATACCTGAAATTATTGAAAAATAAACTAAAGTCAATCGCGAATACTTATATTCAGCGATCATATACGTGAGCGCCACAAAAATAAGTATGGCAAAAAGGTGGGCCCGCAAAATCATCAATAATTCCCGAACTCCCCGTAAGAGAACTGGTGGACGATAAATGCAAAAGCTAGTAAAAACAACCAACCAGATTAGAACCACAGGCACAGCTAACGATAAATATTGTGAGAGTGGCGGGACGCCTTTCGTCACGGGAACAACCCCCGTATAGAAACGAAGATAATAGGCGGCCAACCAAGCCAGGATGATTCCAGCTCCGTCAAGCACTCGCAGAACAAGTCCGATTTTCTGATGCGACTGTGTTAACACAGCCTAAGTTTATTTTTTTAGGCACTAAGAGTCAATTAGAAGGGGTAGCTCATGAATATAGTCGTTAAAACACAACATTTTGGGAAAGCAGATCAGAACACCTTAGTGATCGGAGTGTTTACCGATAAGAAGAAAAACGCCATTATCTCGAAAGCCTTAAAGCCTTTCACCGAAGAGATTCACGCTCTCAGCAAAAACAAGGTGTTTAGCGGGGAAAAGGAATCTACTTATTTCCTACGTAATTTCGACGGGCAAAATATTCTATTCTTCGGGCTTGGCGAGGCAAAATCAGCTGAGACAGAAGTGCTACGATGCGCTGGAGCTAAAGTTTACACGTCACTCGTAGCTGAAAAAATTAGCGATATAGCGGTAAGCGTTGATTCATTTTATACAGCTAACGGATCTAAGGGAGCGGCATTCGACGCCTACGTACAAGCATTTGCTGAAGGACTATTACTCTCGACTTACAAGTTTGATAAATACAAATCAGATGTAAAACCAAGCCCAGAGCTCGAAGTAACATTTCTGCAAGAAGATCAAACAACACCAACGAAAAGAGCAGTAGATATTGCAAAAGCTTGCGCCGACGCTGTCTTTATTGCTCGCAACCTTTCGAATGAGCCCGGCAGCACAATTTACCCTGCCACACTGGCAAAGGAATCTGAGCGTTTAGCCCAAAAATATGATGTACGCTGCAAAGTGCTCGACGTTCCTGCCATCAAAAAAGAAAAGATGGGTGGCCTAATAGGCGTTGGACAAGGCTCCACTCACACACCAAGATTTATCATTCTCGAATACAAGCCTACGAAAGCAAAGCGTGATGCGAAAAAGGTAGCTTTTGTTGGCAAAGCAATTACATTTGACTCGGGTGGCATTTCATTAAAGCCCGGTGCCTCCATGGATGAAATGAAGCACGACATGAGTGGCGGTGCGAATATGATTGCAGCAGTTCTGCTCGCCGCCAAGCTCAAATGCCCAAATCCAGTGAGCGCATATATCGCAGCGGCGGAGAACATGCCGAGTGGCACCGCAATCGTGCCAAGTGCAGTACTGCACACACGTTCTGGAAAAACAATTGAAGTATTAAATACGGATGCTGAGGGACGACTAGTTCTTTCTGACGCTTTAGACTACGCACAAGACGCCAAGCCGGATTATATTATCGACGCCGCCACGTTGACTGGCGCGGTTGTGGTCGCATTAGGAAGTATTTGCTCTGCAATTATGGGCAATGACCAAGAGATGATGGATCAATATCTATCTGCAGCAGAGAAAACTGGCGAGAAGCACTGGCAACTTCCACTCTATAAGGAATATACCGACGACATGAAAGGCAGTAAGATTGCAGACCTACGCAATATTGGCAGCGACCGTTCAGCAGGCTCGTCAAAAGCCGGGGCATTCCTTCAAGAGTTCGTAAAAGAAGGCTCCAGCTGGATGCATATCGACTGTGCGGGCTCGGCATGGAATCAGCGCCATCTTCCATATGCTGGAGTTGGTGCATCTGGACATGGCGTACGAACTTTAGCTGAGTTTGCCTGTTCTGTTTAATATTAAGTAAGTCACAGGGAGATCATTTTGATGTCTGCACCGATTGTACGAATTGAAGATATTAGCAACTTCACTGGCGAAAGCGTAACGATTCAGGGTTGGCTCTATAATAAACGCTCATCTGGAAAAATTCGCTTCCTCCACCTTCGCGATGGATCTCCGGGTACTTTGCAGGCCGTTGTATTACCGGATGTGTGTGACGCTGAATCTTTTAAATTGAGTGAAAACCTTACGCAAGAGTCTTCGCTCAAAGTCACTGGTAAAGTCAAAGAAGGTAGAAAGCCCGGCCAGTTTGAAATTGATGTCGAGTCCATTGAACTCGTGCATATGGCACATCCAGAATATCCTGTATCACTGAAAGACCATGGTGCAGAACATTTAATGCAATATCGCCACCTTTGGCTGCGAGTTCCTCGCCAAACTGCAATGATGCGTGTTCGAGCCAAACTAAATCGAATTATCCGTAATTTTTTTGATGATAGAGGTTTTGTTTTGATGGACGCGCCAATGCTGACACCAAGCGCTTGCGAAGGCACGAGTGAGTTATTTGAAACAGACTATTTTGACTCCAAAGCGTATTTAACCCAGTCTGGCCAGCTCTATGCCGAAGCCTGCGCAATGGCTGTTGGTAAAACATATACATTTGGACCAACTTTTCGTGCGGAGAAATCTAAAACACGAAAGCACCTCACTGAATTTTGGATGATCGAGCCAGAAGTAGCTTTTTGCGACCTCAATGGCGTTATGGATTTAGCCGAAGAGTTTATGAAGAATCTTGTGAGTGAGGCACTCAAAGAATGTGAGAAGGAATTAACAGTACTGGAGCGAAATACAGACGAGCTTAAAAAAATTATCGATACTAAGTTCCCACGAGTCTCCTATGAAAAATCACTCGAGATGCTCAACGAAAATGGATTCAAATTAAGTTGGGGAGAGGACTTTGGCGCACCAGAAGAAACAAAACTAGGTGAGCTTTTTGATGGCAAGCCGGTGTTCATCCACGGTTTTCCAAAAGAGACTAAGTCTTTTTATTTTAAAATTGATCCAAATGATCATCGGATTGCGCTCGGTTGCGATCTGATTGCTCCTAACGGCTTTGGCGAAATCATCGGCGGAAGTGAACGGGAAGCCGATTATGAAACATTGAAAGAAAATATCGTAAAATCTGGGCTTAAGCTCGAAGACTATGAATGGTTCTTAGACCTACGCAAATATGGTTCGGTCCCTCATGCTGGCTTTGGTTTGGGCTTTGAACGAACAGTTGCCTGGGTTTGTGGCGCACTACACATTCGCGAAACTATCCCATTCCCGAGACTTATCAACTATATTCGCCCCTAAAATCGCAACTCGTGGAGACTAAAGGGGGCCCCAGCCTATGTCAGATCAGAAATCGGCCAGTTTTCACATAGCATTAGTCGAGCCACAGATTCCACAAAATACAGGAAACATTGGCCGCCTCTGCTTAGCAACAAACACCACACTTCACCTAGTCCATCCACTTGGATTCGACCTTTCCGAGAAGGCTGTACGCCGAGCAGGGCTTGATTACTGGCAACACCTTGACCTTGTAGAGCATGAGTCCTTCAACGATTTTTTGATATGGTCAGAAAGCAAAGGACGCCACTGGTATATTACGAAATTTGCCGAACAGTCACTCTATAAGCCTGAGTTTCAAGATGGAGACTTCTTTATATTCGGTAAGGAAACAACTGGAATTAAAAACGTGGATGGAGTTGGAGCAAACGCTGGAAACTCTCTACGCATCCCCATGTTTGATGATCGCGTACGCAGCCTAAACCTTGCCAACGCAGCAAGCCTCGTGCTTTATGAAGCCGTACGCCAAACCATCTACCAATAGCCACATCAGCGCTTCGAAAACTGAAACGATTTTCGGGCCTTAGGCCGACCTGGCTTCTTCCGCTCAACCTCACGAGCGTCACGAGTTAGGAAGCCTTCCTTTTTCAGCGCTGGGCGAAGCTCAGGATCCGCCTTAATTAAAGCACGAGCAATACCATGTCGAGTGGCGCCAGCTTGACCAGATGGCCCACCCCCACAAACGTTAACCATGATATCCCACTTACCTTCTTGCTCAGTCACCTCGATAGGCTGCTGGATGATCAACTGAGAAGTTGGTCTTCCGAAGAAATCCTTAAAATCTTTATCATTTACCTTGATCGCGCCAGAGCCAGGCTTCATATAAACGCGCGCTTTTGAGCGCTTACGTTTTCCTACTGCATGAATATAATCTGTTGCCATTCGATCCTATCTATCCCTATATCCTTCTATAATCCTTGCTCTCAAACAGCCAATGGTGCTGGATTTTGAGCCATGTGTGGGTGCTTATCCCCCACATAAATCTTTAGCTTCATTAATTGACGGCGACCAAGGTCACTCTTATTTATCATTCCCCAAACAGCCTTACGAAGAATTTCTTCTGGAGCTTTTTCCAACATTTCTGCTGCTGTGCGTGTTTTTAACCCGCCAAGGTGTTGTGAGTGACGGTAGTATTTCTTCTCTTCCCACTTATTACCTGTGAAGCGCACTTTCTCAGCATTCACAACAACAACGTAGTCGCCATTATCAATACTTGGGGTGTAGTTAGCCTTGTGCTTTCCTACAATAACCCTTGCAATCTCAGTGGCTACGCGGCCAACAATCTTGTCCTTAGCATCGAGGATATGCCATTTGCGATCAATCTCTGAATTCTTTGTAAAATGCGTACTCATAGAACCCAAGTAGATAAGACAATCGTTGGGAAAATTCAAGTTAAATGCTTAGAATTCCTTATTAACCTAAAGATTCTCGCTAAAAGCTCCCTATAGAGAAATGAACCCGCTGCTTATCTTGGTCACTGACGTTGACTCGGTCACCACGGCTGCCGACCGTCCCTAATTTCCTAGCAAAATCAAGGCTTACCGGCCCTACTGGCGTATTGTAACGTAGGCCAAGCCCCGTACTATGGCGTAGTTTCAAAGGCTGGAGGGTATCCACATATAAGTTCCCTGCATCCCAAAATATAGCCATTCCGAGGGCTCCTTCGAGTAAAAATCGAAACTCACTACGATAATTCACATAGGCCAAAGTTCCATTAATATCCTCCGTCGAGTCCACTTCCAACGAATCTTCTCGGTAGCCCCGGATTGACCCCGTTCCGCCTAGACGAAATAACTTAATTTTGGGGATACTCTTCCCGGCAATATTAGAGCGTTCAAACCCAAAATTGAACCCCCAAGACCATACAGTACCTTCATCAAGCCCAAAGTAGAGGCTATTTCTTGAGCTCGCCCGGTAATAGCCGACATCGTCCTGAGAACCGAAGACCCTTTCTGCTAATTCAAATCGATTAATCGAATAGACTCCGCCGCTTGGATTGTAAATGTCATTTCGTGAGTCCCAAATAACTCCCGGAGTAAGCGCAGCAATTAATCGTTTCTCGTTATCAATCTTAACTTTCGCATTAAACGTCTTAACTCGTTCAAAGCTATATTGAATAAGGCCTGTTATATTCTTTGTGAGCTGGCGTCTAAATTCAGCTGTAGCCCTCGATATATTAGCATCAAAAGTGGAAAATCTACGTTTCAATAGAATAAAATTAGTTAAAAGCGTGACTCGCCAGTTAGCGAAATATGGCTCCCGAAAACCTAGATTCAAATTGTATTCTAAAAATTTGAAGTCTGCGAGCCGGCGATTAACAATAGCATTTGCACTCACCCCACGATGCCAGCCACCAAGATTCTGATAACTGGCTCCAATAAAAAACCGCAACCCCAAATCATTTCGAAACCCAGGGCCGAACTCAATAATCCCAGGCATGCTCTCTTTAATTAGAATCAGAACATCTCGAATATGAGGGTCCCCTGGTCGCTCAATGAGTCGAACACTTAGCGAAGTGAAAAGATTCAATTTTCGTAAATTATCTTCCGCCTCAACCAGTAGCTCTTTCCCTAAAATATCCCCCTTAGCGAAGGGAAGCTTCCTGATCACAACGCGAGCGTGTGTTTGGTTATTACCTCGCACAAATATCTCCCCAGCTTTAATAAGTGGGCCTTCCTTAATTTCCAATCGAATATCAACAGTAGACTGACCCTTAGAATATGAGGCTATAAAATTAGAGTCTTCATTCGATATTTCAGCCGTCAAATACCCTAAATTACGGTATTTCTCTTTCAAAAGCTCAAGCCCTTCCTCAAACTTAAAAACATTAAATGGTTTTCCGGATTCGACCGATAGAATTTCTAAAATATCCTCGTGTGAAATATTAGTCGCGCCCAAAAATTCTACATTTCGAACCCTAGTTTGAGTCCCTTCAGTAAAAAAAAATCCGACCTCAGCATTTTCTCGTTTATCATCAAACCGATAGCGAACTAGATCTAACTTTGCAGATAGATAGCCATTCTTTCGCAGATGATCTGCCAACAATTCACCCGCCAACTTAAGTCCATTAAACTGGATATAATATCGTTGCACTAGGGCTGGAGCAAAGGAGAGAAGCTTCTCACCGGCTTCTTCTGCACTCATTGAATAAATACCTTCGATAATCACTCGTGAAAAACGAACTCGTTTACCTTCATCAATAATGAAGCTTACGTTGTGAAATCCAGTCTTTGGATTTTCTTTAACAATGGTTCTGATTTGAACGTTCACTAATCCGACTGCAAAATATTTGTCCCTGAGTCTTGACCGAACGAATTCCAAATAGTCCGTTCCAACGCCAACTTCTTCAATATCTTCTATTTCTCCAGAGAGCTCGCGATAGGAAAAGCGACTATTATTACGAAATCCAAACCGAATTCTCGGACCATATTCAACATTAATATCTAAATTAACAGTAGTACCACCGTCCATAACTACAGAATTTGCAACAGGTTCTTTTGCTACTAGAAATTTTTCTTCTTTTAACCATTCTTTAAGTGAAATCAATCCCTCTTTAATTTTGTCACGGTTAAGCTCATCTCCAACCTCCAGATCAAATTGAGATAGAGCTCCCTCTTCCAATAGAGCACGCAAACGTTTATCCTTAACACCATCAATGCTTGAAATAGAAATACCTTTAACTCGAGCGACTGGGCCCTCTTCAACTATAATCTTTAATTGACCCGACTCTTCAATCTCTGCAGTCACCTTTGCTTGTAAGTACCCTTTCCGCTGATAAAACCTCTGGATAACATTTACAGCTCTTTCAATTTTAATTTGATCATACTCGCTACCCTTAAAAATTTTTGCCAACTCCAGCAAGTGTTCTTCATCGAATTTAGTAACTCCCTCGAAGCTTATGCTATTGACTTTCTTTTTACTAAAGGCTTCAAAACTAAGCGCTACGCCGCCAGAAACTTTTTCCACCTTCGCTTCTACGCGTGCTTCAGCATAAGAATCATGAAGCCAGCGCACCACTTTGCTTAATCTGGAATACTCTAATGAGGTTCCTTCAAGAGACTCGATCTCTCTCAATAATGCCGCTGGGAATTCCTCGCGGTTACGGATTTTTATACGAACTATTGATCTACCACGGCCAACAAACAATTCGCTTAGCCTATCGTCTACACTCTTCCATTTACTATAAAAATCCGAGTTAGCGCAATAGGTCACCGGGGCGCTCACACCCAAAGCCGCAAAAAAGATTAGTGCAATCCATGCGCTTCTAAACAAGTTATCCTCACCAAACGCTCTACTTAAATCCCCATTTAAACTTTAAATCAGCTCCAAAGGAAGTTCTTGTCTCGCCAGCTTCCGTGCCTGGCTCCTGTTCGTAAACACTTTGTACTGAAACCTTATCGCTCAAATGGTATTCAACATTAAGGTCAAATTGCTCGCTCTTACTAGACCCAACCGTTGTGCCCAATAACACGTCCACATCCTCCGTAATTTGCGTTTGGATTATAATTTTTGGAACAGCGGTATCGACCTCGGCCCGTGGTCGTACAATATTTGCTTCATTTTGAATTATTTCCGGCGCGACACGAACCTTTAATCCTCTAGATTGTAGATTCTTGTTCAACCTTAACTGATCTAACAATATAGAACCAACCTCTGTGTATGTAATTGCACTCAAGTCATCAGGATTAATTTTTCCTTCCGGGCGATCAATATAACCAAATGCCAGAAGCGATAAAATATTTTCCTGAGGCAGAGGTGGTGAAGAGCCAAGATTAATTTTGGGATCTGATGAGCTCCCACTGGCGAAAATCGTAATTCGATAATTATCCAATACCGTGGTGCCACCTATTGAAATCCATGGCTCAAAATCCAATGGATTTGTAGCTCTAACGATCGTATGATCAAGATCAAACGAAGTATTCCGAAACAGCAATTGGCCTTTTATTAATTCAGCACGACCTACGATCTGTGGAAACGCAAAGTTGTTTAGTAACCTTAAGCTACCAGAAAATTCAGCGTCCAAAATATCATTTCTAACCACTACTCCTTTGAAGGCTTTTGCATCGATTCGCACAGAATAGAGAATACTCTTGCCAAAAAACTGATCAGGCAAATATTTCGCAGATTTAATTGATTTCCTTCCTTTCATATCAAAGTTCTGCTTCATCAGTAGGCCGTTCAAAACAACTTCCCCTGAAAATAGGTACGGAGGCTCATCCCCAATTAATGTCAACCGACCTTTTTGCACTTCGGCAATACTAACCGGATAAAATCGAACTTTATTTTCTCTAAAATTAACCTCTAGATTCAATACTGGAAAATCATCGGCTCTAAACAAAACATAACCATCAATAGATGCCTGGCCTTGACCTAAAGTCCCCTTCAGACGATTCACCACCAATCGATCATTCAAAAAGCTCAATTTTCCCTCTAAGCCTTCTAGCCCTGGCCGCAACCCACTCAACACAACATTACCATTGTTGATTCGAATCGATCCACGCAAGTCAATATGCTCTCTTCGAAGCGATCCCCAAACATCAATCAGAGCATCTCCACTAGAACGAGATACTAATGGAGTTAAAATTTTTAACCCCTTGAGGCTGGTATGCCCTTTGAAGGAATAATTCAGGGACGGCTCCTCAAAGTTAAAGCCATATGACCCAAGAATATTCGTACTTGCCCCGCTTAAACTCACTTTTACATCCTTCGAAACTCCTTCTTTAATTCTCGAGTGCACAGGAGAATCGCTTTTGATTTGAAAATCTCGAGCAATAAGATGCGCATCACTGAGATAAAATTCACCATTCATTTTCTTCCAATTAGATCCAATCCAACTAGCTTGCATTCCGCCTGTAATAATGAGCTTAGTCTGTTCAGAGTTACAGTGCTCTATATTAATCATGCAAACTAGAAATCCGAAATTTTGAGATTCAAAATTTAGCTCCATACTCGATTCCTGATTGGCTTTCCTAGACCGCTGAACACGAAGTCCATTTCCAGAACTTCCAATCATTAAAATACTGTCCCAGTAACTTTCATCAGAATCGAGCTGTACAAAGACATCTGGTAGGGGCATTGTTCCAGCAAGACCATTCTCAATTGTTAGCTCCAGCCTAGAAACAAAATTTTCTATCTGCCCCTTACCCCAGGCACTAGCAACCAACTTTGCATTGATTGGTATTCCTCTACTAGAGATAAAATCAATATCACGAAGACTACCGCGCAGCCAATCAAACTCATACTGAATCCCTTCTACCCGGCTATAAGTAACTCCTCCTATAATCTCTGAAGAGTGCTTTTCTACGTTCACATCTCGTGCGAAATATTTACCTCGCCTCAACCCAACTAAGCCAGTCAGCTGGCTTACAACCTCACCCTTGTATAGAATTTTGCTCGCTTTAACTCTTCCGCGAATATCCATAGTGTCTTCGGGCTCTTTATGAGTCCCTCTTACCTTGAAATCACCATTCATGACCCCTCTTATCCCGAATGGCACCCAATCTATCTCTCGCAGTTGATGTCTAAATAAATCCAAAACTCCATCAATTTCTGCCTCGATAAATTTGACATCAAAATTTAACTTCTTTTCATGAGAGATATCCACGTTCCCATTGATAACATAACTACCCTCACCCTTTACACCTGTGAGATCCTCAAAATTGACTAAGCTTTTGTCATCATCAACTGAAACACGCCCCTTAATTTCTCCAAGATTCAAATTGACATATTTTGCGTCATCCATTTCTAAATCGAAATGAAAAAAAACATTATCTGGTGGGCCATCCACATGTGCTTTAAAAGCACCTTTCCCGCCGATATTAACTCCAGAGATTCTGCCAAACTCAACACCAATATCAACTTCCTCACTCACACCTCTCAGGTTCCAACCGTACTCGTTGTCAACAAACCCAGAAAGCTGAAGATCGCCAGTAGTTAGATTTAAATGTCCATCGACGACGCTAAACTTAAATGGCACCCATCGATAGTGCCCATAGAGCTTAATTTGCGGGATTGTAAAAATCTCATTCCTCGGCCTTTTTTTACCCCAAGTCTGATTTGTTAGCGTTACAATTGAAAGATCTAAATGGGACTTAAAATCCAAGCCTGCTACTAGTGGTTTCTGCTCCTTCTCATTAATTTTAATGGTAATATCCAAAGAGCCATTCACTACAGCTTCAAGATTTGATAGACTAGTTTTTAGATCTCCACAAAATTCCTGAAACACGACATTAGTGAAATTTGGTTGAAGAAAAATTTCTTTGCCCCAGATATTTAAATCTATTATCAAAGGCTTGAAATTTATTACTCCATCATTTTTTGATATTTCTAAGTCGTCTAATTTAACAGAAGACTTCGTCAATTCTAAGTTCGTGCTTATCTTAAAATTCTCCCAGAGATTATATTCAAATTCATTTGCTTCAAATCTTCCATTTATTTTATAGTTCTCAACACTTCCGGAAACTCCTAGTTCAACACTGATAGCGCCTTCCATAGAATCGATCTCACTAAAATATTCTTTAATAGTCCCAACTTTAGCGCGAGCAATCACTCTCACGTCACTCTTCATCTTTTTAGGGAATCGAATATCGCCATTCAATACCCCGCCAGCGTGAACAATTGCTTCTCCTTTTTTTAAATCCAGAGATAGAATATGAATTTCCTCTGCATTAACCTGAAAATTAGCTTTAAATAATTCTAGGTCATAAACCTTATTGTCTTTGCGAATAGTTACATTGTGAAAATCAGCAATTGAAGAATAGTGCTCTGCCTCTGGGCTCAAGACAAAGAATTTTATCTTTTCTATAAAAAATACATCTGTTTTATTTTTTGCTTTTAAGCGAAGATCAACCGTAGAGTCTCTCAATTCTATCTGCTTAATATTCAGATTCATCCCACTTTGTAGTTTGATTCTAATTGGCTGGAAAAGAAATGCTAAGGCGTCCCTCGTAATTGGTCCGCCTTCACTCTTAGCCACACCTTTCACTTCATGTTGGATTTTTGCGCCCTCTAAGAAAACTCGACTCACCACCAATTCATTACTAAACAACTGGAACATCCGTAAAGAAACTCCAATTCGTTTAGCAAGAAAGATAGTATTTTTCTCTAATCCAATTTTATTATCAGGCTTGATGTTGACTAACTCTGGGTCATTGATCGAAATCCCAGGTGGAAAGGCCGATACCTTAAGATTACCAAATTTAATGGAAATCCTTAATTCAGTTTCGATTCTTTCTGCAATTCGGTCTTGAATTATCTTCGCAAAATATGAAGACTCAATGAATTTTACCGTAGCGAATATAACAATTGCAATGAATGCAAAGAAAGCGAAGAAAATCCTCTTGCCAAGTCTTGGGCTCATAAAAAATCTACCTCAGCTTACTTTTTAGATCGCGATAATTGATATCGATCTCAGCAGCTTTCTTATAGTATCGAACTGACCGCTTTTTTTGGTTCATAGCCTCATATGCTTTACCCAACAAATAGTATGCCGATAAATTTTCAGAGTCCTCTCTTTCCGTTGACTTGCAAATTTTATGCAGTAATGTCACAGCTCGAACGTAGTTACCCCTTTGAGCCATACTCTCAGCTGCTAGATAAAGAGCATCTAGATTAGGGGTGCCAGACGTATCGAAAGTGTTCTCAAAAATGTGTTCTGCTTCCTCAAACAACCTCATTTCAAAGAATGCAACACCTAAATCCATTCTTACTTCTGGAGTAGCATCATCTAGTTCCTGATTAATTTGAGCACGCATATGAATCAATGAATTTTTAAAATCCGCCCCGAGGGTTTCTTCCTCATTTTCAAGATTCAATTCGAAGTCAGCATCTAACCTATCAATTATGGCCTTGACCGTTTCCCCAGAAGGTGTGGGCAGATCATAAGGAGGCATCAGATTATCGGCACTGAAGTGAGCGTACATTGAGTCTGGAAATTCTTTTTTACGAATTTCTCGCAAAAGTTCTTTTATTTTTTCTTCATCTGCCCCAGCCTTTAGTGATTCTCTACAGGCTTTTCGAGCTATATAGTATTTCTTTTGTTTTAAGTATTTTTTAGCGAGATTTAAGTACTCAACATGCCCAGGGATAGAGATCTTTTCTACATCTAGAAGAAAACGATTTGTTTGATCTTCAATAAACGCTGCTGACTTCTTTGGCCTATCCTTAAAGAGCATATCTGGAGAGGCGCTCTCTGACTGCTCTCCCTCTACCTGAGGAGGGGCAATAACCTCTTTTACTTTCTCTTCAGGAGTCACTGTGGTCTTCTCTAGCACTTCCAGCTGCTTTTTAGCTAAGATCTGATCTAGTCGCGGATCTACTACTGGCGGGGTCGAAGTCGAGGGAGCCTGTGGCAAAGGCGGAGATGAGTCAACCGGAGCTTTAGGCTTCGGAGGTGGTGGAGGTGGCGTGGCCGAAGCCTCGGGCTCAGAAATCACTTCAGAAGTTTCAAAAATATCCTCTTCTGGCTTTGCTTTCTTGCCAAAAAAATTATTGAATAGCTTTAGCTTAGGTCGAGAGCGTATTATGTCGGCCTCTGGATCGCTCGGAGACTCTGGTCCAGGCTCTTCTTCCGAGGAGCTCTCTATAAACCCAGAAATATCTAATTTTGGTGATTTGGCAGCTAGTAAATCAGATGAGCGCTCTTGTCCCTTTGCCGCATCCTCTACTACAGTTTCGTCATCGCCATCAGCATCTTGGGAATCTTCTTCCAGACTATCAGTGGATATAAAACTTGTAAACTCAACTCCTCCACTCAAATCGATTTCATTCAATTGGATCATCGACGTAGTATAGAACTCTTTTGGTGCTGGCTCCTCCTCTATAAGTTCTGCATCCTCCTCTAAAGGAATTCCACGAATCATTTTAAGAAAATCGTCGGGCGATAGACCTGAATTACCATCTGTAATAGTGTCTTCGTCGGCGGGCTTCCATCCATTCGATTCTTCAAACGCTACAGCCTGGTCATTGAGTAATTTAATTTCTGTGCGTTGGTCTCTTGACATATTCTCTTTCGCATAAAAATATACGAACTGAGCTTCTTGCAATTTCTCCATGTCAATTAAGATTCGGACATACAAGAACATAGACAGTATAAAGTTAGGGTCAATCCTCAGCGATTCCTTTATGTATTCAAGCGCTTTCAGCTGATCTTGTTGCTTGTAATAAGTCCACGCCAATGCATACGAAATAAATGGATTTGTCGGATACCATAGCAAAAGCTCTTTAAGCTTCCAAACTATGCCATCACTCAACTCAGTTGAATCTTTATCGGTTGAGTCGTCGTCCTCCATCATTCCTGGTGGAGCACAAATAACAACAATAGCTGAAATAACTTGATCGTCATCTGGACGTAGCTGTAAAAGTTCAATCCATTTGATTTTAGGCTCTTCTTCATTTGGGCTATATCTTACTAAACTAGCGCAAGCTTCTATTGCGTCCAAATATCGTTTCCGCGGAAGGCAGAAATCTAATAGGTGGTTAATATATTGCTTGGCTGCAGAGAGCTTCCCAAGCTGCTCATTCTCTTTCGCTAGGGCAAGTAGAACTCGCGGATCTCTTGGATTAAGATTTAAAGCTTGTTTAAGTAGTGCAATAGCTTTTCTTGATTTACCAGCCTCACTTGCACGTTTTGCAGTCTGACAATACAGTCCAACAGACTTGGATTTTTCACCAAGATCTATATAAATAAGAGCTAACTTACTGGCTACGATTTCATTGCTGGAATCAGCCTGCAAGGTCTCTTCTAACTCATCCGCTGCCTCCTGCAACTTCCCCCTTTGCAGCAACCTTTCAGCCTGCGCCAGAGCCTTTTGAGCACTCATGGGTCTCCTACCCTCTATGTTGTTCTATATATATTTTAGATCCCTTGCGCCATAAATTCCTCTAAAAATCTAGTGTCATAGTTATTATTCTTGAATGCACCGCTCTGGAGAATTCTCTGCTGAAACTCCTTGTTTGTTTTAATCCCCTCGATTTTCAATTCATCGAGAGCACGAAGCATTTTACGTGTAGCCAGGTCACGATTAGCTTCGTGAGTTATCAACTTACCAATCATGGAATCATAAAATGGCGGAACCGTATAGTTGTTGTAAAGAAATGAGTCCCAGCGCACGCCAATACCACCTGGAACGTGCAGTTCAGTCACTGTTCCTGGACATGGTCGGAATGTTTCAGAATCTTCCGCATTAATTCTACACTCTATTGAATGCCCTTTAACTACCACATCCTCTTGCTCAAAACCTAAGGCTTTACCTGAAGCAATGCTAAGTTGCAATTTCACAAGATCAACACCCGTAACCATTTCCGTTACCGGATGCTCTACTTGAATTCTTGTATTCATCTCCAGGAAGTAAAAGCTCTTATGGTCTGTATCTAGTAGAAATTCAACTGTACCAACGTTCTGATAACCAACTTCTTTAGATAAACGAACCGCAGACGCTCCCATCGCGCGACGAGTCTCCTCCGAAATTACTGGGCAAGGCGCTTCCTCGACAACTTTTTGGTGGCGACGCTGCATAGAACAATCACGATCGCCTAAATAAACAGCATTTCCAAATTGGTCTGCTGCCACTTGAATTTCTACATGTCGTGGGTTTTCGCAAAAACGTTCCAAAAAAAGGTCGCCATTTCCAAATGCTGCCTTTGCTTCAGCAGCCGTCTTTTCAAACAATCTATCTAAGTCTTCGGCTTTATGTACAATTGTAATGCCGCGACCACCACCTCCAGCACTCGCTTTTAGCATTACTGGAAATCCAATTCGATCTGCTTCATCCCGAGCATGCTGAGCATTCTTAACAACACCCTCGGTTCCAGGGAGTAGCGGGACGTCTGCCCTTTTCGCCACATCTCTAGCTTGAACTTTTTCACCAAGCAAAGAAATACTCTCCGGACGTGGACCAATAAATGTTATATTGCAAGCATGACAAACTCGCGCGAACTCCGCATTTTCCGACAAAAACCCATAGCCCGGGTGAATTGCGTCCGCGTCTGTAACTTCAGCCGCTGCAATTACAAAAGGGATATTTAAATAGGAATTTTTTGAAGCCGCTGGCCCGATGCAAACTGCTTCATCCGCAAGCTTCACATGAAGTGAGCTCTCATCGGCTTCGGAATAAACTGCAACTGTTTCCAAACCCAAATCTTTACATGCACGAATAACTCGTAATGCTATCTCCCCTCGATTTGCCACGAGGACCTTCTTGATAGTGCCTAACACTACAGTTCTCCTTTATGATGGGTCGACGAAAAAAATTGGTTGACCAAACTGAACAGCTTGTCCATCCTTAACGAGGATGTCTGTAACTTTCCCAGAGAACTCTGCTTCAATTTCATTCATGATCTTCATGGCCTCAATGATACAAAGCACGTCACCCTTATTTACCGCCTGACCAACTTGCACATATTTTTTTGAGCCTGGCGCAGGCGATTCATAGAAAGTCCCCACGAAAGGACTACTCACTTCTTTTCCACCTCCGTTTCTGTTTCCATTTAATGGCGCCGCGACTGGTGGCGGAGCTGGCGCGGGTACTGACGCCAAAGCTGGGGTGGAAGCTGACGCTGAAACTGCAACTGCTCCCAAGGGGGTTTTCTTCAGTCGTACACGCTCTTTGTTTTTTTCCCACTCGAGTTCATCGACCTGAGAAGCTTCTAGAAGTTTTACCAATTTTTCAATATCTTTATAAAGCATCATTTAATCCGCCTTCTCCACATATGTGTTATCCCGCGTATCAACCTTAATCTTGTCTCCTTCGGACAAGTGGAACGGCACTTGTACTACCGCGCCAGTTTCTAGTTTCGCCGGCTTCGATCCACCACTTACAGTGTCACCACGAACTCCCGGCTCGGTCTCAAGAATTTCTAAAACTACAAAATTTGGTACATCAACCGAGATCGCATTACCGTTATAAAACATCACACTTAACGTAATACCTTCTTGCATATAGCTCTTATTGTCGCCTATTTGCTCGACCGTAAGACTAATTTGGTCATAAGTCTTCATATCCATGACTTGGTAGCCTTCAGCATCAGAATACATAAATTGCATTTTTTGCTCTATTAGATCTGGAACCTGAACTTTTTCATTACTTTTGAACGTTCTCTCAACGGTATTTTGTGTGAGCAAGTTCTTCATTTTGGTCCGAACAAAAGCGGAGCCCTTGCCGGGACTCACAAATTGAGCATCAACAATTATATAGGGCTGCCCATCAACTTCGACCTTTAGTCCTTTACGGAATTGAGTTGTGTCGTACATTTAAACCTCAACTAAACGGATAACTTCAACGATTGTCGATAGTTCCGCACATTTCTCAAAAGGCGTTCAAGTACTTGCGCACGTACTAAATTTTTTTGCCGCACCTCAGGGCTGTTTGACACAGAATCACCCGAGTCAAATTGAGACGCAAGTTGCTCTCTTGCCCACTCATTGTTCGGCTCCCTTTTTAAAATAATTTCAAGCACTTGTTTAGCCTTTTCTTTCAATCCTTGCCGTAAATATAATTCAGCCACAGTCCGCGTTGCAAACTCAGGATCAGCTAGTGCAGGCGCGACTTCCTCTTCCGGCTCTTCTGTGGCCACGTCTAAAAAGTCACCAGATTCTAAAGACTTAACTTTGGCCTTTGCTACCGCATTGGATTCCCGGATCGTTTCCGTCCATAAATCCCCTAAGTCGGAAACTTCAAATTCAGCCACTTCCCCGACAGAACCCTCCTGCCAGCCCAGAGCCGGGGCGCGGTCGGTTGAGGCCGGCGCATTAGGAGTAGGGTACTTATCCGCGGGGCTACCCAAATTTTCCAACTCTTCCAGGGACTTAGCAGCCTCAAGGTCATTTGGAACCATTTCCACAACTCTCGACAATGACGCCATAGCTATCGATCTCTGACCAAGACGCATATAGACATCCGCCCGCAGCCTTTCAGCCCGAAAGTTTTGTGCATTATCTCGAAGCAATTTTTCCAAAATCCGCAAACAATCGGCGTAGCGACGTTTATCAAAGTGGCATTTCGCCAAGACCAACAAGGCTGATGAAAATCCAGGGTGATACTCTAAACCCTCATCAATAATCTCCATCGCTTGAACAACCAAGCCTTGCTTACGATATTCATCGGCGAGCTTGGCAAAAATTCGTGATCGAGGATCTTCCTGATATTCTGTAAGCATGGAAATTAGAGTCGAATTACTCGAAAGTCCTATTTTATAGGGTTCCTTCTCCATAGCCCTTTATACCTGTTACAAGCCCATGTTTCAAAGGTTTACGCCCTCATTATCGAGGCTTTCATCGTTAAAGCCCTCATCCTGCTCCGTAATGCTTGTCTCAATTACTCGAGGGGAAATGAACATAAGCAGTTCTTTCCGACTCACGTTATCGCTGTCTGCTCGGAAAAGCGGTCCTAAAAATGGGAGATCTTTAAGTATGGGAACCCCTTCACTCGTCTCACTTTTGTTGTACGTGTAAACGCCCCCAAGCACCAGCGTGGATCCACTCTCTACCAACACCTGTGTGGTGATACTTTGAGTACTAATGTCTCGCAATGCACCGACTCCGACTGGAGAGTCTTGAGTTAAATTAACATCCATAAGAACAAAACCTGAGTTTGTTACCTGTGGAGTTACATCCAGATTTAACACTGCATCAATGAACTCTGTAGTTACATTTGTTCCACCGCCCGCATTATCTGCTGTCTGCACTGCGATCTTCGTACCATCTACAATCTGAGCACTTTGCTTATTCCTTACAATCAATCTCGGTGATGCTATTGTTTTTGAGAGACCTTCGGTCTCAGACACACTAAGCGCTAGATCCAAGAGGTCTGCTGTGCCGCCTCCAAGCCTGAATGATAAGGTGCCGCCAGGACTTGGGGCTGCGATGGTGAAGGCTCCTGGAGGAGTCGCAGTAGCAGTAAATCCATTAAAGCCAACTCCTCCAGCACTCGGCTCATGTACGCTTTCACTTTGAAAAAGCCCTCCCCACGTAACCCCTAAAGTTCTAGCAAAGTTCTCTGACGCATTAAGAATTTTTGCTTCGATCAGAATTTGTGGAGTAGGAATATCCAATTCTTTTACAAGCTCACGAATCCGCTCTACTTGCTTCTCGGTGTGCGTGATTAGTAAGGAGTTTGTTCTTTCCTCGATCTCAATACGACCTCGAGCAAAGACTTGTAACGCATCTTCTGGATTTTCTAAACCACTTGCTCTTCTAGAAGTCCCCGACAAAATTTCCTCCGCTGCTTCCTCATCGCTCGCTGCTGTTCCTGCAGTACCTGTGGCTCCGACAAGGAGGCGAGATATTGAGTTTGCAATTTCACTTGCATCTGCATAGTTGACTGGGATAATGGCCATTACTACAGGCTCCGTCTTTTGCTCAGAAAGTTTTAATGCAAGTTCTGCCTCTTGTTCACCTGTATATTTTCCGATTGTTGTAATTCGGACAACGTTACCCACAGCAGTCGCCTTTAGGCTCCGCATACCGAGAACAATATCCAACAATTGATCCCATGGCACATTTTGCAATGACAGATCCATAGTGCCCACTACCTCACCATCGGTAATTAAGTTTAGATTTGAGGCTGCACCAACTAGCCTAAACACATCGTGAACAGATACCCCACTCGCTTCGATAGAAACCTTCGTTCCCTTGTAGATACGCTCGTCTTTAGGGGTACTTAATGTTTCAATTAGTTCTTTTGATGCTCTTGTTGCTTCGTCTTCCTCTCGAACAATTTGAGCCGATCTGGTCTTGATTAAATCCTTCTGCATAGCGCGCCTTCGTGCCGCTCGATTTTGCCAAGACTTAACTCCTCTCACAGGAGCCTTTTTCCTTTGAGTTAAAAGTACGAAACGCATCTCCCGATTGAGGTCCTCGCGCTCGATCTTAACGGGCTCACGGAATTGTAATACTACTTTTGCTCCCGGAACTTTCCCGCTCATGTTATAGGGAACGATCTGCAGGAGTGGACCAGGAACGGAAGAGGTGTCTATTTTTCTAGTCAACGCCGCTGGAAAGCTACCACCAGTAAATTCCAGCACATGCATTTTCCCGCCCTCCATCTCACGGGTAACAACTTTTGGATTAAATCTACCGTAGTAAACTGAAACAGCAGGACTCTCAACACCGGGTATATATCGAATATCATCAAAAAGAGGGATTTTCTTATTCGCAGCAATTGCGCTTCCCAAAAACAACAAAGGAAGCAAAACAAACATCCATGTAAAAAAATTCGGGGATCTCATATCCACACTCTCCTGTTCCTTACGATTAGCCATTTTCACCGGCATGACTACTTACTTACGTTGACCAACCGGAATCGTAATTTGCTCGGTATCAAAAGTTCCAAAATTATTTCTAATTTTTTCATCAACGACCAAACCCTCGGTACTGATATCCGAAATAACTCCACCTCGATCGCCTATAGCCATATTTTTTTGAACAACCCTGTTTCCGCCGCTTCCTGGAATTCGAACCAAGGCTCGTGGATTTTTTCTTCCTACTAACACGGCTAACACCTCATACTGCTCTGCCGGGAATCGTTCGAGTGGTGGAAGATCTTCAGGATTGATGACTACTTCTTCTTTTGGCTCATCATCTTCTTCCTCCTCTTTAGGCTTTAATCCACGAGAGGCACGCATCTTTTTGACAAACTCTGGCTCTGTATCCTCAAATGGATCTCTTCTGCGCAGGACGTTTCTAACCGTCGATAGCCGCTGCAAGAAATCTTCTGCTGACATCCCTCCTGCTGCTTCCGGGTTACTGCTGTCTTCGGACTCCTGAGTATCATTGGTGGCCAAAGCTTCCGTATCTCCAGCCTCTGCATCGGTGCTTGCCGCCGGAGTAGTACTTGTTGCCTCATCCGTAGCAGGAGTGCTTGCCGCCGGAGTAGTACCTGCCGCCTCACCCGTAGCAGGAGTGCTTGCCGCCGGAGTAGTACTTGTTGCCTCATCCGTAGCAGGAGTGCTTGCCGCCGGAGTAGTACTTGTTGCCTCACCCGTAGCAGGAGTGCTTGCCGCCGGAGTAGTACTTGTTGCCTCACCCGTAGCAGG
>JAALKR010000002.1:45132-116471 GCA_011087955.1 Oligoflexia bacterium
CCGTAGCAGGAGTGCTTGCCGCCGGAGTAGTACTTGTTGCCTCACCCGTAGCAGGAGTGCTTGCCGCCGGAGTAGTACTTGTTGCCTCACCTGCAGTGGCGCCGGCCCCCGTGCTAGTTTCCTGTGCATAGACACCCACTGCCAGGGCAACTGCAAGAAAAATTAAAAATAAAAATCGATGCATACTAATCAATCCTAAATGCGAGAAGCTTTACACTTCCCTCAATTGCGATATAAGACTTTTCGCCTCCATATAACCGTGCTCCTGACATCGCGCCAGTTGTGCCCTTCAAAGTAATTTTTTCACCACTTCCTGATGCCCTCACTTTCACCTCAACCACACCCACCAGTTGCTTTAGTCTTGAAAGTCGGTCTAAAAAAATAAATAGCTGAAGAAAAGAGCTTCTCGTAGTTATATCGATACTTCGCTCGAAGTAGAGCTCGCGCTTTGTATCGCTACTTGCAGGTGTGATCTTCTTCACCTCCAACCCAACTTGCTTTGCTTCAAACAAAAGATCATTTAATAATTCAGGAATATTAAGCATCTTTGGTAGCCCGGCGCGCTCTGTTCGAAGCTTTGCCTCAAGCTCAGCAATATCTTCCCTCTTTTTCTTGAGTTGCCCTTCAAATTCTTCCGCTTCTAGAATTTTATCCTGGAGATTCTTAATTTCAACCTTCGCACCTTTACGCCTAGTCTTTGCCTGCTCAAGCTGAGAACGGTCTTGGAAAAAGACGCAATATGCACCCCAAGCAGCCACAATTGAAATGACCACTAACCAGGAGATTTTTGAAAATATTTCCTGTAATTGATTCATTATACCCTAAGCCTTGCCCTCTGGCTTTTTCTTCTCTTTTTCCTTTCCCTTTTCCTTTTCCTTTTCCTTGCCAAAATCCTGATTTATGGTGATTTGGACTTCAAAACTCTTAATCTTCTGCAGCGACTTTGGTATGCCTTCAATTTGATTCGAGGCAAGTTTTGAATTAACCGCGACAAGTTTTACGTCTGTAAAAACTTGACTTTGTTTTAATCCTGACACGAATTCATTGATGGGAATAAATTCCCAAGACTCCCCTTGGAGCTTCAGCTTTGCCCCTGAAAAATCGGCGTTCTTAATCCAGACTTCTTTAGGAATAAGCAGGCTCACCGTATCCATTACCCTGAATGCAGAATATCGCTCCTGTTTCAATTTAGAAATAATTTTTATCTTCCGTTTAATTTCCTCCTCTTTTTCGGCCATCGCTTTCATTTCTTCACGAATTGATTGTTTCGCCTTTAATTCTAGGCGTAGTTTTTCTAATTGAGTATTCATTTTAGCGATCTCTACATTTACTTCATCGATCTCCTTTTGCAAAAAATGAGCGGGGATGGCTGCACCAAGATATATTCCGACTACAATGCAGATAGTTTTAAGTAAAATAACACGAAGTTTAGCTAGCTCCTCAGTGGAAACCTCGGTGAGACCAAGAGGCCCCAAGACCTCGGCCAGGACTCCGGACGCTATCCATTTTGATTTCATCTGTAGCAGATTTATTCTCAGCATCCCTTACTCAAAATTCCTCATTGCCAAACCCATTGGCACAGCTGCACTGGATGCAATCGCTGCAATAAACTCATCATTATACACCTGTGAGTTATAGCCAATTCGCTCAAAGGGGTTTAAATAGTACACAGGCAAGCCGAGCATGTCTTCTAGCGCACTTGTCAGACCAGGCATTTTACATGCCCCACCACAAACATAAGCGCCTGTAATCGGATAATCAGCATTTGATGCAATAAAAAAATCTAAGCTTCTACGCAATTCAAGGCCGATATTTTCTGAAACTGTATTTATAGCCTCTAGCACTTCTTTTGGGATTTGCTCAGAGGTCGCCGCATCAATCTTCAAAATTTCTGCTTCTTCAAACGACACCCCAAGTTTATCCTGAATTTCTTGCGTTAAATTTTTTCCGCCGACTGCGATATCTCGCATGAATAGCGTTGTCTCTTGCGTAACTATATTAATTTTTGTCATGGCTGCGCCAAGATCAATAAGCACACTAAAAGTATTTTCTGACACGTCATAATTTTCCCAGTAAATATTTGCTAACGCGAATGCATCCACATCTAGAATTTGAGGATCGAATCCGGCATCACGAATTGTGGTCAATCGCTTTTCAATAAAGTCTTTTTTTGCTGCAACTAAGATAAGCTCAATCTGCCCATGATCGCCATCTGCATTCACGATCTCGTAGTCCATATTAATTTCAGCCATATCGAATGGGATATATTGCTCAGCCTCCCAATAAATTTGATCATCTAGCTCCCTCAGTGGAACTTTTGGAATGGAAATATGTTTTACGATAAGTGATGATCCACAAACGGATGTGCAAACTGGAGACGCAGCAATATTCAATTCGTTGGCAAGAGTTTTAATACTATCCACAACAGACGTGTGATTCAGAACTTCACCATCAACGATTGAGTCTTCCGGTAATCCAACTGCACCGAACGAGGCAAGGTGAAGTCCGCCGCGCTTCTTTTCAAGTTCTACAATCTTGACTGCATTCGAACCGACATCTAATCCTACAATGTTTTGCTTTGCACTAATTCCAAACAACTTGAACCCCTCCAATGGGTTTTCTGCGCCTATTTTATACCTATTAAAATTATATGTCTGCGTCGCAACAAGAACAAGAAATCCCCATGGAATTCGACAGTTTTCCGACGAGGCGCGAACACTTTATCTAAATTAGCTCATTGCGTTATTACTTTACCCACTCAAATGACTAGAATTCGTCGTCATCCCGAGCGTAAGTGGGCGTTTGGCGACCAGTTGCCTCTTCAACAGTTGTACCACTATCACCATCATCGATATTGAAATCATCGTCGCTATCGCTAAGCTCTAGATCTGCTACAACCTTTGTCCATTCTTTCTCAGAGGCCAAATCATTTTTAATGGCGTCTAGATACTTGTCTGGATACTTGGCCACCAATTCTTCAACATAACCATCTAGCTGCCCAGCAGCCAAAATTGATTCTTTCTTCTTAATCCGGCGCCAATTCTTAATATAATGTAGACGACAGTATCCCTGAATCACCGCTAAGTGTTCACAACCTGGTTCGCGACAACGTTTAGCTTCGTTAACAGCAATAGATTCCTGAATTTTTCTCTCTTGGTCAACGGCTGCAAGCTTCTTAACCGTCGATTTTGCATCTATTTTTGCCTTATCTTTGGCCTTAGATAGCAAGACTTTTTTCGCAGCTTTTTTTGCTGGGGCTGCTGCTGGCTTTGCTACGACTTTTTTCACTACTTTTTTTACAACTTTTTTTGCAACCTTCTTCGCCGCTTTTATTGGAGCTGCCTTACTCACAGCCTTTTTCTTGACTGCTCCCTTTCTGAACGCTTTAACCTTTTTTGCAGTCTTCTTTGCAGTCTTCTTTGCAACCTTTTTGACAGCCTTTTTTGCAGCCTTTTTTGCAGCCTTTTTTGCAGCCTTTTTTGCAGCCTTTTTTGCAGCCTTTTTTGCTGGCATTGTGTCACTCCTAAGCAACAGTAGTCGATGTACCAAAAAGTAATTGCAGGTGGCGAACTTGAAGTCAAGGTAATTACTAGCAAATCTGTCGCCCAATTACGGGTTATTTGTGGTATGGGTATTTAAATCCCTTTGGAAATTTCAGGTTTCCGGGAGACCCAGAGAGTGATGAGCTGCCGAGGCGCAAATGGTTGTGCTAAGCCCTTATTATTAAATTGGTTTTATGATGATCAACAAAGACGCGATAGATCCCCACGCACTCAATTTTTTCCATATGCTGAAATCTGCAGGGTTTTCTGCCTATTTCGTCGGCGGCGCTGTTCGAGACTTACTCCTCGGCAAAAGCCCCAAGGACTTCGATATAGCAACAAATGCCACTCCGCATCAAATAAAGCGCGTAATTCCTCATGGGAAGATTATTGGCCGCAGATTCCGGCACGTTATGCTGGAAAAAGGGGGGGGGCGCTACGAGATTGTAACCTTCCGAGGACCAGTTGTTGAAAAGGATGACTCCAGGAAGGCGAGAAAGCGCTACCCAGACCTGAACCAGTTTGGCAACGCCGAACAGGACGCCTCTCGAAGAGACTTTACTATTAATGCTTTATTTTATGATCCGGACGCAAATGAACTGGTTGATTATGTTGGTGGTAAGGTTGATGTAGACAACAGAATTGTTCGCACAATTGGCAACGCGGCCGACCGAATGAAGGATGATCCAATTCGTATTTTGCGGGCCATTCGCCATAAGGTGAAATTAGATCTGGGTTACAGCCCAGATCTAACGGATGCAATTGCTTCAACGTCAAATGAGCTCTCCACTACTTCTAAAGATCGTATTCGTGAAGAAGTGTTAAAGGTCTGTGCAGACCGAACCTTGGGCTCTTTTCTATCTGAATCAAAGCGCCTACAGGTGTTGAATGAATTTGCTCCTTGGTTTGAGGAGCTCAGTAATGACGAATGGGATTATTCAGTCAGACTATGGGACGAGTATTCTAAATGGGACGATGACAAGGACTTACCGATTCAAGTCGGCTTGTCCATCATGATGTTCCCAACCGTTCAGAAAATAATCCTTACTGCATTTGAAGAACGCATCCCAACAGAAAAACGTAAAGCAGGAATGCTTCCAGACATGAAATTCTTCTTGGGCTCTGAAAAAATTCGAGCTTGGCTTTTACGAACTCTTCGTGTTTCAAAAATTCAAACGGATATGATTTTGCGAGCATGTTTTTATGCAAGCCGTATGAGCGGGAAGTGGCTCGAGGACGGAGCCCCACCCAAAAAAATTGAGGGACGACTGCGCCAACAAAAAGGGGCTTTCGTTGGCGCTCTTATCGCCGCCCTCCATCTGAAGGCCAGTAATAAAGAAGCTCCTCCGTGGATATTGTCTTTAGCCGAAAACCTTTGGAAGCAAAGCGGAAACCGGCAAAGGCCGGTTCAAGGCCACCGGAAGGACAGAGATAATAAAAAATGGAGAGAGCATCCAAAAGGCCATGGTGAGCGCAGCCAACACAAATCATATTCTAAATTCCGTGGAAACAGAGACAGGCAAGATGAGCATGAAGACAATGCACTACCGGTAGCACTCCCCATATTAGAGACCCCTTTGGAATGGAATGGCCCCCTTCATCCGCCAGCTCTACGACCAATTTTTAATGAGTCAAGCACTTCAAATAACTTACACCCGGGAAAGACGCTTCCATACCGACCATCAGGAATTCCGCTTCCTCCGGTAGATCGTGCAATCGAATCGTCTTACGTAGTTAAGAACTATAAGCCTGAATTCCCACCGCAAAATTCTTCACAAAATTCGGATGATGAAGATGAAATAGCCAACCAAAATTCAACCGCGCAAAAACGCGAGGGGCGCCGTGGCTCCGGCGGCCACAAAAATCATCGTCCTGGTGGACAAGGAACGCGTGAAGCTAAATCCAATCAAAAAAATAATGAAAGTAAAGGTAATGTGGCTCCATCTCGCGATGAGTCTGAAGGGAAATCAGAATATAACGAAGACAATATTGGAAATCTGATCGATGGCCCAGCAACTTCCGGCTATTCTAGCCCTCTTAGTGGCGACGACCTCAACAATAGCGAAATGCTAACTTCACATATGAGTTGTTCTCGTAGTATGCGTAAAGAGACAGGAAGCTCTAATAAAAGCAGCTCTCAAAAGGGTGGCCGCAATAACAGGGGTGGAAAAAGAAAAAGCGGGAATAAAGCCAGCTCTAGAAGCTAACATGAATTCTTTTCTTCTACATATTACCGGACAAGATAAGCCAGGCATCACAGCACGGCTTATGGGAACGCTTGATGAGCTCTATATTCGAATTGTGGATATTGAACAAGCTGTGGTTCATAATTATCTATCCCTTCACGTAATGATTGAAAACTGTGGAAAGGATCTGAATTCACTGATTACTATCCTCCAAAATACTCTAGATGATTTCAGCGTAAACATTCGCGCTAAACAAGTTGAAGGTGGAACTGAGATCCCAGATCCAGCCAATCGCTTTGTAGCTACCGTAATTGCTAACGATGTAAGCCCCAAGTTCATTTTAAAAATTACTAGTACAGTTGCTCGCCTCCAGGCGAATATCGATTCTATTCGTAAACTTAATAATGGTGGGCTAGAAACAATTGAATTTATTTGTTCTACCAAATCTAAGCCTGACCTTGGTGCGATTACAAATTCTTTACTAAGTATCGCTGCAAATTATCCCGACGTTGATCTTGCTGTACAAAGAGAAAATCTCTATCGTAGATCTAAGCGAATGGTCGTTTTCGACATGGACTCTACACTCCTAAAAGGTGAAGTTATTGACGAATTAGCCGAGCAGGCGGGGAAAAAAAACTTAGTAGCCACCATAACTAAGGAAGCTATGGAGGGTAGAATTGACTTCACCACATCATTACATAAACGAGTGAAGCAACTAAGAGGGCTAAAGCGAGCTGATTTAGAAGCAGTCGCAGCTCGGATGGAACTAAATCCTGGAGCTAAAACCCTATTAAAGGTTCTTAAAAAATTAGGGTTTAAAATTGCGATAGTTAGCGGCGGATTCACTTATTTTGCTGAGCAATTAAAAGAAAAATTTGGGCTTCATTATGTTTGCGCTAATACGCTTGCGTTCAATGAAAACGATGAGCTTACTGGCGAAATTGACGGCCCTGCGATTGACGCCCAGAAAAAAGCGGATTTACTCGAGCTCTTGGCCCAACAGGAAGGAATCCTACTCGATCAAGTTATTGCTATTGGCGACGGAGCAAATGATCTATTGATGCTCGAGCGCGCCGGGCTTGGAATTGCATTTAATGCTAAACCAACTACCAAAGAAGGGGCAGATACTACGCTCACAAAGAAAGGGCTTACGTCCCTTCTTTACTTTCTTGGCATTACCGATAACGAAATCCGTGAAATGGGCTTTAAAATCACCGCTCTTCGTAGTCAGCAAGGGCTTTAAAGCTCTAGCATTTTCTGAATTGGGGCCAACGCTCTTTCTCGCAACTCACAGGGCACATCAACTTCAGGCTTTAATGTCCTCAATGCATCACGGACCTTTTCTAGAGTATTCTTTTTCATGTGTGGGCACTCATTACACGCACAATCATTATCTGGCGGCGCCGGTATATATTTCTTATTCAGCGTCTGCTTTTCCATTTGATGAATGATCCCAACTTCCGTTGCTACGATGAAAGTGCTGGAAAAATCGTCCTCAACGAATTTCAATAACGCGGAGGTGGAGCCGATAAAATCAGCGTGCTGCAGAACGCGATCTTCACACTCTGGATGAGCAATTACTTTGGCATTTGGATGCTCTACCTTTAGCTGAAGCATCTTTTTCTCCGAAAATAGCTCATGTACAACACAAGTGCCATCCCAAAGCACCATGTCCCTGCCTGTCTGCTTAACAAGATAAGCCCCTAAATTTTTATCTGGGGCAAAGATGATCTTTTCATCGTCAGGAATTGAAGCAATAATTTTTTCCGCATTTGAGCTTGTACAAATTATATTACTGAGCGCCTTCACCTCTGCCGTACAGTTGATATAGGAGACCACTATATGGTCAGGATGACTCCTAACAAACTCACCAAAACGATCTGCTGGGCAAGAATCTGCTAAACTGCAGCCTGCGTCCAAATCTGGGACAATTACTTTTTTTGTCGGATCGAGTATCTTGGCTGTTTCAGCCATAAAATGTACGCCAGCAAAAAGAATAACATCTGCGTCTACATTGGCTGCCTTCTTTGAGAGCGCAAGACTATCACCAATAAAATCCGCAACATCTTGAATATCCGGCTCTTGATAGTAATGTGCCAAAATAATCGCATTTTGCTTTTTCTTTAAGGCTTTAATCTCTTCAAATAGGTCCATAGAACTCCACAAGGCAGATAAAATAAAAATTGTAGAGCGGTGGAACTATAAGCCGGGTTCTGTGATCAAACTGAATACAGCCTAATCGGCAACCATTCATCTGGGACAAACGTTGCCGTTTGCCTCTAGCGAACCTACCCGTGTGCTTAAGCGAGCAACTCTAAGACGCACACCTATTTGGTCTTGCTCCAAACGGGGTTTACCAAGCCATATTGTCACCAATATGCTGGTGGGCTCTTACCCCACCTTTTCACCCTTACCTAATAAATTAGGCGGTTTACTTTCTGCGGCACTTTCCGTCGCCCGGCTCTACAGCGGGCGCCTGGCCGTTAGCCAGCGTTTTGCTCTTCGGAGCCCGGACTTTCCTCCCTTAAACGAATCTAAGAGCGGCTGCCCGTTCCACGTACCCACTTATAATGCAATTTCTTCACTTTCTGAATGAGAAAATTCATGAATTATAAAAAATTTAAACCCTCGCAACAACTGGATGCACTCATTGATTTGAGTTCGAGGCGATTTCCCTCTTCTAAAGCCTTCCTTTATCCGCTCAATTAATCTTGGATATGGCACACAAATTTCAATTTTCTCTTTCCGAAATCGTTTTAATTGCTGCAAACAGGCCAGAATCGCCTCCTCAAAAACCTGTTCTTCTTTATTTTCACGAAATGTTTTCTGGGTGATGAGGCTAAGTTTTTTAGTCACATCTGTATATTCTGTTCGGCAACTATATCGCCTACCTTTGCCTTCGTGCCGAACCTGAATCATCATAGTTCCTTGCGGGATAAATTTTTCTTTTGAATTCGTAAAAATTTCCAAGTGATCCCTTAAGTGAAGAAAGTGGCCCATTAAATGAAAAACTGGAATGGGTCATTCCCCATAAATAAGTTTACTTCAATCTCTTCCTCCGACAACCATTTCTGCATAACGGTCGCAAAATGTTTTTCTGCACCAAAATGACCAACATCAACCACATTAAGACCTGCATTCACAGCATCCACAGCCTCATGGTGTTTAACGTCGCCACTAATAAAAAGGTCAGCCCCTTCTCGCAATGCCTTCTGCCACATAAACATTCCAGCACCACTAACAAAACCAACTCGTTTTATTTTTGCTGATAAATCGCCAGAAAAACGAATCCCAGGAATATCAAAAGTCTCTTTCAACTTCGGCATTAATTCGACTGCCTTAACTTCCGTTTTCAATTCCCCTTGAATTCCATAGCCTGCCCCCTCTGGAAAGTTTTGTGCGTCCCGCTCACGCAAAGTTTCAAGCGGTCGACAGTTTTGAATTTCTAGTTGTGAAAATAAATGCGTATGTAATGAACTTGGCGCCCGATCAAAGTTCGTATGAAGAGTTAGGAGAGAAATATCTTCTTTAATCATTCGACGAACCCAATTGGACTCTTCCTCTTGAGTAGAAAAATTCAGTCGCTTTGTCCCTTTAAAGAAAACCGGATGGTGCGTAATAATCAAATTCGCCCCTACCTTGACCGCTTCCTCGATCATTGGGCCGCTAAGTTCGATGCCAGCAAGAATTTTTTTCAATTCATTATTTTTATCCCCTACTAGTAAACCGACGTTATCCCACTTTTCAGCCATGGAAAAAGGGGCTTTTTGAGACAAAAAACTCACTACATCAGATATAAACTCCATTGCTTCATAGTAACGCAGTGAGATGGTTGCAACAATAGCGCGACACAATAACGTAATAACGGTGCGCAACGTTAGAGCATTGCGTCGCATAAAAATAAGCTATATCTCTAATTTGCGTGAGCTCTTTCCCTGAGATAAAAGTGATCTACGATGAAGCGAGCAATACCTACGATAAAACAGACAATACCTGTGTTGAGTCTGAACGATTACCTACATGGAACAAGATCTGAACAAGCGAAATTCGTCGAAAATCTAGGCTCTGCGCTTTCAAAGATCGGCTTTTTTGCCTTGGAAGACCATGGAATTGATTCTGAACTGATCGAACAATCCTATGGGGTAGCCGAGGAGTTTTTTTCGCAGTCGAGTGAAACCAAGTCTAAGTATATTTTAGGTAATGCTGGCCAAAGAGGTTTCACGGATTTTGGACGAGAGCACGCCAAGAACTCTAGTACTCCAGACCTAAAAGAGTTCTGGCACGTTGGGCGCGACGTTAGGTCATTAGAAAAATTTGGAAAAAGCAGTTTAAAAAACGTTTGGCCCACGGAAGTTCCTCAGTTCAAACCAAGTATGGAATCACTGTATTCGAAGCTTGATAAATGTTCCCTCGTGTTGCTGGACGCATGCTCTAAATTCATTGGCGAAGAAAAGAATTTTTTACGGGGCGCTGCTGAAGGTGGAAATACAGTTCTAAGAATTATTCATTACCCACCCATTGAGGACGACGCGAATCCAGCTAGTATACGTGCGGCCGCTCATGAGGATATAAACCTTATCACTCTCTTGTGCGAGAGTACGGCTGCTGGCCTTGAACTGCTTCAAAAAGATGGTTCATGGTTACCAATCCGCTCTTTAAAGGGGCAGATCATTGTGGATGCTGGAGACATGCTCCAACAATTAACGAATGGCCTAATTAAGAGCACCACGCATCGAGTGGTGAACCCGGATAACTCAAAGGAGCGTAGATTCTCGATGCCGTTTTTTGTGCACCCAAAGTCTGAATTCTCCTTAGCAGCCAGAGATAACTGTGTTGCCCGAACTGGTGGCAAGAAAGTTTTCGCAGATATTACCTCTGCTGAGTACTTGCACCAAAGATTGCGTGAAATCGGATTAATATAGTTTTACAGGAGCCAATAATATGCCAATTCGATCTATAATTAAAAGTACCGGCCGATATGTTCCGCCCGAAATCATTACAAATCAGGACCTAACTCAGTGGATGGAAACCTCTGACGAGTGGATTCAACAACGAACTGGAATTAAGCAACGGCATTGGGTGAGTAAAGACGGGAACATCGGTTCCTCAGACCTTGGCTATGAAGCCTCTAAGATTGCACTGGATCGTGCGGGCTGGCGCCCAGAGGACATTGATTTAATTATTTTTGCAACCTTAAGCCCTGACTACTATTTTCCAGGATCTGGAGCTTTACTACAACGAAAACTCGGTCTTAGCACGACCCCAGCATTAGATATTCGACAACAATGCTCTGGATTTATATATGGACTAAACATTGCAGATGCATATTTGCGAACGGAATTAGCAAAAAAAATTTTATTCGTAGGTGCAGAGGTTCATAGTGCAGGCCTTGATATTTCCACCCGTGGTCGAGATGTAGCTGTTCTTTTCGGTGACGGTGCTGCGGCTGTTTGCCTTGAGGCAGAAGAGCATGATAGCGATCAGGTTGGAATTCTTGCGGCAACTACACACTGTCAAGGTGAACATGCGGAGGAACTGTTAGCCGAGTATCCATCATTCAGAAAAAAACCCTCGTTGAGCCCGGAAATTCTTGCCGAAGGACTACAGCATCCAAGGATGCAAGGAAAAGCAGTTTTTAAGCACGCAACACGACGAATGCCGGAAGCTGCAAAAAAAATTATGGAGATGACAGGACTAACAGTCGAGGATATTGATTTAGTCATTCCTCACCAAGCTAACTTGCGCATAAACCAGATGGTGCAAAAGCAGTTAGAGATTCCTGACAATAAAATTTTTAATAATATTGAAAGTATGGCAATACCACGGTAGCCTCAATCCCCTTAGCTCTAGACGAGGCAAAGGAGATGGGGCTTGTTCCACCCAAGGCTACGTTACTATTCTTGGCTTTTGGTGCTGGCTTTACCTGGGGTGGCTTGGCCTATAAATCGCCGACATAAACGGAATCACTCTTCAGCTATGCCAACAACCCACCTCATCAAGGAGGACTAGGACTCCACTTGTGGTGCACTTAGAGCTGCATCGGCTCCGCTGTCCTGCGGCCCTCCGTCGGTGATGGTCCAGCCTCTGCGTACAAGTTCGGCCCTCGCTTTGGCGCCGCAGTCGTTATACTTGGCTGGCCCCGCCGAGAGTGATAGAATCTTTACTAGAGGTATCAACAATTCGCATGAGCATATCTGAGTAGCTCTCCGTACTCAGTTGGCGAATGCCCGCAAACATACTCTCCATATTAACTGCGTTGCCAAAGTCCCAGTGGGCCGTATCGAGCGGCTTTAGCGAGCTAGCAAAACTAAACATAAGGGCCATATTCTCTACGGAGCTGACATCCCAGTTACTCAGATCGAGCTGCTCTAGCGATCTAGCACCAAAAAACATACCGAACATGGTTGTCACTTGAGAAACATCTCCGCCTTTAAAGGTGGTTAGGTTAGAACAGCTATTGTAATGGTATCCAGATTTGACGAAGGGATTCTCCAGGTGGAGATAAATTTGCCCGGTGGTGTTGAACTACTACTATCTAGAGCAGCTACTGGATCACCACCTGCAAAGCACCCCGTTAGTACAATTCCAGCCACACAGCTGAAACACAATAAAACCCTTAAAAGAAAACAGTGCGCGTTCCCAGTCATAATCTCCTCCAACTGGAATGCCCTAAGATGCTTAGAAAACCTAAGGGCACCCTTAATAAAATTGCAATATGGTGGTGGGCCCAGCAGGATTTGAACCTGCGACCAGGCGGTTATGAGCCGCCTGCTCTAACCAACTGAGCTATGGGCCCCATATTTCTGAAAAGCCTTAGCCGCTACCACCTTCCACAAAACTCTTGAGTAAGCGGGCACGAGAAGAGTGGCGTAATTTGCGTAACGCTTTAGCTTCGATTTGTCGAATTCTTTCTCGGGTAACGAAGAAGCCCTGACCAACCTCTTCAAGAGTATGATCTGATTTTTCGCCGATACCAAAACGCATGCGCAACACTTTTTCTTCACGCGGCGTGAGAGTAGAAAGTACGCGTCGTGTCTGTTCTGATAAATTTACACTCATTACTGCTTCCGATGGATTGATGACGCTCTTGTCTTCAATAAAATCACCGAGATACGAATCTTCGTCTTCACCGATCGGCGTTTCAAGTGAGATTGGCTCTTTAGCAATTTTGAGAACCTTACGAACTTTTTCAACCGGCATATCCATCTTTTCTGCAATTTCTTCCGGAGTGGCCTCTCGCCCAAGGGTTTGAACAAGTTGACGTGAAGTTCGAACAAGCTTATTGATCGTCTCTATCATATGAACCGGAATTCGGATGGTTCTTGCTTGGTCAGCAATTGCCCGCGTAATCGCCTGACGAATCCACCAAGTGGCATAAGTGGAAAACTTATAGCCCCGACGATATTCAAACTTATCTACCGCTTTCATAAGACCAATATTACCTTCCTGAATTAAATCCAGGAACTGCAGGCCACGATTTGTATATTTTTTCGCAATAGAGACCACAAGACGAAGATTCGCTTCTACAAGCTCGCTCTTCGCCAAATCAGCTCGGCGTTCACCGTCTTTCGACTTCTTAACAACCCCCTTGAGCCGATCTAGAGGAAGACCCGTGCGCTCTTCCACTTCGCGAAGCTTCGTCAGCGCGCCCTCGTACCCGGCGATTATTTGCTCAAACTTCATTACTGTTACGTCTTGCTCACGTAGCATTGTGCGTTTTTCGTCTTCTGAACCTTCTTTAAAAATTTTCACAAGCTTTAGGAGCTCATCATCGCCCCTAATATCAAAGAACATGAACGTGCGATCAATTTCACGTTGAGCTTCGACTAAATCTTCTTCTGCTCCCTTAATTTCAATTAGAAGAAGGTTAATCGTCTTTCGGTTAAAGCTAACGGAAAGGAACGCATCTAGTAGTTCCTTCTGTCTCTCCTTTTCTTCCTTCTCAAATTTTTCTTGTGCTTTTACAGATTTTTTCTTTTTTCGAGACTCTTCAAGCTTTTGTACAGTTTCTACCCGATCCTGAAGTGCTGTAATTGATTTCGATAGACGCTCTTGGTGCGTGCGCTCGTCTTCCTCAGAAAGCTCTTCATCTACACCACGAATTACGTCCTTAACGCGGATTTGTCCCTCCTCCACTTTGCGTGCTAAATCTAAAATTGCATCAATACCGAGCCTACAAGAAATAAGCGCAACGACGATATCTTCTTCACCTTTCTCGATTCGTTTTGCAATTTCAACTTCACCCTCACGAGTAAGCAGCGACACAGAACCCATTTTTCGCAAATACAGCTTAACTGGATCACTAGAGCGAGCCGTCGCTTCGTCTTCTTCCTTCTTCTTGCCTTTTAGGAAGGATTCAATTGCAACTGTTTCTTGGTCGCCGTCTTGATCTTCATCGTCCCCTTCACGAATTTTTCGGATCTCTTCGACCTCGATATCATTCTCCGCCAAAAACTCCATGATCGCATCAATCTTGCGTGCGTCAACAATTTCAGCAGGGATCAAGTCGTTAACTTCTTCAAAATTCAAAACACCACGACTTTTTCCAAGCTCTAAAATCTTTTTGACTTCCTTATCTTTAAGGAAATTAATTGAATCCGGAATTTTTTTACCTTTTTTCTTAGCCATTAATGCTCTCCAATGGTTTTCTAGATATCTTAAGTAAAGAGTCCAAGTCTCTCTGCAAATTCATGCAATCAGTATCGCTTCCTCGGGCTTGCGCTTCTTTAAGCGACACCTTTATCTTTGTAATTTCGCGACTGAAGTGATTTGTTCTCACCTTTTGTAAGGCATCTCGTGTTTCAGTCGAATCGCTTGGTTGACTTGCCTCATCGGCACTAAGCACACGATATACAATCCCACGAATCGCTGCGTCCGACGGAAGATCTACTGCATCGGGCAGCTCCTTAATTCGAAACTCATTTGTTTCCCCGCTTTGACGATTCAACGGGCGCATTAAATGCTGCATTATTTCTCGTATCTTAGGGTCTTCGAAGAATTGCAATATATCATTCTGCGTATTGCATTGCCAGCCCCGTAGCGCCTCTAACTGCTGTGGGTGAGAAATAAGTAGGCCTAAAAACTTCCCCTCAAAATTTACTGGGGCATTTTTCGAAGTACTTGAATTTACAGTAATATTTTGCAAGCCTCCCCGCCGTGGTGTCGAGACGCGCTCGCGCGGCTGCGGCTGCTGCTTCCGATCACGCAAGAACGTTTCCAAAACCAAGTGCTCCTCGAGGTTGAGAATACTTGCAACTAGACTAACTCGGCCACGAACCCAAAGCGGTTTGGCGAGCTGACTAATTTTTTTGGAAATAATTGATAATGCGTCCATTTTTCCCTGTAGACTCTTGGCCGTGGAGTCAGCCACCTGTTCAATCCATTTATCGAGAATCGCTGGCGCACCGTGGATCAGTTGCTGTAGCTCTTGGACCGCGGCGCTATTCTGCTCCTTATTTCGCCCCCTAATAAAGTCATCCGGGTCCTTTCCTGAGGGCAACCTTACACCAGAAACAGGAAAGCCAGCCTCTCGCAAGAAGAGGTCCATATTACGAATTGTTGCGGCTTTCCCAGCTTTGTCCGTATCGTAAATCACGATCACTCGCTTGGCTGTCTTTAGAAGAATCTTCACGTGATTCGGCGTGAGTGCCGTACCAAGATTAGCGACGACATTTTGAAACCCTGCCTGGTCAAGTGCTAAGCAATCCATATAGCCCTCGACGAGAATTACTTCCTCAGATTCGCGTATATGGCGTTTGGCTCGATCCAGATTGAAGAGAATTCCTCCCTTGTTATAGACGGGACTCTCCGAAGAGTTGTAGTACTTCATCACTTTATCGTCGCTCAAAGTTCGCCCACCAAAGCCGACAACCTCACCAAGGTTGTCGCGAATCGGAAACATTAATCGATTGCGAAATGCGTCATAAATATTGGAGGCATCCTTGCGAGGGGCACTCTCGGAGGATTTTGTCTTGAGCACCCCCAAACGTATAGCTGCATCCATTGGCGCTTTGATTTTGAGTAGGTAATCCTTCAAAGAGGACCAGGAATCTGGGGCAAAGCCAATACCATACTCTTTAATCATTTTCTCACTGATCCCTCGAGACTCAGCATACTTGCGGGCTCGATTGCCTGCCTGACTCATAAACTGGGCTTGGAAGAAGTGGGCTACGTATTGGTTCAGCTTGTTATAGACCTCAAACTCCCCTCGTTTGGAGTTAGAGATCCCTTTTGCTAAGATAGCTCCCCTGGGGATATTTACTCCACCACGGTCAGCAAGCCAGACCAAAGCCTCATAAAACGAAAATCCTCGAACTAAGCGAACGAAATCTACCACGTCCCCATGCTTGTCGGAGCTGTAACAGGAAAACGCTTGTCGATCCGACCTCACAAAAAAGGACGGGGTCTTCTCACGATTAAACGGAGACAACCCCTTCATCCTTTGACCGGCAGGCCTCAAGTTTACGTGCTCGCCAACGATGTCAACGATATCCACCGACCCCTTGATCCTGCGGATTAGTTCCGCATCTGCCACTATAAGTCCTTAATTTTAAAAATTAAATTGACTAGAACAACTATCTTTTTTTAGTTTTCTTCTCCATGCGCTTTTGTGCGGCTAGAGATTTTTTCTTCCGTTTCACGCTTGGCTTCTCATAATATTCACGCTTACGAACGTGAGCTAAAATACCGGCCTTTTCGCAAAGTTTCTTAAAGCGCTTCACCGCGCCCTCGAAGGACTCTCCGTCATGAACCTTAACTGTCGGTCTTTCCATGAATTAAATCACCTGCCTTTGCCTTTGGACCCAAATTTGGCAACGAGCCTCGGCGCGAACATATGCGCTTTTCGATGAGAAGTCAATCCTCCCCGAGGAGTCGGTAGCCTAGAGTAGCTGCTATTGGCAGAGACTGACCATCAATATGCAGCTCGTTTTGCATCCCAGTGTCTGCTCCACAGACCATCATTCGCATGATTCCGTCGTGCTTTTTTCGCTTATTAAAGATACGAACGCCTTTTCCGCTTAACTCGTTAGTTGCTGAGGTAAGTGTGACACCTTTCCTTACCCCACAAGATTTGGATCCATCTGATCGATATATCCAAACGCGCCCTGGGCGCGGGCCATAACTCCTTGCTTCCTTCTCTGTACTTGGAGAAAGTCCCGCTGAATCCGTTTTCGACTCCGTCGTTGCACAAGAAACCAAGAAAAAAAATGGCGCCGCATAAAACAAAAATATCCAGCTAAATCTGGTTTTTAAAAGTTTCACATTTCGGTAATCAACGATAAGCTTTCGCATAGCAAAAACGATAACATTCGCATTCTAGAAAGCAACCATATCTTAGCTAGGTAAATCACTATGTCAAACCAAGATGAAGCTCTGGATTATCACTCCCGTGGGCGCAAAGGTAAAATTGAAGTCAATCCGACGAAGCCCTGTATTACGTCCCGAGATTTAGCTCTGGCCTATTCGCCAGGTGTGGCATTCCCTTGTTTGGAAATCGCCGATAAACCTGACGACGTTTACAAATACACTGCCAAGGGTAATTTAGTTGGTGTAATAACCAATGGCTCAGCCGTACTTGGCTTAGGAAACATTGGGCCCCTTGCTTCAAAGCCTGTGATGGAAGGAAAGGGCATTCTCTTTAAAAAATTCGCTGACATCGATGTGTTTGATGTGGAACTCAATGCAAAGTCCGCGGATGAAGTTATTCAAGCGTGCAAGTATTTAGAGCCAACATTTGGCGGCCTTAATCTTGAAGACATTAAGGCGCCAGAGTGCTTTTATATCGAGGAGAAGCTGCGGGAGGAGTTGAATATTCCTGTCTTCCATGATGATCAGCACGGTACTGCAGTCATTACTGCTGCCGCATTCCTAAATGCGGTTGAGATTATTGGAAAGAAAATTGACCGGATGAAAGTCGTCTTTTCTGGCGGTGGCGCTGCTGCATTGGCCTGCGCAAACTTAATTGTATCCATTGGGGTGAAACGCGAAAATATCCTCCTTTGCGATTCTAAAGGCGTTATTTATGCCGGACGTGAGGGAGTAAACGAGTATAAGGCTCGTTTCGCTGTCAATACACCAAAGCGAACTCTTGCGGAGGCCATGGAAGGCGCAGACGCCTTCATCGGAGTGAGTGCTGCTGACGTCTTGAGTAAAAACATGGTTAAGACGATGGCCAAAGACCCAATTGTCTTTGCAATGGCCAATCCAGATCCGGAAATTTTGCCAAGTGACGTTAAGGAGGTAAGACAGGATGCAATCTGTGCCACTGGGCGCACGGATTTTCCGAACCAAGTGAATAACGTTCTTTGCTTTCCGTTCATGTTCCGCGGTGCCCTCGACGTGCATGCAAAGGCCATCAACGAAGATATGAAATTAGCTGCTGTAAAAGCGCTGGCAGCACTGGCAAAAGAACCAGTCCCAGAGTTAGTTTCCAGTGCTTATGGCGGAACACACTTCACATTTGGGCGAGAGTATTTGATTCCAAAACCCTTTGATCCGCGCGCACTTTTATATATCGCGCCAGCGGTTGCTGAAGCAGCCACAAAATCAGGGGTTGCTCGTCGACCAATTGAAAGCGTACGCGCCTATCGGGAACAGCTAGAACACTTAATGGGCAATCGCTTCATGGTTGTTATGAAAACACTTAAGAATACTGTCTTAAAGTACAGAGAAGAAAAAAAATTCGTGCCAAAGATTGCCTTCCCCGAGGGCGAGAATGAAAAAATTCTTAGGGCGGCGAAGATTATCTCTGAAGATCAAATTGCTGTCCCTATTTTACTGGGAAGCAAAAAGCAAATCACCTCTGAAATGCAAAAGTTTGATATCAACATTGAGGGTGAGTTTGAAATAATTGACCCTCGAAAATCAACACTCTCACAAACCTATGCGGATCGATTTACGGAAAAGCGTCAAAGAAAAGGTATTATCCGTCGAACGGCAGAAAAATTAATCCGCCGTAGAGGGTATTTTGGTCCGATGATGGTGGAGATGGGGGACGCAGACGCAGTGGTTAACGGAATCACTCAGTCCTATCCAGAGGCCATCCGCCCTATGGTGACAACTATTGGAGCAAAGCCAGGGCAAAGGCTCGCCGGCATTTACGTAATGAATTGCAAATCGCGCATCGTCTTTTTTGCTGACACCACAGTAAATATTGAAACCACATCGGAGCAATTGGCCCACATTGCAATCGAAACAGCAAAGATCGCGGAGGGCTTTTTACGGAGTACCCCGCGAGTCGCAATGCTTTCGTTTTCAAACTTTGGCTCTGCGCCTTCAGAGCAGAGCAATACGGTGCAGCGCGCGGTTGAGCTGGCGCGTGCCGCTTCTCCAGAGCTAGTTATTGATGGTGAAATGCAGGTGGACACAGCAATCGTTCCAGAGATTGCTGAAGAGTATTTCCCATTCTCCCAAATCCAGGGCGATGCAAATGTTCTAATCTTCCCAAGCCTAGCATCTGCTAATATTGCCTATAAGTTACTACTTCGCCTCGGTGGCGCGGAAGCAATTGGTCCAATCTTAATTGGAATGAATAAACCCGTATCTGTGTTACAAAGAGCGTCGACCGTACAAGACGTTGTTAATATGACAACGATTACGGCAATGAAAATTCACAATGAGAGAGGCATGGTTAAGAACGATGGATAAAACACCCATTTCCTCAACCGACGCGCCAAATGCAATTGGTCCATATTCGGCTGGAATGTCTGTACAGGGTGCGCAAGAAATTTGTTATTTTTCTGGTCAAATCGCACTTCCTGCCGGAGAGGGTGGTTCTTTAATTGGCAGCACAGCAGCAGCGCAAACCGAACAAATTATGAAGAATATATCCGCCTTACTTGCCGTGCGAGATATGAGCTTTTCAAATATTGTGAAAACTACAATTTTTTTAAAATCGATGGGCGACTTTAAGGCTGTAAATGAGATGTATGCAAAACACTTCAACTCGGAGCCCCCTGCACGTGCGACAATCGAAGTAGCGGGCTTGCCGCTCGACGCTTTAGTAGAAATTGAGTGTGTTGCCGCCAGATAATAAGCACTAGATAAACAATGAAGCACAAAAAGCCACAAAAATTCGGGGTCGTTATCAAGCGCAATGTGCAACAGGCAGTCGATTTGGCAAAAACCGTTGGCCAGTGGTTAGAGGAGAACGGTCGATCGGTAGCTATTACTGGCGATGTTGATAACCTAGATAAGAGTTGGCCAAATGCAGACGTCGTTAGCAAAGAAAGTATTCCGGAAACTTGCGATATGGTGCTTGTTTTTGGTGGCGATGGCACTTTCCTCAGCATCGCTCGTCGCATGGTAAATAAATCCATTCCGATCCTTGGGGTGAACCTTGGGCACCTGGGGTTCCTAACTGAGTTTACTGTGGATACTATTCTGGATGACCTAGAACGAATTTGTCAGGGTGATTACCATATTCAAGAGCGCAGTATGCTGGAGACTTCGGTGATACGAAATAATAAATCAATCTTTTCTCGACCTGTGCTTAATGATGCAGTCATTAACAACGCTGACATTGCTCGGATTTTGGACACTGAGCTAATGATCGATGGAGTTTTCGCTGCTTCCGTTAAGGCTGATGGCATGATTGTTTCAACCCCGACGGGCTCGACTGCGTATTCGTTGGCGGCTGGGGGCCCAATTGTCCACCCATCGGTTGCTGCGACCACGATCGCAGCCATTTGCCCACACAGCCTGACGATACGCCCAATAGTAGTGCCAGAGGAAACCACAATAGAGGTTCTTGTGGCAAAGAAGGATGGTAAGGCTTTATTGACCCTAGATGGTCAATTTGGATATGATCTAGAACCAGGGGATATTGTTCGCGTTACGAAATTTACAAAGCATGGACTAGCGGTAGTTCGTCCTAGGGCGCGAGAATATTTTGACGTACTGAGAAGCAAGCTAAAGCTCGGTGCAAGGGGTGAGGGGAATTAGGAATGCTGAAATATCTACGAATTCAAAATTTTGCGATCATTGAGAATGTGGAAATTGAATTTGGCTCGGGCCTAAATATCATTTCTGGTGAGACTGGGGCAGGCAAGTCTATCATTATGGGTGCGCTAAATATAATTCTCGGAGGTCGTGCAAAGTCAGACCTGATTCGATCAGGCACAAATTCAGCCTCTGTCGAATCCTTATTTGACGTTGTCGACAGGGGAAGTATCCAAGGTGTTTTAGATAACACCGGAATTGAAATCGAACACGATGAATTAATTGTTCGACGAATCATCCAACCAAACGGAAAAAGCAGAGCTTTTGTAAACGATGTAATGGTAAACGTTGGCACGTTGAATTTAATTACTGAGCGCCTCGTAGATCTGTGTGGCCAGGGAGATCAGCGACTTTTACAACGACAAAATGAGCAACTGCTTTGGCTTGACCGTTATGCTGAAAATGACCCCATCAGAAATTTTGTCAAAGAGCGCTTTCAGGCTTGGAAGCAAAAACTCAACGAGCTTAAGAGGCTAGAAGATGATTCAGCCGACAAAGAGAGGCGTGTTGATTTTTTGCGATTTCAGTTAAAGGAGCTGGAAGAGGCTAAACTACAGCAAGGTAGCGAAGATTTGGAAATCAAAGGCGAACTGGACATCCTCTCAAATTCAGAAACTCTTTTGAATTTTGCCCGGGAAGCTGAATCAGCAATTAATGGCTGTGATGATGGCAATAAAGCAATATTAGATGTTCTTGGCGCTCTTGTAAATCGAGCAGAAGAGCTTTGCAAAACAGACACAAATCTAACCCCTGCTTATGAATTAATGAATTCTTTAAAAATCACGTTAGAAGAGGCTGGTTATTTCTTCCGTGATTACATGAACAATATTGAGGTGGATGATGGTCGATTAGAGGGGTTAAACCACCGCTATAATTTACTTACGCAAATTAAGCGCAAATACGGGCCATCACTCAAAGAAGCCATTGAGTCACGAGAGATTTTTAGAAACGAAATTGAATCCTTTGAAAACCACGACGAGAATGTCCAAATAGTGACGGCTGCTGTCAACGAAGCAAGATCACTATTCGATGAAGAAGCAGAAAGACTGTCGGAAAAGCGTAAAGTAGCCGCTAATACATTTGCTACGGAAGTCGAAAAAGAATTAGCTGAACTCAACATGGAAAGAGCTAAATTTGAGTGTTTGCTTGAACGTTCGGAAGAGCCCTCGAGCTACGGCATTGACAAAGCAGACTATCTTCTTGCGGCTAATCCAGGAGAGGATGCAGCACCCCTTCACAAGGTCGCTTCTGGCGGCGAGCTAAGTCGCATTATGCTTGCGCTTCATAACGTGCTTTCTAGCCGAGGGGGGGTTCGTGTTTATTTATTCGATGAAGTAGATACAGGCGTTGGCGGGAAAACTGCTGCCGTCGTCGGACGCAAACTACAAAGAGTAGCGGATAATTCACAAGTAATTTGTATTACTCACCTCCCTCAGGTGGCAAGTTTTGCAGATCGTCACCTTCGCGTAGAAAAGTCTGTTTCCATGATTGATGGAGAGGAGCGCACTAGCTCCAATGTTGTGCAAGTCGCAGGGAGTGACCAAGTTTTAGAGATTACTCGTATGCTTGGAGGAATGGAAGATAGTAGCGAAGCACTAGCAAATGCTGAATCCATGATTCTTTCTGCTAAAAATATGAAGGACTCAGGGCGGGATTCTAGCAGCGACATAGCTGCTAATGAGTAAGGGGCTTGCAAAAGAATTTCTGTGAAGCCATCAGCAATAGTCGACACTAACAATACTAAAAAATTTCGCAACCTTTACGTTCATCTCCCCTTCTGTAAAGTTCACTGCCATTATTGTGATTTTTTTGTGGTCCCAGTTCGCAAAGCAAACCATGATAATTTTTTTTCCGCTTTGCAAGAGGAACTAGGTATGTGGCGCCCTCATTTGGCTGCTTTAGAGACTCTTTATCTGGGCGGTGGAACCCCCAGTGAGTCCCCTGCCGAGATGATCATGAAATTATTTTCACCTCTAACGCTCAATACCTTAAAAGAGTTCACTATAGAAGTGAATCCTAGTTCTATGACTAGCGATAATATACAAAATTGGAAGCAATTGGGCATTAATCGTCTTAGCATAGGTATTCAATCGCTAGTCGACTCTAACTTAAAAAATCTTGGGAGAAATCACAATCGCGAGGAAGCGCTACGAGCCATTGATCTGGCTTGTGAAAATTTCAATCTCGTTTGTTGTGATTTGATATATGGCGTTCCTGATCAGTCGCTAGAGGATTTAGATGAATCAATTGAGGAGTTTTCCAAAAAGCCAATTAAGCATATCTCGGCTTACACATTGACTCTTCCTCAAAGCCACTTTCTGTTCAAAAAATTGCCTGGGCCGGAGGAAGGGTTACTGCAGGCAGAGTTTATTCATAAAAAATTGCACTCGGCCGGATTCGAGCATTATGAAGCCTCCAACTTTGCTCGCCCTGGATTTCGCGGTATGCACAATTGTAATTACTGGACAGGTAACTCTTACCTTGGAGTTGGTCCTTCTGCCCATAGCTTTGACGGTCGCGCAAAACGTTGGATCAACTTCCCAGATTTAAAGAAATATAACTCTGCCCTCGAATCTCGAAACTTGCCTATCCTTGAGCTCGAGGAGCTAAATTCTCAACAACGCGAAATTGAGTTCTTTTTAGTCCGAATGCGCACGATTGCTGGATTCCATCTGCGCGAAGTTGAGGCGAAATTTGGTGCAGAAAAACTAGCAAAAATCAGGAGGAAGCTAACCGAGTTCGAAGAATCCGGGCTTGGACAACTTGTTGAAAATACTTGGTTTCCCTCATTCCCAGGGATTATGTTAAGCGACTCTCTGACGGAAAAACTTATATAATTCAAATGTTTACCAGCCTCCATCAAGCTCAGAAATTCTGTCCTAATATTTGAATTTTTCTTCCAGGCTTCATTGACACCCCAGATATTGCACCCATCTTGCAAACAAGGATTTTTGATCGGAATTTTGAACCTAGGGCAAGTTGGAATTATGACAAGTTCAGAGCCTACTAAAAACCATGAAGTGAATGAGCCAAAGGATAAGGCAGGAGGCGCAGAAAAGAGCGCGGCCAAAATCCCTGATGTGGAATTTGGTGCAGAAATCGATAGTAAGGCGAGCTCAGAAGAGCCCATGACAGACGAAGCAGCAAAAGAGGATTTCGAGGGGAAGGCCAAGGAGTGGGAAAATAAGTTCCTCTACCTTTCAGCTGAATTTGATAATTTTCGCAAGCGCATGCAAAAGGAGAAGTCCGATTTCTTCAAGTATGGACATGAGGACTTCCTGCGCGAGCAGCTAATGGTTCAGGATAATTTTATTCGAGCAATCGAGGCAGCAAAACAAAGTAATCCTGAGCAGGGGACCTCGTCGGCTCAGATGGTCGAAGGATTAGAGATGATTATGTGGCAATTTATGGAGGCCATGAAGCACCAGGGAGTAACCACTATTGAGGCGGTCGGGCAAAAATTTGACCCAACCGTGCATGAGGCGGTCGGACAAGAAGAGGTTAATGATAAGGAGCCCAATGTTGTCCTGCGGGAAGAATTAAAAGGTTTTATGCTGCACGACCGAGTTTTGCGCGCATCTCGGGTCGTAATTAGCAAAAAGAAAGATTAACTGATTTTTATAGTTTCGGAGGCCAAATATAATGAGCAAGATAATTGGAATTGATTTAGGAACAACTAATTCGTGCGTAGCGGTTCTTGAGGGCGGCAAGCCAAAAGTTATTCAAAATGCGGAAGGCAACAACACAACCCCTTCCATCGTGGCATTTGCTGACTCTGGTGAAAGGCTTGTTGGGACTCCCGCAAAGCGCCAAGCGGTTACAAACCCAAATAAAACTATCTTTGAGTCAAAACGACTTATGGGTCGAAAATTTTCATCCAAGGAGGTGGAAGAGTTCGCAAATGTGTCACCATTTGGTGTAGTTGCATCTGGAAATGGTGACGCCGCGATCGAAGTTGCTGGCAAAAAGATGTCTCCACAAGAAATTTCAGCTCAAGTTTTGATAAAGATGAAATCTACTGCGGAAGATTATCTGGGCACAACTGTTAATGAAGCGATTGTTACCGTTCCAGCTTATTTCGATGATGCTCAAAGACAAGCGACAAAGGACGCGGGCAAAATCGCGGGGCTTGATGTTAAGCGAATCATTAACGAGCCTACTGCTGCTGCTCTTGCTTATGGTTTAGACAAAAAGAAGGATCTCAAAATTGCTGTTTTTGATTTGGGTGGTGGAACGTTTGACGTTTCCGTGCTTGAAATTGGTGACGGGGTATTTGAAGTGAAAGCCACTAACGGTGATACGTTCTTGGGCGGTGGTAATTTTGACCAAAAAATAATTGATTTTCTTGCGGACGAATTTAAAAAAGAGAACAGCATTGATTTGCGCAAAGACAAGATGGCACTTCAACGCTTAAAAGAGGTGGCGGAAAAAGCCAAGCATGAATTATCTAGTGCCACTGAAACCTCCATCAATCTCCCATTCATTACTGCAGATGCCTCTGGGCCAAAACACTTAAATACCAACCTTACAAGAGCGAAGTTTGAGGCTCTATGTGAAGATCTAATTCAAAAACTTGCCCCTCCTTGTGAAGAGGCTCTTAAGGACTCTGACTTCTCAAAGGCAGACATTGATGAAGTTATTTTAGTTGGCGGCATGACTCGTATGCCGAAAGTCCAAGAGCGAGTTAAAGAAATTTTCGGGAAAGACCCAAGCAAAGGTGTAAACCCAGATGAGGTTGTTGCTGTTGGTGCGGCCATTCAAGGTGGTGTGTTGCAGGGTGATGTTAAAGACGTACTTCTTCTCGACGTAACACCCCTGTCCCTAGGCATTGAAACTTTGAACGGGGTTTCTACGAAGCTTATCGACAAGAACACTACAATTCCGGCGAAAAAATCGCAGGTATTCTCTACTGCAGCCGACAACCAGACTGCGGTTACTATTCACGTCCTTCAAGGGGAGCGCGAGTTTGCTAATGATAATAAATCCCTTGGTCGGTTCGATCTTGTTGGCATCCCTGCCGCACCTCGAGGCATGCCGCAAATTGAAGTTACTTTTGACATCGATGCAAACGGCCTCGTGAACGTTTCTGCTAAAGATAAGGGCACCGGCAAGGAGCAAGCAATCCAAATTAACCCATCTGGTGGCCTATCAGACGATGAAATTGAAAAAATGGTTCAAGATGCAGAAGCTAACAAAGTTGACGACGAAAAACGAAGGCAAGTTGTAAACGCACATAACGAGTTAGATGGCCTTTGCTATACATGCGAAAAAACTCTTAAAGAAAATGGTGACAAAATTTCTGATGATGCCAAGTCAGCTGTAGAAGCTGCGCTGAAAGAAGCTAAGCCAATCTTAGAGGCTGGCGATGATGCGGGCGCTATGAAGGCAACGGCAGAAAAGCTTCAGCAGGCATCGGCAAAGATGGCTGAACAGCTTTATAGCAACGGCCAACAGCAGCAGCCAGGTGCGGACGCTGGTGGCGGCGCAAACCAAGGAGGAAACGGCAGCACAAACGGTACAAACGACGCCGGATTTTCTGATGGTAAAGAAGGCAGCAGCGAAAACAAGGGCAAAGATGATAATGTTATCGATGCCGATTTTAAAGAAGTTTAATCAAGAACTTTCATCCTTATAAATATTGAGGTTTTTTGATGTCCGAAAAACGTGACTATTATGAAGTGCTCGGCGTCGCTAGCGGCGCCGGCCCGGACGAAATTAAGAAGGCCTATCGAAAGCTTGCTGTTAAGTACCATCCTGACAAAAATCCAGATAGTGTAGATGCGGAAGAAAAATTCAAAGAAGCCTCTGAAGCCTACGAAATATTAAGCGACGATAAAAAGCGCGGTGCCTACAACCAGTTTGGTCACGCTGGTGTAGACGGTATGAGCGGCTTTGGTGCTGGAGGCTTCCAAGGCGAATTCAATGGTGGAAATTTTAATGATATTTTCGGAGACATATTCGGAGATATTTTTGGCGGCGGCCAGCAACGCGGACGCGGGCATCGTCGTAGACACTCTGGCATCCCCGGGGAAGATTTACAGCAAGAAATTGATATCACTTTTTTAGAAGCTGCAAAGGGAGTTATTAAGCCAGCCTCCGTTTGGCGAGAGGTTGTTTGTGATACATGTAACGGAACAGGGTCTAAGTCCGGAAAAGCGAACTCTTGTAACACCTGTCACGGGGTTGGTGAGGTTCATTATCAACAAGGTTTTTTTACCGTCGCTCGCACATGCCCTGATTGTAACGGGGAAGGTATTCGCATTTCAGACCCATGCTCCAAGTGTGGCGGCAAAGGTAGAAATCAAAAACAATCGAAAATCGAAGTAAAAGTACCTGCCGGCATTGATTCTGGACAACGACTCAAGATTACTGGTGAGGGCAATAGCGGCGTACGCGGCGGCCCGGCTGGTAACCTGTATATTCAAATCCATGTTCGGCCTCATCCGTTATTTGATCGGGATGGAGATGATATTTTATGCGATGTTCCAATTTCTTTTTCGCAAGCTGTGCTCGGTGACAGCATAGAAGTCCCAACAGTTGATGGAAAAGTTGAGTTAAAGATCCCGACTGGCACTCAGAGCCATAAAACGCTACGCCTAAAGGGCAAGGGATTCCCGCGCTTAGGTGGTTATGGCAATGGAAACCAACTAGTACGAATAATCGTCGAAACACCAACAAATCTCTCTAGCAAAGAGAAGGACCTTTTGCGAGAATTGGATCAGTCATACAATGAGAAATCATCGACTATGACTAAAGGATTTATGAACAAAGTAAAAGATCTGTTTGGATGAAGTATTTAACAGCTTTATTATTTGTACTTTCAATTTCAATTTCCCCCAGCGCTTATTCACAAGCTCCAGCCACCAATGCTGACAGAGCATATTTCAAAGCCGAGCAAATTTTCTTGCGAGATAATTTAGAAGAAACCCTTAAACAACTTGCTCGATTCTTTAAAAAATTTGGAAATTCAGCAGCGCCAGCAACTCTCGCAAAGGCCCACAATCTGCGAGGGCTCACCCTCTTTCAATTAAATAGCACCCAGTCTTCTTCCAGTGAATTTCAAAAGGCCGTCGATATCGCAGAAGCTCACTTCACACAGAATGAGCCTGAGCTGCATATAGCTAGATACAATCTAGCAAACGCTCTTTTAAAGAGCAAGCAGGCCAATAGCGCAAACAACGTATTACTAAAGGTCAATCCAGCCATATTGGATGAAGACACGAAAATTCGTTATTATCATTTGCTTGGCCGAGCTCTGGAAGCTACAAAAAACTATCCTTCCTCTGTTGTTGCCTACTTATTTACCACAAATGAGTTAGAGCAGAGAGACTCAACATTTTCTAACCCTATTGCACGAAAAGCGTACGAGCTCTCAAAAAATATCTTTTTAAATAGTAATGAATCTGACTTAGCCCGGATAGAAAACCTAGAAGGTAAGATGAGAGAAAATGGTGTCGGAACCTGGACAGCTCGACTTATTTTAGCAAGAGGTTATATGTTTTCCGGACGACGTGAAGAGGCACTTGATTTGCTTAATTCATTTTTAGACAAAGCAAAAAATCACCCGCTTGAGGCCGAAGGGCGTAGGCTTATTCAGTTAATGCAAAAACTCTCAATCGTAAACCCACATCGAGTTGGAATTCTACTTCCCCTTTCTGGTCGATTTCAAAAATATGGTCGGTTGAGCCTAAAGTCTGCATTATTGGCGCGCAAAAACTTAATGAAAGCTCGAAAGACCTCCCAAGTTGCAGGTCCGAATATTGAGTTCGTTATCCGGGACTCTGGATCTACTGAAGAGTCGGCTAAAATTGCATTTGAAAGGCTAGCTACAGAAGACCACGTAGTTGGTATTATTGGACCACTGCTAAAGCGTCAAGCTCTTGAAGTTGGAAGACTAGCTCAAGAATATGGCGTTCCACTTTTTAGCCTGTCTCGAAAGCAAGCATTGAGTCAGCTGGGTTCATTTATTTTCCCATTTGCTCTTACCCCTGAGCAACAAGTGAACACTCTACTAGACCATTTGATGACTGAAAAAGGCTTTAAGCGATTTGCAATTTTGTCTCCCAGCAGTCCAGCAGCAAAGGAATACGTAAATATCTTTTGGACAGAAGTGGAAAAACGCGGTGGATTAATCAGAGGATATGAAGAGTATGCTGCAGGCTCAACCGACTTCCGCTTCCCATTAAAAAAACTGCTTGGTCTCTTCTATGAAGGGGCTCGACTCATGGAGAAGAGAGAATTAAAACGCAGAGAAAAAATTTATGCCTCAACTTTAAAGGCCCGTGGGAAGCTTCGTGAACGAATGTTGAGCCAGTACAAATTGAAGCCGATTGTAGATTTTGATGCAGTATTTGTTCCTGATGGACCAAAAGCAATCGGACAAATAGCCCCGTCATTTGCAGTTTATGGGATTAAGAATCTACCATTCCTAGGGTTGAATACATGGAACACGATGGATATAGTAAACCGAGCAGGCCAGTATCTTCAACGTTCGTACTTCGTTGATTCCTTCTATTCCCACTCCCGCCGTCCCGAAGCTATAAAATTTATCAGAGAATTCCGCGCTAATTTTGGGTCGTCCCCGGCCACTCTTGAAGTTCAAGCCTATGATGCTACACGAATTCTGATTCATGCGATTGCTTCTGGTAAAGTAGTGTCCCGATCTGATTTACGGAATCATATTCGCACTCACCAAGACTTACGCGGAATTTCCGGTACATTCAAGTTTGACAATAACGGCGTGCAAAGAGGTACATACCTGTTAGGGGTTAGTGGCAAAAAAATCCTCGAAGTAGAACGTAAACGTAAGCACCTTTAGTTTTTTGATTCTTGTATACACCATTTCGATTCTTGTCTGTGCCACAATGAAATCATATAATTTAAGAGGAGTCTTTAATTCATCAAGGAGGATGGATTGGCTATCAGTTTAGGCCCGATTGCATCTGGTCTGCCTAAAGATATCGTGGATCGCTTGATGGAGGTCGAGCAGCGTCCACTCAAAGCTCTTGGCGATCGAAAAGCCAACGAAGAGAGCCGCCTTGCTTTGGTACAAGACCTATTGCAGCGTCTTCGCGACGCGAAGACTGATTTAGATGCACTCGGAAAATATCGAGAATTTAGACTTCTACTTGCAAATATCCCTAGAGATGATTTGATGGCTATGACCATTGATAGTGAGATCGCCGAGCCGGGCGAATATCAGTTTGAAATCAAGCAGCTATCAGGTCGTTCTTCAATGTTATCCAACGGATTTGAAGACCCAAATGATACACAAATTGGTGTCGGCTATTTCTCATATGATCTTCCAAATGGCGAAACCGAAGAAGTTTTTATCGACTATGACAACAATACGCTTCAAGGCATTGCAAATAAAATTAATGACCAAAAAAATCTAAATCTCCAGGCGCTTGTTGTCGATGATGGAGCTGGCACTGAGAATCCTTGGCGTTTGATTATTGCTCATAAAGAATCTGGAGAGATTAACGATGCTGAATTTCCAACATTTTATTTTGTTGATGGAGATGAAGACTTTTATCTCGATAAAGAGCGCCCGGCCCAAAACTCGGTTGTCTCTGTGAACGGGTTTGATGTCGAATTCGCAAGCACAAAATTTGATACACTATTACCCGGAGTAACGATTGACCTAAAAGACGCAGATCCAGGCACTGAATTTACTGTAAAAATTCAAGAAGATATTGAATCTGCTGAAGCGAAGGTGCGAGCAGTTGTAGAGAAGCTAAATAATATACTTCAATTCATACAAACTCAGAATAAAATCGATGAAAATACAGATACTAGAAAAACTCTTGGTGGCGACATCACTTTGCAAAATCTAGAGTCTTTGATTCGCAGAATGGTAATGGAAAATTACCCTACTAGTGACGGAGGCATGCGGTTCGCAGATCTTGGAGTTACTTTCCAAAGAGACGGTTTATTAAAAATTAATGATAATAAGTTAAAAAATGCTGTTACTGCTAGATTTGAACAGGTAGGCGAATTTTTTGCTGGAATCAACGATAACGGAAGCGGATTTGTAGGAAAACTTTCTGGGTCGATAAAAAACTACACTAAGTTCAATGGTCTAGTAGATAGTCGGCAACAAGGTATTAAACGACGAATCGATGATATTGACCGGCAAATTGAAACTAAAGAGCGACAAGTTGAAAAAACTAGGGACGATTTAAAGCGAAAATTCGCTACACTAGAGAGCACTATGGCACGACTAAAAGGGCAGCAGGCTCAAGTCTCGGCGGCGTTGGGCTCAAGTGATGGGCTCGGAGGACTTATTGGCGGCTAAGATAATAAAGAAGAGGAGACTAGCTAATGCAACACCCATATGGAAATAAGGCATATCACAAGACCTCGATCACAACTGCGAGCAAAGAACAGCTCTTGCTCATGCTGTATGAAGGGTGCATTCGCAATTTCAAAAAAGCTAAGCTAGCAATGGAGCAGGGGAATATTGCTGAAAAAGGGAAGTGGCTCGGAAAAGCTCAAGATATTGTAAATGAATTATCCAGTTCACTAGATTTTGAAAAAGGTGGGGAAATTGCTAAACAATTAGAGTCTCTTTATCTATTTGTTTTCTTGGAATCTACTGAAGCAAATATTGAAAACAATCCAGAAAAACTAGAGCAATGTATTACAGTGATGATGACTCTCTATGAAGGCTGGCAAGGTGCTGTGAAAAAGATCCAGAAAGAAAAAGGCAAGGGAGGTGTTGGTGAAGAAGATACTGGCAAAGCAGGCGCAAAAGTAAGCTTGAGGAGTGAGTAGTTTGGAAGAGCTATTAGAAGCCTTGGCAAAAAAAAGCCTGTGGTTACACAAAATCATCAGCGTAAGCCAAAAATTTCTAGAAGAGGTCAAAGCAAACCCTGATTTAGCTTTAGAAAATCTAGATACATTTGACCAAAATCGCGAATCTCTCGTAAAAATGACCATTAATGCAGAGAATCAAATTATAAGTATAATGCGCCAACAAAAAAATCTAACTCCCAATAAAGAACAAAGTAGAAAAATAGAGTTTTATATTCAGGAATACCAAGAAAAACTCCGAAAAATGCGGCGCATTGACTCGGAAATTTTGCCAATCCTCGATACACTGAAAATTGAGCAGAAGACGAAGATTTACAATCTGCAAAAAGGTAAACGGGCTTTATCAAATTACCGCGGCCAAGTAAAAAGTAGGTCGAATTTTGATGTGCAACTATGATCAAGGATTTGATGCAAAATAAAGGCTTAGATCACCAACTGAACTTTGAAGATCTTCCCTCTCTTAGTTCGCTGGTGGACGAGACATTTGAAACCGCTGAATCAAAGAATTCTGATGAGCCTATTCTTAAAGATGGCCGATTGAACACCTCGTTTCTGTTAAAAAACGCGCGTATTCTATTGGCTGCAAAAGACTTTGAGCTAGCTAAGTCGATTTTTAATAAATTGATTGAAGCCGGCGAAGCGCTTGGCGCTTCCTATGCCGGGCTTGGTGTTTGCTTTCAAACTGATGGTGATGTTGATGCCTCTATTGAGTCCTACCGAGAAGCAATTATTTATGAGCCTTCGTTCACCTCATTGATCGCACTAACAGATTTATATTGCCGAAAAAGTGATTTTAAATTAGCCATCAAAGCCCTATTACGCGCAAACCACTTACCTAAAATACGCAAATCCGAATCATTTAGAATTCATCAAAGTCTAGCTAACTGTTACCTGCGGATTGATCAGTTTAACCATGCAGAAATACATTTTAAACACGCCTTTGACCTAAACTCCAAGGATGACAATCTAAATGTATGCCTTGGCTGTTTTGCTTTGATGAAAGAGAATCTTCCACTAGCTACGGTTCATTTTCAAGAAGCAAGCAGAGCAAACCCAAATAACAGTAAAGCTATAACTGGTTCCGGATACGTCAAATACCTGGGCAGTGACTTTGATAGCGCTTTGGAATATTTTTCTCGCGCATTAGAAATTAACATCACAAATTCAAGTGCTCTATTTTATCTAATAAAAACTGCATACAAACTTAAAGCATTTGCTAATGTCATAGAATTGACAGAAAAATTTATCCGAAATAATCCTGTCAATTCAAGCATCTTATATGCGTTAGCCGGCATGTACCACCATACGAAGCAGGACCCACAAGCAGTTGAGCTTTGCAGCCAAATTTTGGGCCTAAATCCCGAGCATGAGGCAGCTAAAAATTTGCGTCAGATTTGTGTAACGAAGTAGTAGAATTCGTTATAGAATAGCTATAGTAGAATTTTTCCATGGTAGGAAAAGCGTTGTTATTATGACAGGGAAGTTTAAAAAAATAGCCGTAATTCAGAACGGTGCCGTTGAGCATTTACTCCATTCTTTGCCTGCCGTTCTCGGGCTGAAACGTAAGCATCCTAACGCTAGTATTACTCTTTATTCCGATAAGTCTTACGCCGCACTAACAAACACTTGGACCATCATTGATCGCATTCTTCATATAGATACTGAAGAGCTAAAAAGGCGCTCTGCCGCAGAGCCCGATCGAAGCCTTGCTGAGATCTTTGACTCCTGCGACCTTAAGAGCAACCAGAAGTACGACTTAATTGTAAATCTAAGTTTTAACGATTTCTCTACGTTACTAGCTAGCCACTTAAGCGCTCCAAAAATCCTTGGGCCATATTTAAATGAGAACAATGAGGTAACTCTAAGCAGTGAGTGGGCAATGTTTTTTGCTGCTAATGTGGATAAATCTATTTTAAATCCCTTTCACTTCGTCGATTTATATAAGTATATTGCCGAAGTACAAGACCAAGATATTGTAGCAGAGCTGCTTCCAACTGAAGAGCATCTAGAAGCAGTAGATTCTTTTTTATCCAACAATGATGGGCTGCGAATAGGTCTTGAGCTTAAGTCTTTATGGCCCATTCAATATAATCTTGAACTGGCGCTCACTTTCCTTAAAAAATATAAGAAGTGTAGAATTTATCTTATTGGCTCTATGAACGAAAGGCCAGTTGCAAAATCGATTCTCTCAAATATACCAAATAAATTACGTTCCAGATGCGTAGATTTGTCTGGGCAAGCCAATATAAATGAACTCTTGGCTCTAACTGAACGGCTGCACCTGATGATTGGTGCTGGTGGCATAAGCACACATTTCAGTGCAGCAGTAGGAACACTCACAGTAACATTAGATTATATTAATCAGAACATGTTTCAAAGCAGCCCATATGGGCACGGCCATATAATTATCGGAGATGACAACCAAGACAGTGAGCATATTGCAGTCCCACCTTCCACAGTTGCAAATATTATCGAGTTTATAATTGAATCAAATGATACAAAGGCTCCCACAATTGAACAGTGGCAACAGGCTTTTACCAACAAGACACTCTCCATTGATCCACAATTCAAAGTGTTTGTATCTCAAAGGCAGGTATTTCACCAATTTAATGGCGTAGAACGAGTCGATTATGTTCTTGAACCGGTAAATACCAATAATGCAAATCTTCAAGAGTCTTTAATTTCAATATACCGATTAATTTGGCAATTCGATTTGAACCACTCAGAAGACACAATGACTGAAGTGATGCTTTTCAAAAAACAAACAATCGATGCCCTGCCGAATCTGGTCTCTTCTTTAGAGAAGCTGTATAAGCTAGCAAAATTCGGTTCGAATTACTCAAAATTTGTATTAGAAGATCTACACAAGAGCGATATTGAGCAAGCAAAACTGGATAGCGATCGGTTACAAGAAATTGACAATCTGATACACACCCTTGCTCAAGAAATTGCAGCTGTAGCGCCAATCTGCAATTTCTATCACACTAGCCAAGCACAAATACATGATACGGACCCAATTATCGTCGCAGAAAAGGCAAATTTTGCATACAATCGAATTAAACTCCATGTAAACCTGGTTCTGGATTTGGTTCAGGAAATAATCGCTAAAAACAACGTTGGGCAATCACTTGAGATAAATCAAGACTCCGAAATTACCTCTGATTGAAGCCCTAAGAATGAGCACCAACATTATAGTTGATGATAACGTTGATTCTTTTAAACTAAGTCTCGTTGGCGAATCTAGTAACTTCAATACCTTAATTAAAAAATTAGGTAAAAAATCAAATCCAACACAGTATAAAAATGTATCTGAACTATTAAATAGCAAACAACGCTCTAGTGAAGTAGTTATTCTCTCTGAAGAAAAAATTACAAGAAAGGCTATTCAACGAATTACAGTCAATCGACCATTAGCAGCTATTGCAGTGCTGGTCAAGATCAACAGCCGGAAAAATTTCCCACATGGCAACAACCACGCAATAACGTTTGTTGATCAAAGAATGTCAAAAAACGCAATTCGAATCAATTTGCAGTGCGCTCTGCGTGTGGCAGAAAAGCGCAATCGACTACAATCTCTCGAAGCTTTTTTAAATAGCCACTCAGATGCTACCTGCCAAACCCTTAAAACAATTTCAGAATCTACATGGACAGCAACTGTTCCTGCTAATTACCATGATATGACAAAATCTCTCCTGAGGCTTATGCAGCGTATTGGGGTAAACAGAGTTTTGTTAGTGTCGAGTACTGATACTGGACAAGTACTAACTTACGAAAGCTGTAAAGACGTCAACTCCGTGAATGTCGAAATCAGTAATAGTAAGAATTTATCTGCACTAAATAAACTTACTCAGAGTGTATCAATTGTAAATTCCACTGAGCATGCTCACAAACTAGGTAACCTAACCGACTCACCATGGGCATATGCAATGGTGTTCAAATACAACACTCCAGCCATAGAAGGGAACGAACTACAACAATCGTTCCTGGTTTCCTTTCGCCAGGATCTAGAGGGATTTAACAAGAATGAGATTGAACTAGCAAGCATAATGTATTCCATTATTGGCCTTGGACTTCAAAAAGTTGCCATCCTTAACTACAATCATTCGGCGGCGCGAGATTGGAGTGATACCTTCGACTCGATTTCCGAGCCACTTAGCATCATCAATAAGCGCTACGAAATAGTTCGAGCAAATAAAGCATTTTCACGCGCAGTTGGTAAGCACATCACAAAACTTCCAGGGAGGAAGTGCTATTCCTTGTTTTCTCAACGGAATTCAAAATGTAAAAACTGTTTGCCGATTTCGAAATCCATCTCATCAATACCAATAAAAGTGGATGGGAGAAGAAATCAAAAATTTTATGTTTGGAGCTATCCAATCAAAACAAGCAACCGCGAGGTGCAACGAATTCATTTTTATCGGAACATCTCAGTAGAACATCAATTAACCACAACATTAATTCAATCGGAGCGTATGCAAGCTATAGGAGATTTATTAACCGCTGTGTCACATGAAATAAATAATCCATTAACTGGAATAATCTCTACTGTGCAGGTAATGCTTGCTGAAAACAAAAAGAACGTTAGAACAGAACTTTATGAAGACCTGCAAGAAATTGAAAATTCTGCGCTAAGAGCAGTGCAAATAATAGATAATTTATTGGGGTTCGGTGATAATTCCACTGATTCAGCGTGTAGCGTTGAAGAAGGGATTTCGTCTGTAATTAAATTTTCAAAATCATCCTTACGTTCTATTGATTTGGAGCTAGACATCGACAAGGAGCTTTCTGATATATCAGTGTCAAGAAGTTCCTTTCAACAAATTCTATTTAATATCATTACAAATGCATCTAATGCAATGAGCGCCAACGGAAATTTAAAGATCTTAGCCAAAAATAAAGAATCTAGTTTCATAATTCACCTTGAGGATAATGGAAAAGGAATGTCTAAAAAAACAATTCAACAAATTTTTGAGCCTTTTTTCACCCAAAAAAACAAAGGTAGAGGTACTGGGCTAGGAATGGTGATCGTTAAAGACTTGGTAAATCGCATGAATGGTTCGATAAAAATCAATAGCACACTCGGAACAGGAACTTCTATCCAATTGCAATTCCCAAAGACTGTAGAGGCATGATTGAATATTCTAATCGTAGATGATGAAAAATCTATTACACGCGCATTAAATCGAGCTTTTTCTAGAACAGGGCATGTGGTCACAACGGCTAATAATGGAAGTTCCTCTATTTCATTATTGAGTGAGAGCTCCTATGACTTACTTCTTATCGATTTAATAATGCCAGATTTAACTGGAGACCAAGTAATTGCTTGGGCCATAGATCAGCATATACAGTTAAAAATAGTTCTGATGACTGCTTATCAAGATCAAAAAATAGATGAAATTTCGAATAGCAAAAAGGTTAGCGCCGTATTTCGAAAGCCCTTCAACGACGTATTCGCACTAGTGAAAGAAATTGAAGCAATCGCTTAAAATAAGGCTGCCTCCCTTGCCAAATTAATATACTGACTAGGAAAAATACCTGTCTGCAAAGTCACCCAGACACAAAGAGCAATGGTTGCCCATGCCAAGCCACCCGAGGCAACTGGAGAAAGCTCTGAGTTTTCCTCTTTCATGTACATAAATATAATTACTCGAATATAGTAATAAACAGACACTAAACTTGTAGCAATTGCAATCAACGAAATAGAAACTTGGCCAGCCTCTAAAGCCGCAGAAAACAAAAAGTACTTCGCAACAAAACCACCGGTTGGTGGCAATCCAGCAAGACTCAACATAAAAATTGTGAGCGCGCCAGCCAGATATGGATGACGGGAACCTAGCCCCGTTAAGTTTTCAATCTTACACGCTTTATCTAGCTTTCCAGAAATCATCCCTAAGATCGCGAAAGCACCGATATTCATCACCGCATATGGGATCATATAGAGAAGAATACTAGAGTACCCAACTTTTGGGCCAACTAGTATACCGATCATAAGATAACCGGTGTGCGCAATTGCACTATATGCAAGCAGTCGTTTTAGATTGTTCTGAGTCAGGGCAACAAAATTGCCAACCACCATCGTGACTACAGCTAAAATCCAAATAAGCTCTTGCGATAATGCCCCAACATTCTCCACTAAGAGCGTCCCAGATCCAACGAACAAAGAGAACACGCGGATAAAGGCGGCAAATGACGCAACCTTAAGCACTGTCGACATAAAACTAGTCACGATAATTGGGGCTCCTTCATACACATCTGGTGTCCAAATATGAAACGGGAACACGGCCACTTTAAACAGAAAGCCAACCAAGATCATGAAAAAACCAAGAATCAACACTGGATTAAAAACCGCATCGCCACCAATTATGAGCTGTTTGGAGATATCTATTAAATTTGTAGTATTTAATGCTCCATAGACCATGGAGATCCCATAGAGCATAATTGCGGACGCAACTCCACCTAGAACGAAATACTTCACAGCTGCTTCATTTGCCTTACGATCTAAACGGCTCAATCCTACGAGTACATAAACAGCCAAACTCATAATCTCAAGAGCCACAAACATAGTGATCAATTCAAGAGAAGCTGTCATACACATCATTCCGAAAATCGCTAATAGCAATAGTGTGTAGTACTCAGAATAATGAATCTTTTGAGCCTCTAGATACTTATAACTCGCCAGAACGATCAGTATCCCCGATGCACAAAAAAACAAATTAAAGAAATTATGAAACTTATCTAACGCTACTACGCCATTAAAAGCAGTAACGGATTCCAACGACCATCCAGCAAGTGAAAATGCAAAGCCAATTCCTAGAATAAGAAGAGCGCCTAAAAAAACTACCCCTCTCTTATCGCCAAACGCTGTCGTTTTTAAAGTACTAAGCAGAAGCACCACCATAGAACCAATACCAATCGTCAAGAGCGGTCGAAGATTCATCCACTCTGCAGCTGATATTGAAAAACTGAAGCTATTAATACTAGACATTGCTTCACTACCTCTTAACTATTGAAGATTTTTTGCCACTACCACTACGTAAATCACTCACGTACTGTACATTCAGGCTGTAATCTGCACTAAGTCCATTCGTTACAAAATAGTCTACAGACTTTTCCATTCTTTGAATAAAGGGCCTCGGATATATCCCCATTATAAAAATCGATGCAATCATAGGCGCAAGATAGGCTACTTCTCGCATATTGAGATCTAATCTCACTTTCTCATCCGGCGTTTTCAGTTTACCGAATAGTATTCGTTGGCAAAGCCAGAGCATATAAACCGCACCAAGTACTACGCCAGCACCCCCTGCTATTGCTACAGGCCAATTTGCCAAAAATGCCCCTTGGAGAATCATAAACTCACCAATAAAGCCATTTGTTCCAGGCAAAGCAATTGAGCTCATCGTCGCAATTACCATCACAATTGTGTAGAGAGGAAGCAACTTGGCCAACCCGCCAAACACCGATATCTCTCGCGTATGATAGCGCTCATATAGAATCCCGACCAATAGGAAGAGGGTTCCTGTTGAAATACCATGACTGAGCATTTGATAGATCGAACCCGTAACTCCGATTTGATTGAAAGAAAATAATCCGAGGACAATATATCCCATATGGCTGACCGAAGAATAGGCAACCAATTTCTTGATATCCGTCTGTACAAATGCAACACACGCCCCATAGATAATCGCAAATACAGAAATAACAAGAAAGAAATCAGAGTAAACGAGTGCTGCCTCAGCTGCCACTGGCACTGCAAATCTCATAAACCCATAGATGCCTAACTTCAACAGCACCCCAGCTAGAATCACAGAGCCGCCGGTGGGTGCTTGTACGTGCGCGTCTGGCAGCCAAGTATGTAAAGGGAACATTGGCACTTTGATCGCAAAGGCTAAGCAAAAGGCCCAAAAGACAAGTGATTGCGCAGAAAAAAAGCCATCCATTGGCATACTCACTTGATACAAATCAATTATGGAAGCGGAGAACACTCCAAACTGAGATTTATATTGCCAGATTAAATAAATAATTGCGATGAGCATTGGAAGAGAACCCGCAATTGTATAGAGCATAAACTTCGACGCGGCATAAATCCTCTTAGGGCCACCCCAAACTCCCACAATAAAGAACATTGGGACCAGCATCGCTTCCCAAAAAATATAAAAAAGAAAAACGTCGAGGGAAACAAATGCGCCTATCATCCCAGCCTCTAAGAGAAAAAATAGGGCTGTATACGCTTTTACTTTCGAGGAAATATAATTCCAACTTGATAGAAAAATTATCGGAACTAGAAAAGTGGATAGCAAAACTAAAAGCAAACTCAAGCCATCAATGCCTACAAAATAAGAAATACCGAAATCAGGCATCCACTCAATTCGCTCTGCTAATTGGATATCCGCCGAATGAATATCAAACCGTTTCCACAAAAGACAAGACAATAAAAATGTTACGCTCGATGCAATAATAGAAAAAACCCGCAAAAGCTGCGTATTCTTTTTATTAAAAAACAAGCAACAAATTGCCCAAAAGACAGGAGAAAAAATCAAAATTGTAATCAAATGCTTATCAAAAAGCGATACCATCGCAATTCCCCTAAAGTGTTGTAGCCAGCGCCCAAGCGGCTACAGCCACAAACCCAAACACCACAACCAACAAATAATGTTCAAGAACACCCGTTTGAATTCCACGAGCAAACTGGCCTGAAAAACGGGCTAAACGTGCGGTTGATAAAATTAACCCATCAATTAACACAACATCCACAACCTTCCATAGAAATGAGGATGCTGCGGAAAGGGGCCGAACAAAAATCACGTTATACAATTCATTCAAGTAATAAGAATTTGAAAGAAAGTTCTTCGTCCCGGAAGGAATAGCAAAGTCAGTGGGGATATGAGAAACCTCGCTTTTCTCCTCGCCCTTTGTAAAGAAAAGATACGTTAGTCCCATAGCAGTCCCCGCAGCAATAATGGAAACTGCCAACAATGCATATTCTTGGGTATGCGTGCCATGACCAAGGCTATCGGGAACAACCCCGACTAAGAAGTGGTGCATCCAGTTGGGAATGGTCTCCCCACCGATGAAGTGTGGAAATCCTAAGAAACCACCTAACGCTGCAAAAACAGCGAGCACCATAAGAGGAATCGTTATAATTTGTGGCGACTCATGCAAATGATCCTTGGTCTTCTTGTCTACACGACACTCACCCAAGAAAGTCATACAGAAAAGCCGAGTCATATATGTTGCCGTCATCGCCGCAGTAGAAAGCATAATAAGATACGGGATAACACCGCCCAAAGGACTTGAGAATGTTTGCCATAAAATTTCATCTTTTGAAAAGAAACCGGAAAAAAACGGGGTGCCTGAAATCGCTAACGTGCCGACTGCAAATGTCCAAGTGGTTACCGGCATATATTCCTTTAATCCGCCCATTTTGCGCATATCTTGCTCACCACCCATCGCATGGATAACTGAGCCAGACCCCAAGAACATCAATGCCTTAAAGAATGCGTGGGTCATAAGGTGGAACACAGCAACCCAATAAGCTCCTACTCCGACGGCAACAAACATAAAGCCAAGCTGCGAAACTGTTGAATAGGCGAGAACTTTCTTAATGTCATTTTGAACGATTGCAATCGTCGCCGAAACAAAAGCAGTGCCAAGTGCAACATGTAGAATGATATTAGAAGTCAGTGGCGCCAGAGAATACATAAATCCCAAACGGCAGCAAAGATAGACGCCGGCAGTTACCATAGTAGCAGCATGAATCAATGCAGAAACTGGTGTTGGGCCCGCCATCGCATCTGGCAACCACACAAACAATGGTAGTTGAGCCGACTTCCCCGTGGCTCCAATAAAAAGACAAATAGTAATCACTGTAATTACAGCGTAAGGGCTCAGGCCCTCAGACATCTCACGTAGTTCCATAAAATCTAATGTGCGGAACGTGGCGTAGGTTAAGAAAATTCCAACCAAAAAACCTACGTCGCCAATACGATTAACAATGAAGGCTTTCTTTCCAGCAGCCGCCTTTGCTTCGTCCTCAAACCAAAACCCGATCAAGAGGTAAGAACAAAGGCCTACCCCTTCCCATCCAATGAACAAAATTGGCAATGAGGCACCCAGAACCAAGATCAGCATTGAGGCTGAAAACAGATTCAGATAACAAAAATACCGTTGTGGATTCTTATCATCATGCATATATCCAATTGAATACACGTGAATCAAAAATCCAATACCGGTAATAATCATACATAAAAGGCCCGACAAATTATCGAAGCGAAATTTCATCGGAATCGAAAATTCACCGACTTCAATCCACGGAAAGGCCAAGTATTCAATCACAACCTTAGATTCAGAGCCAAGTTTTGAAAAAAGAATTAGTGAGAGTGCAAAGGAAACAAAAATAGAGCCACTTGCAACGACACCTGCCACTGCACCCGACATACGCGGGGCATTTTTCCAGGGAATCCCACCAAGCAACCCCACGATAACTGAGCTTAACAACGGTATCAGAACAATTAGGCCAACAAATACGCTCGATTGAGTATAAAAATCCATTTTAGCCCTTTAATCCTGTCAATGTTGCTGTGCCGACTTCCTTTAGGTTTCGAAAAATTGCAATCAAAAGTCCGAGCCCTACTGCGCTTTCTGCCGCAGCGACCGTAACAATAAAAAATGTAGCTAATTGGCCATCAAGCGAAGAGTTTGCTCTCGAAAAGGCCACAAAAGAAATATTCACTGCAGTGAGCATCAATTCAATGCATATAAGAATGACAATTAAATTTCGGCGCACAAAAACACCAAATAAACCAATCGAAAACAATGCTCCGCTCAACAACAAAGACTGAGCTAACATTGGATCTTTTAGGATAAAGTTCATTAGTCGACTTTCCGCTTTGCAAGCACAATTGCACCAACAACTGCTAAGAGCAGAAGCATTGCAATGATTTCAAATGTAAATAAATATCCAGAAAACATCCTTTGTGAAATGAGACGAATATTTCCCCCGCTATTGGCTATCATCTCGGGGGTATAACCATCAGTCTCAAGACTAGACTGCCCCTCTGCAACCACAAATAGAATTACCCCAAAAAAAGATAGAGAGCCGAGTCCAGCCAATACATACCTAAAGCTAGATCTGGGGAAATCTAAGGGTACGCTCTCAATATTTAAAAGCATAACTACAAAAAGGAATAGAACCATAATAGCCCCGGCATAAACAAGAATCTGAATTGCCGCCGCGAAATGGGCTTCTTGAATCGCAAATATTGCTGCCACATTGAATAAAACCATCACCAGAGAGAACGCGCTCGCCACCGGACTACGTGATCCGACTGTAAAAACGGCGAATAAAACAGCCAGAAAACAAAAAACAGAAAACAAAATCTGCGGCATAGTCCAAAACATTGGCTGCATCATTATTTACTACCTCTTTGGATCAATAAGAAATTTTTGTCGTATACCCGGCGCTCATAATCAGCCATTTCATAAATTCCTGACAACTTAATCGCATCCTTCGGACAAGCTTCTTCACAATAGCCACAAAAACAACATCGCAAGATGTCGATTTCGAAACGAACTGGAAATTTTTCTTTATCGGCCCGCTCACCAGCTTCAATATGGATGCAATCGGCTGGGCAAACTGTCGGGCAAAGCATGCAGGCAGTACAGTTTTCTACGCCGTTTGTTGTCTTGATATAATGCTGCCCACGAAACAGGGGCGAGTATTTTCGACGCTGCTCTGGATATTGAATCGTAATATTCTTACTAAAAAGCCAATTCTTAGTCGTAATGAAGAGCCCCTTCATCACTTCCAACAAATAAAAGCGCTGGAGAAATCCTGTTTCGCGTTTAATCAACATCTAAGCACTCCCTATAACCAACCAAAGGAAATCATATATGCCGTAACCACAATATTCACTAACGCAATAGGAACTAGCACTTTCCATCCAAGATGCATCAATTGGTCATATCTAAATCTAGGCAAGGTGAATCGGACAACAATGAAGAAAACCAGAATTACCATTACTTTAATCGCAAACGAAAGTACCCGCAGGCCGACCATCGTCCAATACAACGCATCCCCCTCAAGCCCCAAGGCCACAATAGCGGTGTACATTCCTGGAAACATTTGCCACCCACCCAGGAACATCGCCGTCAAAAATCCTGCCGCTGTTGTCATGTGAAGGTACTCTGCCAAAAAGAACGAGCTCCACTTCATGCCGCCGTACTCAACGTGAAAGCCAATAATCTCTGCCTCGCCCTCTGGAAGATCAAATGGCAACCGATTCGTCTCTGCAAATATTGAAATAAAAAAGATTAAAAATGCCACTGGTTGAAGAAAAACCCCCCACTTAGGAAGGGAAGGGAAGAAAGCAAACACTTCACCCTGAGCCTGGGTAATCTCTTGTAGCGACACGCTCCCATAAACCATAATCATTGAAACCAAACTAAGGCCAAGAGCTAATTCATAAGAGATCATTTGGGCAGTGGCACGCAACCCACCGAACATAGCATACTTACTATTGGAAGCCCATGAAGCCATGATCGTGCCATATACGGATAGCGACGAGATAGCCAAAATATATACAAAACCAACATTCAAATCAGCTAGTTGTAAATGAACTAAGTTGCCACCGATATCAATGGATGGTCCAAATGGAATTACTGCAAACGTTAAAAACGCTGGAATAATGCTCACAGCAGGCGCAAGTTCATAAAACCCCTTACGAACATGAGCAGGAACATACTCCTCCTTAAAAATAAATTTTGCGGCGTCCGCAAGTGGCTGAAGCAGACCAAATGGCCCAACTCGGTTTGGGCCAGTGCGGTTTTGCATCCATGAACATATCCTTCGCTCTGCCCAAACCATTATGGGTGCCACGTGCAAAAGTATAAGCAGCACTATCCCTAATTTAATCGCCATTGCCGTTAGCTCAAAAGTAGTCACGTCTACCCCGCCTGCCATACCGAATCAGCCAAATACTTTGAAAGCACCACACTCATCGGCTTTGCCAACCCAATCGGACGAATTGCTTGTCCGAAGTGCTGATTTATTTCATCATAGTTAGTAAATGAACCTTCCTTTTCAAGCCAACTTGGACCGGGCAAAATTACATCGAACCCATCAACTTCCTCTTTCAAAAACACGCCTAAGCCGACAGTAGTTTCAGACAGTTTCGCAATCCCGTATGGTGGGCGCACCTTCCCACCAGAGGCATAAACAACTAAATTAAATTTACTTGGGTTAAACTTACTGAAAGCAGAGTAGCCCCTCCCCTCAAGACCTTTAAGGTTCGGACTTTTGTCTTTTCGGCGAATTAAATGGTCCAATGCTTTATCTTCCGAGCTAGAATCAACCGAAGGTGAATAGGAGTAAAGCTCCGCTTTAGGCAGACTAGATTTCAGCAAATCGGCCTCTTCATTGGTTATATCTGCCGAAGCCACAACCGCAATACTTTGAGCCCCCACAACAAGGTCATTAAACCTTGCTCCTGCTTCCGACCATTGGGCGCTCTCCATTGAGCCTCCTCCCTTAACTGCGGGAGCCAATACCCTTGAAGGGGATTGTGCAAAATGAAACCCGTATCGGCCCTCATCACACATCCACCATTTATTAATTTCTTGGTTCTCTCTTGGCTCAAGTCGAAAGACGAGATTTTTTTCGTGAGAAACCGTAATATTACACCCCTTAGAGCATCCATCACAGATAGAGTCATTCCGGCGCAGATACCAAACACGCTTAGAGAAACGAAAATCTTTTGTGGTTAGAGAGCCAACCGGACATACATCAGCTAGCCCGCCAGAGTATGCTGTCATTAACGGCTTGTCATCCACTGTAACAATCTCGGTATTATTACCTCTCTGTAATGCAACCATTTCATAGATATCGCCAACTTCATTACAATAACGAATACATCGAGTACAATGAATACAGCGGTTCATATTCTTTTTAATCGAAGGCCCCATATCTATATCAATATAAGTTCGTCGATTTAAATCTGTGCGACAATCGGAGGCAGCATGTTTAAGAGAATACTCCTGCAAGCTACACTCACCAGCCTGATCGCAAATTGGGCAATCCAGCGGGTGGTTTAACAAAAGAAACTCTTGGACGCCTGAGACAGCCTCTTTCACAGTCGGAGACTCAGAACTAACAACCATTCCATTATTACACGGCGTCGAACAGGCCGTAGCAAGTTTGCGTGCCCCCTCGATTTCAACTAAACACATTCGGCACTGAGCCACGATAGAAAGCCCTGGATGGTAGCAGTAATGGGGAATTTCTGTGCCAGCTTTTTTCGCCGCCTCTATGATATTATCCCCCTCATCAAAGGGAATCTCTTTGCCATTAAACGTTATTGTTCCCATGATGGCGCCTTCCCTCCGAATGGACACTTTCCTTCAAGAATATGTTGTTCATATTCATGTCTAAATTTCTTTACGAGACTTCTTAGTGGCCAGGCAGTTGCCTCCCCAAATGCACAAATTGTCTTACCGTCAATTTTATCGCAAATATCGGCGATAAGGTCCAGATCCTCCATCTTGCCATTGCCAGACTCAAGTCGCCGATTGAGGTCAAGCAGCCATTTACCACCCTCCCTACATGGGGTGCATTGCCCACAACTCTCTTCGTAATAAAAATAAGCCGTACGAATGGCTACTTGAACCATGCAAGTAGAATCGTCCATCACCATGATAGCAGATGAGCCAAGCATAGACCCTGCAGCCTGCAGGTCATCAAAATCGAGCGCAACATCCTTTAACTCTTCTGCGGTCAACACTGGTGAAGATGAGCCGCCAGGGAAAACCGCTTTCAATTTACGCCCCTTCCAAATTCCGCCGCAATCTTCCTCAATCAATTTCATAAACGGGTAACCATAGGGCTTTTCATAAAGACCTGGTTTATTGACGTGGCCAGAAACACAGAACAGCTTCATTCCCGTATTTTTTTCCCGTCCAAAACTTTTAAACCAATCAACTCCTTCACGAACAATTCCAGGAATCGCCGCCAGAGTCTCCACGTTATTAACAACCGTTGGACACCCAAAAGCGCCATGAACTGCGGGGAAATATGGCGGCTTAATTCGAGGCTCACCCCGCTTTCCCTCTAGGGAATTTAGGAGCGCTGTTTCCTCACCACATATGTATGCACCAGCTCCACGATGAACCACCATATCCAGCTTATAGTCTTTTCCACAAACTGTATTACCTAAGTATCTAGCAGAATAAGCCTCTTCGATTGCTTTTTCCAAAACCTCCGCCTCACGCACAAACTCACCGCGAATATAGACATAAATTATATGCGCATCGATAGCGAGAGCAGAAATAATACACCCCTCAATCATCATATGAGGCGTATAATTCATGATTGCCCGGTCTTTGAATGTCCCAGGCTCAGACTCATCTGCATTAACAACTAGATACTTTGGTTTATTGGTTTTAGGAATGAATCCCCACTTTAATCCCGTCGGGAACCCCGCCCCACCACGACCGCGAAGCTCAGAGTCTTTTACCATTTGGGTAATGCCTTCTGGGGTCATCTCTAGTGCTTTCTTTAAAGCGTCATAACCTTTATCATTATTTAAATAATTATTGAGGCCAGCCGCTTCCGGCTCACCATAATATTTAGAAAAGACCAACTCAGATTTCATTGTTTGGCCTCCAGTATTTTATCAACGTCCGACCTAGAGACGCTTTCAAAATAGTCGTCGTTGATTTGAATAACAGGCGCAGTTCCACAAGACCCAAGGCATTCAACTTCAGTTAAAGTGAACAAACCATCTTTTGTCGTTTCGCCTGGGAGAATCCCCAATTTATTCTCGATATAGTGAATCACATCAGAAGACCCGCGCAAATAGCAGGCAATATTATTGCAAACCTGCAGGTGACACTCTCCAACAGGCTTCTTATAAAACATCGTATAAAAGGAGGTAACCTGCTTCACCTTCGGAAGCGGCAATTCTAAAGACTTTGCTACCATCTCCATTACATCATGAGGCAACCAACCATATGCACGTTGTGCCGCATGGAGCACGGGCAACAACAGCGCCTCTTTATTTGGATAGAATCTCTTCTTTTTATCGATTTCAGCATCAATTGCATTTTGAACTTGCTTCATTAGCGATCTAACTCTCCTGCAATAATATTTACAGAGCCAATAATAGCAATCAAGTCAGCAATACTGCAGCCTCTCGCTGCCTCATTAACCGTCTGAAACATAAAAAATGATGGGGCACGAATCCGCAGGCGGTAAGCTTTTGGCCCGCCCTTACTCTTAATATAAAACCCCACTTCTCCATTTGGCCCCTCCATCGGGCAGTACGCCTCTCCTTCAGGACAATCAAACCCTTCCATAAAGAATTTGAAGTGATGAATCATTGATTCCATAGAATTGTGAACACGATCCTTATCTGGAATTCGAATACGTTTATCGTCAGCCCAAATAGGACCGCCCGGCATTTTTTGACACACCTGACGAAGAATCCGAACAGATTCTCGAATTTCAGTCATGCGAATCAAGTAGCGATCAAACACATCGCCACCTTTCGCAATCGGAACATCAAATTCCACCTGGTCATACGCCAAATATGGCATATCCCGACGAATATCAAAGTTCACGTTCGAAGCGCGCAAGCACGGGCCAGTCATAGAATACGAAAGCGCATCTTCCTGAGACAAATACCCAATACCCTTAGTGCGATCCACCCAAATTCGGTTCCCAGTTAACAGGCGATCCATCTCATCAATCACCTCAGAGAACTCATCTAACCAATCGGATAGGTCACGCAAAAATCCATCCGGAAGATCGGACATTAGGCCACCAACCCTTGTATAGGTTGTGGTTAATCTTGACCCACAAAGCTTTTCGATAAATTCATAAGCGCGTTCGCGCTGATGGAATCCGTAAAGGAAAAAGGTCATCGCACCCAAATCGAAGGCATTAATGCCCACACAAATGAGGTGATCAATAATACGTGCGATTTCGCAACACATGGTGCGGATCCACACGTTTCGCTTCGGGAGCTCCACACCCATCAATTTTTCTACGGAAGTTACGTACGCAATATTATTCTGGAGAGCAGAACAATAGTTAAGCCTATCTGTAAAAGGAATAAACTGGTGATAGGTTCGGACCTCACCAATCTTCTCAATCGCTCGATGCAAATATCCCAATTCGCATTCAGATTTTTCGATTATTTCACCATTTACCTCACACATAACTCGCAAAGTTCCATGCATCGCCGGGTGCTGAGGGCCAATATTTACATTAATTTTTGAGTCTTCAAAAATTTCATCATGTTCATCAAACTCATCTGACCGCGCAGTTTGCTTTTTAGCTTCTGCATCTGTTTTTTGTAACACTCGGCTTTTACTCCTCAAACCCTACACTTGTCATTTCAAGGCTATCTTCCCAACGCTGGTACTTCTTAATGTGATAGTCTTTACGAAGTGGGTGACCAACCCAACGATCATCCAACATAATTCGACGCAAGTTTGGATGGTTAGCGAATTTTACGCCATATAGATCAAATACCTCCCGCTCCAACCAGTCAGCCGATTTCCAAATCGACGTGACCGAAGGAACTTCCTCCCCATCATTCGCCCGAACAATCACGCGAATCCGATCTTTATTCTGTAGAGACAAAAGATGGTAGACCACAACGAACCGCTTAGCATCTCCTTCAGCTCGACAGCTTCCCAAATCATAGTCGGGGACCTTACTTACTGGGGGGTTGAAATCATACGCGGTCAAGTCTGATAGAAAGTTATACTCGAACCCCTCCTCCGAAATTATTGATTGCAAAAACTCAACAACACCTTCAGGCGCAACCTCAATGATCGGCATATCCGTCTTTTTAGTTTCAATTGATAAAATCTTACCCGTATACCGAGCTTTCATTCGCTCGAGTTTTTCTTTTGAGTACCCTTTACATGAAACTGTCATAAAATATCGCCTGCTTTATTCGATTTAATCTTGTCCTGCAAACGCATCACCCCATGAATTACTCCTTCTGGCGTAGGCGGACAACCCGGGATATAAACGTCGACGGGAATAATTTCATCCACACCTTGCGCCACTGAGTACGTATCAAAAATCCCGCCGGAAGAAGAGCATGCGCCCATTGCAATTACCCATTTAGGGTCAGCCATTTGCTCATGAATTGATTTTAAGACCGGCGCCATCTTGTTAGTGATAGTCCCTGCGATAAGCATCACGTCTGACTGTCGTGGAGAAAAGCGAACTACCTCTGCACCAAACCGGGCCATATCATAGTCAGCCGAAAGCGTAGCCATCATTTCAATTCCACAGCAACTAGTCCCAAAAGGGTACGGCCACAGTGAGTTTGTTCTCGCCCAATTGATAATATGATCTAGTTTCGTTGTAACAATGTCTGCCAAGCCATCTTTAGCCATGCTTACTCCCAGTCCAGCCCACCGCGACGCCATTCGTAGACAAACGCAACCGTCAAAATCCCAAGAAACACAAGCATTGCATTCAGAATCATTGGGCCGAACACCAAAAAGTCACGATAGACAAGTGCCCACGGGAAAAGCATCACCACCTCTACGTCAAACAGTAGGAATGAAATCGCCACCAAATAAAACCGCACAGAGAAGCGCTTTTTTGCATCACCTATCGGCGGCACCCCACACTCAAAAAAGGTGTCCTTCATTTTGTTTGGTTTTTTCGGACCTATGTTTCCAATAATGAAAATAATCGACGCGGCAATTACGCCCGCAACAATAAGTAGAATCAAAACCGGCAAATAGGCAGCCATATTTCGTAACCTCTGCCATTCCCTGGCATATCAATCAGTTATTCAAATAAAGAAATTCGTTAGGTCAGAAATTCCTTAGCATGCTCAAAAACAATGCGCATTAAAAAATCCCAGTAAAGACCAAAACCAAGCAGTGGGACAACTAATGCGAACGAAATAATTAGCGAAAACACTCGAAGGCCAGTCACGCTAGCTAACAGCCCGTCACCATCTTCCGGCCCTTTAAAATATAGGATCTTTACGATGCGGCTGACATTAGCCAAAATTAATACTGTGCACAATAAATAAGGTAATGTCGCCCAGATGCGTCCCTTTTCTAAAAAGATACCGATAAAATTCATGACTGATGGGAACCCGATAAATGGCGGAAGGCCCGCGAGCGAGCAAAGCGCCGCCAAAACAATTATTGATTCCCAAACACAGCGTCCTCCAATGCCCCGCAAAGCACAGAGGTCATCGCTTTGTCTCTGCTCATGAAACGCACTAAATACCAAAAATAGGACAGACAGCGACAGCGACACCGCAAATCCCTGAAAAATCAGAGCCGAAAGAGAGAACCCGCTCGGTTGCCAAATCGGAATTAGACAAACAGACCAAAGGGCAAAGCTGAAAAAAGCAAAAAACCGCTTAGAGTCTGTCTGTGTAATCGCGCCAAGCAAACCCCACAATGCCCCGACCAGACCGAAGATGGCAAAGGACTTCATAAGCCAATCCGACATCGTTGTGCCCGGAACATAGCCAACTTTTATTAAAAGACGCAACAGAGCAATCAGAATTGCTGGCTGAATTACCAAAGTCGTACAGGCCTGGGACGACCATGATGCTCCATGGTTTGCGTCTAAAGAAGCAAAATGAAATGGAAATATCCCCGCGCCACTCCAAAACGGGAGAATGCACATGGCAAAAAGAACCAAGTGCCCACCGGTCTGCCCATCAATAAAAATTTCTCGCATTGTTGTGTAATGAAGCGAGTCACCAATAAATGCTGTAATAACTAAGGCTCCAAACCCCATGCAGTACAAAGGCAAAAATTGAAACCAATACTTAATTGCGGCCTCGCCCTCAAGCCGACTACGAAATGGCATAGCAATCATTAGCGAACCCAAAACACTCATCGCTCCAACACAAACAAAAGAAATCAAGAGGTGATTCGAACTAATTAGAATTAAAGAAAATAGTAACTGGAACACAACAAAAAAACACTGCTCTGGCTTCCGGCTATCTTCAATCTTAGTCGTAAACATCGATACAAGAATCACAATAAAGGCACTTACAGACATCGCAATCCGCGTAAGAACAAACAACGGATCAAATTCCAGCATCTCCTCCAGAGCAAGCAATTGAAAAGCAGTGGCACCAAATATATTGAAAATCCCGGATAAGAAGCATACTGCGGCCGCGATGGAACAAAAGAGTTTCCAAGTCTCCTTACCCCAGCCAAGCGCCAATGCTATAGCCAGAACAAGGCATGAAACCCCAACAAACATTTCACCCAAATAAAGCTCAAACACCGGATATCCTCTGTGCAGAATTAAATACTTCACTTATGGCGCTAACCATCATCTTAGTTATGGAGTCAGGGTAGATTGCAAACAAAATAAGTAAAGCTAACATTGGAAAGCAAAAAGCTGCCTCTCGAATTTGAAGCCTGGAATCAACATTGGGCTTACTCTCAATGTCGCCACCAACTTGATACAACATTCGATAAACAGCTATTATGACGAACGGAACTATCGACAAGATAATCCAAAAAACTGAAATCCCGATTATCTCTCCTAATCCTCGGAATATAAGAAACAACCCATCGAAAGAATATGTAAACGGCAAACCAAATGCACTAAGTACACCTATAACGAATAGAAAGGACAACAGCCGATTCTCAATAATTTTCTCTAAGCTACATGGCCGAGACATTCGCTCACAGATTGACACTATACCAAACAGAGCCGCGCCAACCATTAATAGTGAAAACTCTGTCATGAGAACACCCATCAATCCCAACTCAGATGCACACCCGACTCCAATCAAAGTCATCGCGCTCAAGAACTGAATGCAACGAATTGTTTTTCCCCGAAAACTCGTATTTATTAAATTAGAAAAAAGCGCCCAGACTAACGACAACAACCCAACCACAAACAGCACATTCTGGAAGCCAAGTAGTTCTAAGCGAAAATTTGGCAATAAGAATTGCAAAAACCCGAATACTCCGAAATGCCCAACCGTTAATATTGGCAGATAAACCGGAAACTGTTTTGCCTCTTTCATACCCAGCAGATAAGAGCCAAATGGGGAAAGTGGCATCTGCAGAAGAAGAGCAAAGGTCATTAACCAAGTAATGACTTCTTTTGGAATCAAATTAAGATCTCGAATCGGCTGCAATGCGAGCTCACTTTCAATCCACTCAACTCGGTCTATACTCATTGCAAGAAAGCAGAACAATAGAAGAAAACCAGAAACCCAGCGCAAAGACAACAATCGAGTTGCAGCCGACTTAGTTTCCTCGCAATCATCAAACCCCAATAAAAAGGCTGCTGGGGCAGCACTTGCGATGACAAAAAAACAAAATTGAAACAGGGAATCCGTAGAAAACGCCCCAATAACTCCAACTTTAAGCAAGAGGAGAGAATAAATCCGACCAGTCCTTTCCTCCAGCGCGGGACGAGAAATTAAATTCGTCACACAAAAAATAATAGACGTCGCAAGTAAAAAAATTACATTAGTAAACTCTAATTTAAGAACAAATTCTAAACTCCAAACGGCCGACCAGCTGACAACGATCGGACTAAGATTCTCTAAGCTGAAATCCCCTAAAAGGCCCATTGAGCCCAAAGCTATAGAGAGATGAATCAAGAACGAGACAAAGCTCTCGCCACAAGTAATCAGCCACATCATTTCGTTTCGCAACCTGCCGACCGCAAAAAGCAAAACTAAAACCAAAGGAAGCACGAGTGGAGCATGAAGAAATGAAAAATTTAACTCAGTCATACAAACACTCTACCCAGTAGATTTGCAATGGTAATAGAAAAAAAACAAGTCACCAGCAGCCCTATACTGATTGGAATATACAAATGCCCCCAACGAGACATTACTAAACCTTGCCGTTCGCCACTCAATGTCAACATCCGGTTACTCCAAACTGCGTACAAACAATAAACAGCAGTTAAAACATAAAGAACCCACAGAAAAATTGAAGCGTAAGAGAACGTAGTTAGTTTTTGAATTGCTGACGAAGCACTTAATGCGAAGAAATAATATACCGGTGTGCCTGGCATGCCCAAAGTAAATAATACCAGGCCTGCAAATAACGCTTTCCCTACACGCCCTCCTTCAGGTTTAATACTAAAATACTCGTAGGCCAATGCAAGAACCGGCACAATAACCACCAAGAGCATGCCGATAAAATATGAACTTTGATCTAAAAAAGTTAATGAATAAATTCCAAATGCAAATAGGTATGCAGTTGTGTAAGAGAGCTTTCTTCGAACTGACTTTTCCACAACAGCAAACGATAGATTAGCAGCGCATAATATTATCCCGATGACCGGCACAAGCTCATCAAATTGAGAAATTTGCGAGTTTAGTACTACATAGAATATATCAAAATAAACAAACGCAATTACTGATAGATACCCTGAAATGATAATATTTAGTGCTGGCGAAACCTTCCTATGCTCAAACAACGGCGAAAACCAATGCATCCAAGGGGTCACAGGTAGCGCAAGGATAAAAGGGGCCAAAAAATAGAGGCTCAAATATTCAAAAGAACTGTTTTGCAAAATTTCCGATAGAAGCCCTCTAAATTTAGTGAAATCAAATATCCCGTTTCCAAACACACTTGCAGTAGATGTGACTATTCCAATTATCAACACCCCGGAAACAATTTGCGATCCTAAAAACCGCTCAGCGGCCCAAGCGCGTACCCTAGTGCTGCCCTGATTGTCGTCAAGAGCATTCCTATAAATTAGAAATAAAATAAATGCAGAAACAATCTGAACATACGCAAAGCCAAGCAGATTTCTACTGAGCAGCATAGTGGTGACCCCCGCCTGCAAAAGAAGCACCAATCCAAGGCTTCCAAATTTTGGGCGTTCACTAACTCTCCCTATTAGCTGGGCAAGCATGAAACACAATAGAATGACGGCTAATACACCCACACTTCGGGGCGTCCCTGAAAAAATCCATGCCAGATCTAAAATCGCAAGAAAAGGCAAAGAAACTGAAACCGTTGTCCCGTTATCTATGAGGAAGATTACTAAACCGATACTTAGCAAAAATGGAAAAGCTGACCCAGCTAAACAAGCCCAACGGGAGACAACTGAGCCTGGAGACCTACCATACGCCAGTTCAAAGCTTGAGATTAATACTGGAAACAAAATTATTGTAATCAATACAACTTGAGTTAAGTCCATTAGCTAATGACTTCCCAATAAATATATACAAAAGTCGAAAAGGTCAAAAATCCATAGAATAGATAGTATCGCACCAAGCCATTCTGAATAAATCTAATAAACATAGAGAAGGACCTCATGTAAGCCAATGACTCAGTCCAAACGATCCGACTAAATTCGTGACTCTCGCTCCCACCTAACACTTGTGCGAGAGTTAGACTCAAGTTGCTAGCTCGCATACGAATAATTTCGATGAGCTGTAATGGCAACCAAACCAAGGCAAAATTTAACTTCCTAATCCGACTAAAGTTAATATCGGGAACCAATGAATAAGTCCCACCAAAAAAACTTGGTTTGGACCACTCTCCCTTTAGATTTTTTTTTGTCGCTAAATATCCAATACCGAACCCGAAAAGCATTACAGCCGCCATTATTCCAACTTGTGGCAAGGTCTCCAAATTCGACCAACCATCAAATTCGAGATTGACGATTCCTTTCCACTCACCATCACTCTGCTGCCCTAAAATAGCCCCCAACGAAAAGTACTCATTCGATAACAATAAAATGACTGAGATAAACCAAGGAGTAGCTTCTCGAAAGCTCAGTGATTGTTTGACATCCCAAAATACAGGATCCAGTTTGCTAAGAATCAATATTCTAATTAAAGCAATACTTGCTAAGCATAGAGCCCCAAAATATATGGCCTGAAATGGCAACCCTGCTGCCACAACACTCAATATCGAATAAAAGCCAACGGTAAATGGAACACCGATCGCCAACAGGTGTAGTACAAGGCCAAATACAATAATAAGCCAATCAACCTTTGCTTCTGCAAAGGTCTCCTTCATTGAAATCATAAATGCCGTCATGACTGTGGCCAATAGAGAAGAAATTATAATTAAAGTTTGGGTTGGTCCTCGAAATTCATCGAACATCATAAATGAGCCAATAATTAACAACCATACAGAAACCACATAAAGTGTTATTGCTCGCATTAGTGATTTTGATAGCACTGCAAGAATCGAAAGTATGATTGAAAATAACAAAGGTAAACCAAACCCAAAATAAACCTGATCAATTGATCTAGATATTTCCTCCATTGATGTAATTAGGATCTTACTAGCTGCAAGAAGGCCAAAGGAGCTAAGCAATAAATTTAGCCAGTAATGAACAATAGGTCTAAATAGTGCCGATATCACAATGTAGAGAATGACCGCAAAAAAAACTAGTGACTCTCTTGAAATTAAATTTTCTACCTGGGCTAGAAACAACAGCACAAAAGAGAACACTAGGGTAAACACTCTTCCTGAAAAACACTTTCGAATGAGGTCTTCGCCATTGTCGTCCGCAAGCGTTAAACTCGCATAAACCATAGTTAGAAACCAAAACTCAAAATAAACGCAGGCGACCAAAGCCCCTTTGGTAAATAGGCTTAAGCATGCAAAACAGAAGCTCATATGTAGGATCGTATATTGCTCAGACTCATCCCGACCCTTGAGAACATTAAACCTAGATACACCCATTGAAATTAAAAGACTCAAGGTGGACAAACCTAAAAACCACCAAATTTCTTCAATATCAAAAGAGAGAACCATCGCCAACGAATCGCCTAAAATTGCTGGGCTCAGAATTAAACTCTCATCCGTGATCAGAGAAGAGCCATTTGGTCCTAAGGCCGCTAGACAATAAACCAAACAAGCGATTGAATGGACAATTGCCGCAATTGGCATTTTTGCCTTAATCTCCTCGGAAGAAACTGAACTGATTATCGCAAGAAAACCTGGAAATATAACCCCAAGGAATAATGGTATTAATAGCACAAAATTTTCCACTTTTTAATGCCTCAAATCATTCAATCGGGTTAGGTTAGCATTTCCACCAAATCGACGAACTCGAATTAATAATGCAATTCCAATTAGAAAAAATAGAATATAAAAGAATAATCCACAGAATATGATCGCAGACATAACTTGAGTTTTTTGTGGAAAAGAGCTTAGAACCACTCCCACCCCAAAAATAGCTGCCTTAAATGAAAGCGCCTGGCCAATAGCCAGCCATACTCCCTCTTTTCGTAAAAGCATGGAGAGAACTCCAAAAGAAAACATGATTAAGGACGCTAGACACAAGACCCGAAACAATAACTCTGTCATGATCTTGTCGACCTCATTTCTTCGATCTCATCATTAACAAACAACCAAATGCAGCTGGGCACAAAACCATCAAACAGAAAAGAGCCAAATACCAATTTTCTGCCCACAAAATTTTATACGTATCCGTAAACGCTTCATTTACAACAGTCAGACTACCAAGCGGCATAGCCCACATGTGCTTACCAACTAACAACGTGAGAAATATTACAATTGAAATCCAAAAAATATTATAGATTGTACTTTCGGTCTCAGGCTTTTTGCCCTCACTCTTTTTTGATTGAGTAAGCTCAGATGAGGAAAGTAAATAGATCAATGAAAGGTCAACAATTAAAAATGTTGGGAATAGCCAAAAAACCGCATTCATTTCAAAAATAATCCATGCAAGCAATCCCAAACTTCCGGTTAAAGCTACTGAGGCTATTCCAATTACACCCCTACTAGGGCCTAAGGCCACTAACGCTGCAGACACAACACTTACAAAAGCCATACAAATAACAAAAATTAAGGTCATCTACGCACCTCATAGGAACGAATCTGTTTTACCTTCTTACGAATATTTTCGCTTTTGGTTAGGAAATTTCTGTCCCTCTCTGTAAAAAAACCCCGCATATCGTCCTTATTTGAAACAGCCATTTCATAATCAGAAGTGTGGATTATGGAATCAACAGGGCAAATATCCACACAAACTCCACAAAATACGCACTTGGCAAAATTAATTTCAAACTTCGACACTTTCGTTGTGCCATCATCGGAGACCTTGGAATCCATTGAAATCGCTTTTGATGGGCAAATCGTTTCACAATCACCACATCCGGTGCAGACTTGTAAATCATTTCTTAGAAATCCTCGGCCCGCAGAAAAAGCGCCTGCTCGAAGCCTAGAAGATACAAAATCAGGATACTCTTCCGTAGATTCCCTGTATTTGGGGTCGGAAGAAAACAGATACGGCGCTAAAATCCGGAAACTACTAAAAAATGCTGTAATTCTCTCACCTAGATTCATTCATTACCCCAATATTGCCACCCAAAGAATTTTACCAATTGTGGCCATCCAAGCTAGTGGTAGTAAACGCTTCAATCCAAAATCTATTGAATCTCGTACGCGCAAAGCAGGTAGTGACTTCTGAACCCAAGCAAAAGCGATCAACACAACTACAAGCTTCAGGATGTAGAGAAATAATTCTAAGCTCGAAGCTCCAACACCGACCCATCCACCTAAGAAAATTCCAACCCATAATGAAAACAGAGCAATAGACCAAAGATCTTTAGCTGCTCGATAACTAAAATGGACAAGGCCCGTAAAAGCAAATTCTATTGATTGGCCAACCGGGCGAGTCGGAAGGATAAAAAAGAATGAGGCGAAAGCACAAATACCTGCAAGAAATGTAAATGGATTTCGAAACATAAAATAGTCTACTGAGGGACCATCCTGATAACCTTGTATAATATTGGGACCAAAATGAATCAAGGATGGGATGCAGCTCAATAGGAGAGTAGTTAAGCCCATGTATCGCAATAAGAGGTTGCGCTTGGCCAATATCCTTACTTGCGTGTCTTTGAAAGAATACAAAAATAACGAGTCTAGCGCTGTGGCAAAGGAAATAATCAGAAACAATGAGAAAAAGCCACTATATCCCCCCGTTAATGTGGATATTGGATTCAACAACAATACAAAAAAGACGTAGGGCAATAGACAATAAAGTATCACTCCAAAATAAAAAAATACCCCTTTACCTTGGGGTTCTAGGTGCCCCTTACCCCAAAATTTGCCTAAGTCTAAGACCTGCTGACTCCAGCCTCCTCGACTAGAGCGATTTGGCCCCTGCCTGTGCTGCGCGTGGTACCCTAGCTTTTCATTCATAAAATGGAATGAATACGCAAAAACTGTCAACGCAATTGAAAGTATGGATGCGAGAAAAATCGATAAGATCGTCACCGATCCACCTCCGAGACAGAAACATCAAGTGTACTAAGTATAATCCCTATGTCTTCAACCATTTCCTTCTGCATTAACCAAGGAACAACCCTGAGGGTTAGGTACGATGGAGTACAAAATCTAACATTTACCGGGGATACCCCTCCGTTACTCTCAAGATAGACTCCAAAGTATCCTCGCGGCGACTCAATTTCTGTGTAAACGTCTCCTGCTGGCGGCGTAAAATTCATCCCAAGCTCAACCCTATGGTTCCCCTCAGGTAACTTTTTAAGTGTTTCTAAAATTAACTCTGAGGATTGCCAAATTTCATCAATCCTAATTAAGACTCGCCCAAAAGCATCGCCGCGATAATTACTCAAATCAAGTGGCTTAATATTCAAATCTTCATAAAGAGTGCTCTTTGCATCGAAGCGAATATCAATTCTAACTCCAGACGCCCGAGCATTTGGTCCCGTCAAATTATTCGCATCGATATCCTCAATGCCTAACTCTGCTAAACCCTGCAATCGTGACCTAAAAAGCGGGTTATCCACAAGAAGAGTTAATAACTCCTCCCTAAACATTTCGAGTTCACTAAGCGTGCCTTCAATTTTATCAATTAAGCCTTCACTTATATTATTTTTTACGCCGCCAACTTGGATACAACCAAATCCAAGCCTTGACCCACAATAGAGCTCAAACAAATCATTTAGCTTTTCACGCTCTCGTAAACAAAAATGATACGCTGATAAAGAATTCACCTCCTTAGACACAGAAGCTAGAAAGTGAAGATGGCTAGAGATACGCCCCATCTCCATCAATAGAATCCTGATATAACGGCCCCTGACAGGCACTTCAATCAAACTCAAAGACTCGACTGCACTTGCAAAAGCTAAGCTTCCCGCTTGAGGAGCAAAGTAATCTACTCTGTCAGCATATGCTGTCCCGACCAGAAAAGAGCGTTCCAATAGCATTCTTTCAATTCCGCGAAATCCATATCCAATCTGAAGATTTGCATCATCAACAAGCTCTCCATCCTCAGTAATTTTAAGCCCAAGTGGGCCTACCGAACAGATTGATTTCCTAAACCCGGAAACAATATCAATGAGAGTGCTCACGTCGTTTCCCTTCATATGGATTTTTCGATTTAATCCCCTCGATAATTTTACCCGCCCGATGGTTAATTTCGCACTCAAACCAATCTGCATAAGTCCAGAGCGATGTAAGTGATGGGATTTTTTGATTCTTATCTACTATTGTAGAAACATTTATACTTTCCCCACGAAGCCGTGAATGTAACTCAATCGATATTTTTATTCCAGCGCCCTCTTCCAAATGAGAAAAAGTTATTATTTTCATTAAAGTGAATGATAGTAAATTCTCGTAATACAGCGCTTCCATCGTGGGCTTCCAGTTTTTGTAGTCAATCGTAAATGATAAGCGTCTGCATGCTTCGAATAGACGAACTCTAGTGATTTTAGATTTAATTAATTTATTTATGTCGCTTTCTAAATCCATCGTTCACTAGCTCAGTTCAGTTTCTCTAATTTTGTTCTGTAAAGTTATTAATGCGTTAATCATTGCCTCCGGTCGAGGAGGGCAACCGGGCACAAAAATATCAACAGGAACTATTGAATCTACTCCACAGTTTATAGAACTATCTTCACTGAAAAACATCCCACCTGAATTCGCACAACTGCCCATTGAAATAACAAATTTTGGACTACGCATTAGATTGTAAACTTCTAGAACTTGGTTCTTAGATTGTTTGTTTACCGGCCCATCGACAATGAGTAAATCAGCATTCGCTGGGTTATCGACAAGGATAGTTCCAAAACGTTCCCAATCATATCGAGGGCCAAGGGCCGACTGAAATTCAAGACCACAACAAGACAAATCTAGATGATAGGTCCAAAGAGAATAACTCGCTGACCAGTTTTTCTGAGAAGCGTTTTCCTTAGTCCGAAATATTTTATTTTCCATTAATCTTCCGAGTCATTATTTGGCCATTTTAAATCTCTGACCCATTGAAGAAATCCCCGCCTCTTGCCATAAGAGAGCACAATCAAAAAAACGAGCGGCGCAAATAAAATTTTTACGGTTACAACTAGCCTTTCGAGCAAAGTAGCTGTCATAGAAATTTCTTCGCGGTAGCCCAGTGTCATCGGAAGCAAAAAAATAAAACTTGCCCACAAGATTAAAATTGTAAAAATTGGGAAAATTGCCCGAGGTGCTCCTTCAACTGCTTTCCCACTATCGAACCATTCTAATCGCTGCAATAAGGGGGTGACTTTTTGAAAAATCATGACTAAAACCGTGGCGGAAACGAGCGAAACTAAAGCGGTTAGTGCTTGATTTGAAATTGGAAAATCCCCCATAGTAAAGAGGGTAATTACACTATGTGCCGACGTCAACTACTCGGCGATAATTTAGGAATAAAATGATGCACCGCACTGGTCTTCTAAATTTCGATTTACAACTCAGCGCGAATTTATCGAGTAAATCAACCGTCGAAATTGGTGGAGTTGGCCCAGGCCTAGACGCAATTATTTCGTTGTTCGCTGCAAGGAATAACCGTAACATTCGAATCATTGTAGCTCCCTCCATGACAGAGGCATCAAAGCTCCTCGAGGATATTTCTTTTCAATCAAAATTACTTTCTACTGGCGATGAAAAATTTATAACCCGAATGTTCCCTGGGTATGGGGTTCCAGTTTATGGGAAATTAAGCCCCTCCCTAAGCAACCGATACTCTCGAATTGATTGCATTCGCAGAGTGTTGTTCTATTCAGGAGACAAGAATGTAAATATTATTTTACCGGTTCAAGCACTTGGTCAAAAAATAATTGCTCAGAAGGACTTTGTTCGAAGATCTATAAAGATTGACGCCGGTAAGAGCTATGAATTCAGTGGATTCCCAAAAATTTTGCGCGCACTTGGGTATACAGAAGCTCCAAATGCCGAAGACCCTTCCACCTACGCCATTCACGGCGGTGTTTTAGATGTTTTTCCTCCAAGCTCCAAATACGCCTATCGTTTGGATTTTTTCGATGACGAACTAGAATCAATTCGGATTTTTAATCCGACTAACCAAAGGACAATTGTAGAAGCTAGCTCACTTAACTATCTCCTTTTAGTGCCTATTCGTGAGATTGAGACAAATGAAAAAACAATTGAGATATCACGTTTAAAAATTCGAGAATGGTGTGATGCAAATAATTTTTCAAGAGGGGAGCGTAGCAGTCTCCTAGAGCGGTTGGCCAATCACATTGTGCCACTCGAAACAGATTTTTTACTACCTTATTTTAACGAAAACACTGACACAATTACGGATTACTTAAATACAAAATCTGAGCTTATTTGGGTCGATAAAAGCCGCTGTCTGGAGGAGTATGATACCTTCTTTAAAACCCTAAAATCAGAGTATGTGCGTGCTATTAAGCGAAGAGAAATTGTTGCTGCACCTGAAACTCTCTTTTTAAATGATCTTTCAGTTCTCAAAAATAATGATTATCGAGAAATAAAAATTGAGCGGTTACATGTTCTTTCGACTAACCGATCGCAAGAAAACATAAAGGTTGATTATGAAGAGATTCGATTTAAGGATCAATTGAAAGGGAAAACACCCAGCCATGAAACACTCGCTTCCATACTTTCAGTAATTTCTGGCCTAATTGATAGTGGAAATTTAATTTTCTTTGTCGCTAACACTCAAGCACAACTCGATCGATTCTCCTTCTTGTTGAGTCAAAAAGGGATTAAATCGTTTCATTTAGACACTGAAAAAAGAATTACCGAACCACCTCGGAAAAATCAGGTAGTTTGTACTGTCGGCACTATCAACAGTAGTTTTACCTTTCGAGACGCCAAAGTCACGTTCATTGCTGAAAACTCAATCTTTGGTAAGAAACGATTGCATGGTCGCTCCTCGGAATCCAACCCTCAAGCCTCCCTAAGTAAGGACTTACGACGCGCCAGTTTAGACGACTTAAAATCGGATGATTTGGTTGTCCATATAGAGCACGGAGTTTCAAAATTTGGCGGGCTAACAAAGCTAAAGAGTGATGGAATTTTAGCTGACTATGTCTTGCTGCATTTTGCTGACTCGGACAAGCTATATTTACCAATTTATCGTCTAGAGAAAATTCAAAAATTCATCGGAGCTCAAGGAGCCAGTCCAAGCCTAGATAAATTAGGTGGGGCTGGCTTCATCAAAAACAAAGCAAAAGCAAGAGAGGCCATTAAAGATATTGCGGCTCATCTTTTGAGTCTTTATGCCAAACGTTCAGCTGCGCCCGGACACTCTTATTCAGTTCTGGAAGAACTATATGCGGAATTTGAGTCAACCTTCCCATATGACGAAACACTGGATCAGCTTAAAGCCATCCGAGATGTAGAGAGCGACCTTACCTTAACCCGGCCGATGGACCGTCTAGTCTGTGGAGATGTTGGATACGGTAAAACCGAAGTCGCCATCCGAGCGGCCTTTATTGTAGCCTCAGAAGGCAAGCAAGTTGCTGTACTTGTTCCCACGACGGTCCTATCGGAGCAGCACGCTCAGAGCTTCTATAAAAGATTTGAACATCAGCCCTTTAGAATTAAATCTCTTTCTAGGTTTAGATCGAAAAAAGAGCAAAACGAAATTTTAAAAAATCTTGAGGAAGGTGGCATTGATATAATAATCGGCACTCATCGACTTCTTTCCAAAGATGTTAAATTTAAAAACTTAGGCCTAATCATTATCGATGAAGAGCAAAGGTTTGGTGTCGAACATAAAGAAAAGCTCAAAAAGCTTCGACTCACAACGGATGTATTAACACTTACTGCCACTCCAATTCCGAGGACACTTAATCTTTCTTTACTTGGATTACGCGATATATCGATAATCCAGACGCCCCCGGCTGATCGACTAGCCATTCGAACTCATATTTGTACATTTGACCATGACATCATCCAGACTGGAATTCGAAGTGAGATTGCTCGCAGCGGACAGGTTTTCTTTATTCATAATCGAGTACAATCGATCTCGACAATTTTTAGAACCCTAAGCGAGCTAGTCCCTGAAATTAAAATTGGTGTTGCTCATGGGCAAATGCCTGAACGAGAACTCGAAAAAATCATGATTGGATTTTATAACAAGAAGTTTGACCTTTTACTATCGACTGCAATTATTGAAAACGGACTGGATGTCCCATCTGCAAATACAATTTTTGTTAATCGAGCGGATACTTTTGGTCTGTCGCAGTTATATCAAATCCGTGGGAGAGTCGGGCGTTCACAAATTCGTGCACAAGCCTACTTACTTCTTCCAGAGGGTCGACAAATTACCGAAGAGGCAAAGGAACGCCTCCAAATAATGCAACGTTACGTGGAGCTCGGTAGTGGGTTTGCAATTGCTTCCCACGATTTAGAAATCCGTGGTGCGGGGGATATTATCGGCGCCTCTCAGTCTGGACACGTAAGCAAGATCGGATATAGCCTATTCATGGAATTATTAGAAGAAGAAGTCCTACGATTAAAAAATGAAGAGAGAAAAGCCGAGATCGAAGATGTCGAAATTCATGCCCCTTACCCTGCATTTATTCCAGAAAATTATATCCAGGACACACGCTCCCGCTTAAGTATCTATCGACGTTTTTCAGATTTCACTTCTGAAGAAGAGATTGAAGACGGAGAAAGCGAGCTCAAGGAGCGCTATGGAGCATTCCCAACTTCTGTGACCAATTTAATTTGGCTCTTACATGTAAAAGTGTTGATGCGCAGATATGGAATGAAAACTCTACGTGTCTCAAAGGAACGGTTTTCATTGGAAGGGGGGGCTAACCCGAAGATTGACGTCATAAAATTGATGAAATTGATTGATAAGAACCCGAACACTTACAGTTTTTCATCAGATTCGAAACTTGTGGTGCGTCGCATCAGCGGAAGCTTTGAAGGCGTCTTCTTGGGCTTTCGAGATCTTATCTCCGCCACTGCTGAAATCTAATCGGCTTTCTTGGCAAACAGGGTTGACCCGGTGCCGCAGGGAAGGGATAATCTATTCATAAGTTTCTTGTACTTAAGCCCGGAGAATGACATGGCTCACATAACCCTTTCAACTTTACTTTCGTCCTTACTTTTAGCTGGAGTTACGGCTCAAGCAAATGCGGCGCTCAACCCTAAGACAGTGGCTGTAATCAATGGGCAAGAGCTTTCTCTCTCGGAATTCAATCGTCGATACAACGAAAACATTAAGTATTTTAAATTCACCCCACCAACTAAAACGAATGTGTTGGACGACATTATCAAGTTCGAACTTGGAGTAACGGAAGCGCGAAAGCGTGGATTGCATAAAGACCCAAAGATCATTGAAAGAATGAATACGGTACTCTACCAAGCGCTCGTCGAGGATGCGCTCAGTAATAAGTTTAAGAAAATTAAAGTGCGCGACAAAGACGTACAAAATTTTTGTAAATCGTATCCGGAAGTTCGAACTAGCCATGTCTATGTCCCGTTACGAATGAACCCCCTCAAATCGGAAGAAAAGAAAGCTCGCGAGACTATTAAAAAGGCGTTGGTTGATCTTAAGAGTGGGAAGGACTTTGAAGCCGTGGTTGCTGAATATTCGGACGGATACGCAACTACATCTGGCGGCGATATTGGCTATCAAATGAAAGACAAGCTTGACCCAAGCTATTATAGCGCCGCACTAAAGCTAAAGAATGGCGCCTACACTACCGCGGCGGTTCGCAGCCAATTCGGATTGCACATCATAAAGCTTTCTGGAAAACGATCCTGCTCAGAAATCAACGTGGCCGAGTGGAAGCGCATGATCTACGATGAAAAGCGCGCGAAAGTATTCAACCGCTTCCTAGGTAAACTCCGAAAGCAGGCAAAAGTTGAGATAAACTATAAAGCTATTCAGTGATGATCGCGTTGCATTATATAATAATTGGACAGCTCGTGATTCCAAGGGTACTCCTTGCCTATGTACACTCTTTTTTTAGCATCGTTACTGTTTTTCCCTTTCGCTCCCCCCCCTGCTAAAGGGAAGTTAATCGATCGAACTGCAGCGTTAGTGAATAGCGCGGTCATAACGAGCTCAGATATTGCGCTATTTAAAAAACAGATCCCAATCCGAAAAGAACTAGACCCCTTCATTGCATTCTTCTCTTACGTGCCGAAGAGCAATAAAGAAATTTTAAGGTTTTTAGTCCAAGAAACACTCATTTTAGAAAAGCACAAAGCAAGTCCAGAAGATACGGACCAAGAGATCGGCAATATCATGCGCGACAATTCCCTTTCATTGGATGTGTTACAATCCGTGCTTGCGTCCCAAAATGTTTCCTTTGAAAACTATAGGAAAATTGTTGGGCTTAGTATTGCTAAACGACGGATGATTGATCGCGATTTGCGCCCTCTAGCCATAATTACCGAGGATGAGGTTAAGAACTTTTACTACACACAGAAGGAGTTTACAAAAAACAAAAAAGGAAATCAGCTACTGATTAGCTTTGATGTGCTGCAAGTGCAAAGTCCTGATTCAGAAACCGCGCGAGCCATCTATTCTGAGCTTTCTAAAGGCGCTGACCTAGATACCACGATTGGCAAGTATTTGGATAAAGGCGTTCGCAAGGTAGAGTTAGGTGTAATTCGAGAAGATCAGTTAGCTAAGCCGATACGCAAATCTCTGAACGGGTTAAAAATTGGTGACTCTTCTACACCAGTTTCCTTAGGTTCCTTGTATGTAATTCACAAAATTAAGTCGATTTCAGCACCTCACGATCCTGTGTATGAAGAGCTAAAACAGCAGATCCGATCAATACTCTTTCAACGCGCGCTCAAACAGCAACTTGTTCTTTGGACAGAACGTGCCCTGGTTGAAGCCTACATCCACATTCCTCGCAAAAAATGGTAAAATTGCAGGGTAGGACCGGAGGTCCTTGGGGCCTATGGGCAAAACTGATTGTAAATACAAAATACGTCTTCGAAATGGCAAGACCGTCGGTCCCATAGATGTCGATGCGATAATCAAGCTAATAAAAAAAGACGCAATCGATGGTACTGAAAAAGTTTGCCGCATACCTGAGGGAAAGTGGAATAGTTTTGCCAGAATCCCTGAATTAGGAAAATTACTACTTCCTCCAGGCAACTCGACGATGACCATGATAGCTCCAGAGAGTAATCCCTCCTTTCAAAAACCCGAAACGCCACAAAGAGCAGTCAAAAACGCAGAACGAAAAGAAAAGAACGAGTCAAACCCATTTGGTGACGTGCCGACAATTGTTGACATCAAGAGAGAAGTAAATCCAGACACTGAAAAGACCCGATTAATTCAGACAACGGAAGCTTACCGCGAAGGCATCCAAAAATACATTGAGGACTCGACAAAAATTATTAAAGTCAACCTTGACGTCCCAATTCAGCCTGAAAAAGGGGCACAAGTTCCAATTGCTAGCACTCTTGGACTACAAGTCAAAAAAAATATTCTTTCACAGCAAGTGATTTATACCCTCGGCATCGGCCTTATGATGAGCTTCTATTTCACTGCCAAGGAAGAGGAAAAAAAGGACCTCGTCAGAGAGATGAGTCCGAAGGTTCACCACTTCAAGCGAGTTCAAGTGAATGCACCAATCATCACATCAAAAAAGAAAATCAATATCCCCCTTAGTACGGCTTACCTGAATAAAGGCCTGCAAGCATTTGCCAAGGATGGGCCCCTTCCATATATCGCTGCTTCAAAAGTGTTTTATAAATCTGTCTTCTATAACCCCAAAAATCTTGTTGCAAGATCCCTTCTAGCTAGCACTTATATTCGGCTATCAGAAGTCATACCAAGAAACAATCGTCTGTACAGCGTGGTCACAAAACTACTGGAGCTTAGCCCCAAAGAAAAAAAGCTCCCAAAGCCTGTTGAATATCTTGTAGCTAAGTCTGAATTTTTACAAATGCTAGAAAGACCAACCCGAGCTCTTGCTCTCATTAACAAAGCCTCAAAAACAAACCCACACCCTGATATACTGGCTGAGCAAGCAGCACTTTATAGGCTAAGAGGTGAGCGAAATAGAGCACTTAAATTCATTACTGATTCTTTAAAAATGCAAGGCACGCGCCGAAAGCCACGACACATGCTTTTATACGCTCAACTCTTAGATGAAAAAAACAAGAAGAGTGCTGCGCTCGAGGTACTCAAGAGTTTCCTAAAGAAAAATCAATTTCACGGCGAGGGGCTTTATCACTATGCAAGAATTCTATATAAAACTGAGGATTTCACTCGCGCAATTAAAACTCTAATTGTACTGATCACAGAACCGCATCGATCTGACAAACTGACATTGGCCAAATCTTTTATCTTAGCCGCTAGAATTTACGAAGCTAAGAAAATGTGGGGACAAGCGCTAAAGTTTGTCAAAGCGGCAAAGCGGATTCTACCTGGAAGGGAGGAAACTGAAGAACTGCTTCTACGCATTCGCTCTAACGACCCCAAAAGGCAATCTCTATACAAGCAACTCCTAGCGGGCCGTGAACACGAACAATCCAAGGAATATTTAGAAGCAATAAATTTGTACACAAGGGCTCGAGAGGCCGCACGTGAATCACCACTCCCTCCATATTACTCAGGTCGTCTTTATGAAGAACTAGGGAAGCCTCAACAATCAATCGCTCTATATGAATTGACAACCAAGATGGAAAAGAAACACCCTGATTCATTCTTCCGTTTATCGAAACTCTATACTCGTCGTTTTGAATTGGATAAAGCAAAGCATCTTATGCGCACTATTAAACGTGGCATGAAGAGATCGAGCCGAATTACACATATGCTTGGCAGAATTGCTCTGCAATCGAAAGATGTACCGAATGCAAGGGCTTATTTCCTGTCCGCACTTAATGCCGGAAGTCGCGTGTCTCAACTGTATGTGGACATGGGAAACTTAGAAGCAAATCGTAAGGAGCAAAAACTTGCTGAATTCTATTACTCAATGGCCCTTCGATATGAGGCGTTTAATGAGGATGCATTACTGGGCATCGCCTTATCTAGATTTTATAAAAATACTCCCAGTGATGCTATTCGGTTTCTAAAATCAAAATTGAGTGCGCGCCCCAATTCTCCTGCGGTTATGACCAACTTAGCTCTGATCTATTTACGTTCTGGAAGCAAGGAGCTAGGCAAGAAATATCTACAAAAAGCTGTGAGTAGTAATCCAAACTATGCTCGTGCCTATAAGTTAATGGGAGATTTAGTAAAAGAAGAAGGCGAGCGACAAAGTAATTTCCAAGAGAAGCGGAGGTCATTTAAGTTTGCTCTAGCCAGCTACGGCGCGTACTCCAAACTTTTGCCTAATGAACCAGATGGCTATATGGCAGCTGCCGAGCTCTATTTCTATGTACGTGACCTAGGTGCGGCTGCCAAAAACTATCACAAGGTACTAAGTCTGGCACCGAACTACCCCAAGGCACGATTGCAGCTTGCTAAAATCGCCAGAAACGGTGAAGACACCGATGGTGCATTGAAATTTATCGAAGAAGAAATCAAACGCCACCCCAACAGCTCCGCTGCCCATGTTGAGCTAGGGAAAATTCGAATCACAACCAAAGAGTATGCCTTAGCCTCCAAGGCATTTACCGCCGCAACCCGGCTCGACCCAAAGAATACCGACGCCATCATCCACTTAGGGTATGTCCATTACCTCCAGAACGACTATAGAAGCGCTATTGCTCTCTTTGAGCGAGCCCTAGAAATCAACCCACTTAAGGCAGATATTCACTGGAAGATTGGCCTAGCATATGAGAAAGAAGGGAAAAAGAAGCGCGCAATTGCTTCCTATCAAAACTTCCGAGGCTTGATTACTGCGCCTCGAAAAATTGATAGGGTTAAGAAGCGAATTCGCATACTTAGACGCGAACTTTCTCTATAGGAGCTTGGCCATGTTAGACCTCCGCTGGATTGTTGAAAATGAAGGCGAATTGAAGGAAGTCCTCCGAAAACGTAGGCACCCGTTGTCACCGGTGGATACTATCATTAAATATAATAAAGAACGTCGTGCTCTTATTCAAGAACAAGAAAGCTTGCAGTCGCAGCGAAAATCACTGGCGAAAGAAGTTGGCCAAAAGAAAAAAAATAAAGAAAACGCTGATGAGTTAATGGCTGAAGCTAAAGAAGTTAATCAAAAACTCGAAGGCATGACCGAAGAGCTCACTAAGATCAAAGACATTCTTTATGACCACCAATTACGAATTCCAAACGTCTTGGACCTGTCGGTGCCTGAAGGCGACGGGGAAGAAGACAACGTTGAAATATCAAAACATGGGTCACCAAAATCGTTTAATTTCGAACCCAAGGGCCATGTAGACATTGGCGAGCGACTCGGAATTATGGATTTCGAACGTAGCGCCCGATTAGCTGGCGCTAGGTTTTCTGCGCTTACTGGAGCTGGTGCAAAACTAAATCGAGCTTTAAAGAACTTTATGCTCGATATTCATACACAGTTTCACGGCTTTAAAGAGTTCAACGGGCCTGTATTAGTTAATTCCAAATCACTAATTGGTACTTCTCAGCTGCCGAAATTTGCGAAAGATTTATTCAAAATCGAAGGCTACGATTATTACTTAAGTTCTACAAGTGAAGTTCAGGTAACTAATTTTCATCGGGACGAAATTTTAAAAGATAGTGAACTGCCGCTACGATATACATGCCATTCCGTATGTTTCCGAAGTGAGGCTGGAAGCCACGGTCGAGATACTCGCGGCATGATTCGACAACATCAGTTTGAAAAGGTCGAGCTCGTAATTTTGTGCCAACCGGAAGTCTCTGAACAAATGCACGAACTTATTCGTAAGAGTGCGGAAGAAATTTTGAACCGCCTGGAATTACCCTATCGAGTGGTCCGAATTTGCTCTGGTGATATTGGATTTGGGGGAGCAAAACAGTACGACTTAGAGGTTTGGATTCCAAGTCAAAATCAATATCGAGAAATCTCTTCTTGCTCAAACTTTTTTGACTACCAAGCACGTAGGGCCAATATTCGTTACCGGCCGGGCGATGCGGACAAACCACATTTTGTGCATACCCTGAATGGTAGTGGGTTAGCAATTGGCCGAACGTTACTTGCAATATTGGAGAACTATCAGGAAGAAGATGGGTCCGTCCTTATCCCCAAAGCATTGCAAAAATATACAGGTTTTGATCGAATCAAACCTGAAAATCCTGTATAAAGCTCCTCACGACAAAAATTTCCATCGCGGAGAGATGGCAGAGTGGCCGAATGCACCGGTTTTGAAAACCGGCGTGCCGCAAGGTACCGGGGGTTCGAATCCCCCTCTCTCCGCCATCTGTTGATTGTAATGGGGGAAAGCTTGCGTCGCTAAAGGCGTTAGGGTACTAAACTCCCTCATGCTTTGGCAAATGTGCGCGGGTAGCTCAGCTGGATAGAGCAACAGACTACGAATCTGTAGGTCGGAGGTTCGAATCCTCTCCTGCGCGCCATCTATTTTGATCGGAGAGATGGCAGAGTGGCCGAATGCACATCCTTGCTAAGGATGCGTACGGGCAACCGTACCGAGGGTTCGAATCCCTCTCTCTCCGCCATTA
>JAALKR010000016.1 GCA_011087955.1 Oligoflexia bacterium
CAACCAAGAGGGGGTTGCCTAGGCTCTGACCCACAACTTTTGGGCGTATCTCAGCAATTAATGTCCTATATCCTAGAGAAAGAAGTGACTAGGGACAATCCATTCACCTAAGCGAAGAGGATATTTATGAGGATAGCTATTACAGGGGCCTCCGGGCTCGTGGGCAAGGAGTTAGGTAAAGAGCTGGTAAAAGCCGGGCATGAGATTGTCGTCCTTGCCCGTCCCAGCAGTAACGCCAAATCCTTTCGCTTTCCTTTTCCTTGTGAGTGTTTGGCCTGGGACGCGGCTAAAGATACATCCCTTCCAAGAGAGCTATGGGATAGGCCGGTGGATGCATTCGTACATTTGGCTGGCGAATCGATTGTGGGCAAGCGCTGGAGTAAAGAGTGGAAGCAAAAATTATGGAATTCTCGAGTGGCTGGAGCTAGGGCGATCACGAACAGTATAAATGAGCTGCCGGAAGTAAAACGTCCTAGAGTAGTGGTTACTGCATCCGCCATTGGTATTTATGGAGATAGTGGTGAGTCGAAGGTTGATGAAAGTAGCACTCTTGGTGAGGACTATTTAGCGGAGCTTTGCCAAGCCTGGGAGTCTGAGTTTTCTAGCTCACTGCCAGGAGCTATTCGTTTTTGTGCCGTTCGAGTAGGGTTAGTGCTCAGTGAAAGTGGCGGACTTTTAGAAAAGCTTAGTCCCATATTTCGTGCGGGCCTGGGTGGAAGGCTTGGTAATGGTAAGCAATGGATGAGTTGGATTCATTTAACAGATCTTGTAAATCTTTTTAAAGCAGCGATTGAGCGAGCGGAGTATGTAGGCGCGATAAACGGAGTGAGCCCTAATCCGGAAAAAAATTCTCAATTTACAAAATTAATGGCAGATGCTTTGGGTCGATTAGCACTTTTCCCCGTCCCATATTTGGCTTTACGTGTGGCAAAGGGGGAGTTTGCCAAATTCATTTTGACATCTCAAAGAGTATTGCCGTCTAAGGCAGAGCAGTTGGGTTTTCATTTCAAATTTTCTTCTATTGACTCTGCGTTCGACAATATTTTCCGCGAGAAAGAAGGGGATTTAATCTATATTGCTGAGCAATGGGTGCCAAAGCCTAGGGAGGAAATTTTTCTTTTTTTTGCCGATGAAAAGAATTTAGAAGCTATTACTCCGCCGTGGTTAAATTTCCGTGTTTTAGATAAATCCACAGCTGAGTTAGCTAAAGGAACAGAGATTCGTTATTCTCTCCGTGTGCATGGTATTCCACTGCGCTGGCGCACAAAAATTGTTGAGTGGTCGCCAACAGCAGAATTTGTAGATAATCAGGAGTCTGGCCCGTACGCGAAATGGCACCACCATCATTTGTTTGAGCCATTAGCTGAAGGTACGTTAATACGGGACTATATTCGATATCGATTGCCGCTTGGTAGGATGGGTGAAATCATAGCATGCGCATTCGTTCGTAATGATATCCGGACAATTTTTGACTATCGTCAAAAGATAATTGAAAAATTACTAAATAGCTGAAATTAAACAGTTAAAATGACTCCCCTTATGTTATCTGATTTTTTAAATTTGGTACTGACCTCTCGAAAAATAATTGATAGAAAAAGTCCTTAATTTAAGTATTGCTTTTAAAGGTGAGGCCTACTTGAATTCAACGGAATGAAAGGAAAAAATGAAAACAAAAGATATTGTGGCTGCGGTTGCAGCTACGGTAGTATTTGCAGCTGCTGCCTTTAGTCCAGGGCCTGTGTCAGCTGAATCACAAAAACCTGGTGAGAGTAGTTCACCTCGACTGACTGTAACGCTAGACGCCGAAAGTATTCGCTATATGCATGGGTCCGGTAACAGAGACGATAAAGTATCTGGCTTTAAGGGACGAGACATTCACTTAGGTGTATCAGCTAAGCTAACAAAGAGCCTTCGTGCAAACTTACGTCTTGGCCTTGCTCGTTTGCTCGGACTGGAAGAGTCTGACGACGATGGGGATAGTAGGATAGAAGACTTGCTAGCGGACATGTCTGCCGACAAGGGTGCCATGGATAGTCTAGAAGAGGCTCTAGAGTTTGCAGAACTCATTTATACCCACGACCAGGAAACAGACAAAATGCTTAAGACTGTTCTTTTCGGTAAGGGAACAACTGCCTTGCGCGAACTCGTAACAAGTAACCCTGTATACAAGGACTCACTACTCTATGAAGTTGCCCATCAGGATGACGTTATAGGTATTACGTTTGAGGTAGATCCAGGTGAAATTGCACGGAATATCGAAGCATCTGTTTCCGAGTGTGGAGAAGATGAGATTCTTCGGATCTCCGATTGTGTTGGCTTCGCTGCTGCGATGAACGATATCTCTACGCCTATCGATAACTTGACAGCTAATGCTGGAGTTCTTGTTCTTGTTATTGACCCAGCTCCTACGCCTATGTCTAATGATTGGGAAAAGCGCGCACGTGTTGGCCTCGTATACGACAATGGCAGCGGCATCTGGAAGGCTTATGCTAACGGTGTGTACTTAGATTCCGCAGAACAGACAGGGTTTGCTACCCAAGTGGGAGCAGAAGTAGCGGTTGGTCCAGGACAAGTAGTTGTAGAATTCGAGTACTTTGAGGACATGGCTAATCAGTGGGTGGTTGCTTATAACAACATCCCATTGGGCGCTAACCTGATGACCCTACTATCTCTATATGTTAGGTATCGGTTTAACGACGAAGTAGTTAGAGCAGACAGCACAGAAGTGGGCTTAAACGTTCAGACTAAATTCGGCCGGACCTCTCTATATGTTAGGCATCGGTTTAACGACGAAGTAGTTAGAGCAGACAGCACAGAAGTGGGCTTAAACGTTAAGACTAAATTCGGTTGGACGCCACAAATTCCGAACTAATTACTTATTAGTTCGTTCTACGATCTGAATAGAATCTAAAATGAATTAAATGTAAAAGTGTCATTACAAGTCAAAACTTTCACAAATTAAATGCCGGAAGTCGCAAATGAATTTGATCTACGTGGCTTCCGGCAGAGTTCTACATGAACTCGATAGGAAAATTTTATGTACACTCTACAATTTGCTTTAATAGTTTCCGCACTTATGACAGTGGTTTTTATTCCCAAAGCCGAAGCTGGCTTCAATATCCTAGGCATGGAGCTTGGCGGGTCAGATTTTTGTTCACCCCCAGCCTTAAAAGAGACGCTGAAGTGCCCAGTTCAGCAAATGGATAAATTCTTTAATATGCCTGATGAGGCGATCATGGCAGAGGCTCGCACGACTACGGACACCTGTCGTATGGTGAACCTAGTTCATGAGTTTGAAATGCGTTTTCCAATAATTCCACCGGCATTGGGCAAGGCCACTTATCCACATTCGCAGCTAATTACAGCGCAGCTATTGCGAATTAATAAATTGATTGAGGGCAAGCACTTTGAAGACGCTCTGTATTGGATTGCCAACTACAGAATTGAGCATGTTTACGCTACTAAGGGCAGTGCGCCACCCACTAAGGTACAGCTCGACAAGACTATGGACGCGCTTATGTCAAAAGCTTGGGACTTGTATCGCGAAGGTGATTTCTGTGATGCGGCTAAGGCATTGGGGACATTTGATATCAATGAAAGTACGCATTTTTCGATCAATCGCCCAAATAAGTGGCGTGAATCACGGTTCTTACAACTGGCCGCATTTTTTCGTGGAGAATTCTTTAACGAAGTAAGAACAGCCTCGCGTAAATATCGTCAAGTAGAATTAATTCGAATGCATCAAGCAAAAATTCGAGAAAAGGGTGAGGGTGATAAGAAAAAAATTTTAGCCGACTTGGCGCTATACTTCGAAGCCCAAGCCTACTTTATGCAGATTCCGAGACCGGAAAATGTACAGAATAGAAGTATATTAGCAAAGCTTAAAATTGTTGAGCTAGATCCAAACACCTTAGGTTCAAAATTAGCAGAAAAAGCCCTTGAGAATATGATCAAACTTGTGGAAGGTTATCCAAAATCACCAATTGTAAAGGAAGAAGGTTGGCCAGTACAAGCTGTATCAGCACAAACCTTTACAAAAGTTCTGGGCTCGGAATTATTCATCGAGCTTGAGGATATTTTTAAGTATGGCGGCACTCTCAAAGACAAAACGATATTTGCTTATGATTGGCTTGCTCGTAAAGAGATTGAAATTGGTCGTTATTATTTACACTATAAGCAAGCAGGGACTTTGATTTTCGATGGCGAGATAAACTATAGGGCGGCAGCTTTGCGATTCAATGGCTTTTTGAATAGATTCCCAAATTCAAAACATAAGCCCGAAGCTTTGTTCCTTCTCTCTTATGCCTTTTATGGAATGGAAGACTACGAGCAGGAACAGCAAACTGTAGAGCTTATGGAAGAAGTATTTCCTGGGAACGAATTCACTATTAGAGCAAGAGAAGAATATGAATCACGCGAGAGATTTTTCCGGAGCAGAAAATGAAATCAATATGTCATCTGGATCCGGCGCAACGGGCTTTTCTGGTATTTCAATAATCAAATGACCGTTTTTCCGAATAAGAATTACTGGCACCGCACGGTCAGCAGATTGTTTCACGAATGATTGGAAATCAAACTCCTTGGTGATTTGCGTATGTTTAAAGCGCCAGCCTCGATAATAGTTGGTCATTAAACCTTCAAATTGCAGGTCATCGTTGAACACGAAACGTCCTCGATTGGAAACCTTTAATACTTTACTTTCTTTTACTGTTGATCGGTGCATGGGTAGTTGGTAAACGCGGTCTCGCCCAAAATGTGCTGCAAAGGTATTACAGGTAAGGGCATTATAGGCATCATTATCGGTTGCAGCGAGAATATAGCCCATTTGAGAAAAGTCAAGGGTAGCTTCGCCTCGTTCGGACAAAATTTCTCCATAATAGACTGGTATATTAGAGTTACGAGCGTCTTTTAAGTGATGCCAAGAGGAGTCAACAATTAAAACCGGGATATTCATTTTTTTGAGCAAAACCGCAAGATTTGTCGTCCATGGAGATCCACCAACAATCACGATTCCTTCACTTTGATTCGAAGCCAGATTTAGTTTTTTGGCAAGCCATGGGAAAGAAAACCCATGGCATATGACAGTGGTAAACACGACAAAGAAAATGAGTGGTACTAAAGTATCCGCATCGTCATAGCCTGCAGCTAATAGCTTAGGGGCAAAGAGACCTCCCATAGAGGCAGCGACGACTCCGCGAGGGGCAATCCAACCAATGAGTGTTTTCTCTTGCCAGGTAAGGTTTGTACGCATTGTAGCGATGAATACGGAAATAGGGCGCACCAGAAAAAGTAGGGCTAGAACAAACAGCACAGCTTGATAATTTAAATAGGCAAGCTGCTTTGGCTCGAGCGAGGCGGTTAAAATGATGAATACTGCGGAAACCAAAAAGACAGTAATATATTCCTTAAATCGACGGAGTTCATCGATAATGAGGAGACCGATATTGCCGAGTGTGAATCCAAATACGGTCACTGCGAGTAGTCCTGCTTCGTCTTGCAATTGATTTGAAAGCCCAAAAATTGCAAAAACGATGCATAAAACTACAGGAACTTTTAGAGATTCAGGAATATAACCTCGATTGAATGTGAACTTTACAAAATAGGCGGCTCCCAAGCCTAGAGTACTACTCACAGCAAAAACTAGAAGAATTTGATAAATAATGCCGAAGGAAGGTGAGGTGGTGCCACCGCGGGAGATAATATACTCGAAAACAAAAACAGCGAGTAACACACCAAGTGGATCGTTGACGATACCTTCCCACTTAAGTAAGCTTGCCGACCGCGGAGTTAGTTTGGTTTGTCGGATGAGCGGCATAATCACCGTTGGACCAGTAACTACAAGAATTGAAGCGAGTACTAGGGATACGGGAAGTGATAATCCAGCGACGTAATAGCATGCGACCGTTCCGAGAACCCAGGATATGGGCAGCCCAAAGATTACCAAACGGCGCACGGCCTGTCCCGCACGTTTTAACTCAAAGAAGCGTAGATTAAGCCCGCCCTCAAAAAGAATTACTGCAACCGCAAGCTTAACAAGTACGCCAGAGATCTCCCCAAATTCTGAAGGTGGGTGCACAAAGCCAAAGACTGGGCCTGCCAACACGCCAAAGACCGAAAGCAATACGATGGAAGGCATACGCAAGCGCCAAGCCGCCCATTGTGCTACAACTCCGATCGAAAGAACAAGCACTGCTTTCGTGAGCAATTCATGTTCGGAAATGGGGTTGTACTCAGTCATTCGTCCGTACCAAGAATTGATTCCACGTCGAGAACCTATTTTCCGTCGATCTTGCCGCAGTCGCAAGCTTATTTTCCGTCGATCTTGCCACAGTCACAACTCTCAAGATAAGCCAAGGTGAGTTAAGTACACGGCGGCGGCTAGAAAATGATGCAAGTTAATTTAAACAATCAAGGAAAGGAGGCTCAATCGAGTTAGTGCTTGTTTGGGTTGAATTTAGCGCTCTATTTCAATTGTTTCCCAGTTAAAATCACCCACGAATTCTTTTGGTAAGAATATACCACGAGTCTTATCATTAAAGTCACGAATCTTTGAGTGGTAGTCGGAGCGAACTTTTCCTCGGAGTATGCTGGTACTAAAATACGGATCTAGCGATGTACGGAACCAGAGAGGTTTAGCACCTGCCATATGATTGATTTCATAGTCTTCGATCGCATCCTCAAAGGCCTCTATTAGACGAATCTCCGTTTGAATTCTCCAAGTTACAGAGAAGTTAATATAGGAGAGGACTTCAGGATCAATATCTAAAAGTAACTCGCGTTCTTGTCGCTCCAAAGTCTTATAGAACGTTTTTGCTTTTGACCAGTAGTTCATTCGTTGGTGGAATATCAAGTTCGTTAAATTTGTTGAATCATCTTCTGGCTTGTCACTAGAGCTCTTTTCTGCGCCAGGTCGAATCCCGCGGTACTCTGAGTACTTGCCTAAGTGATAAGCAGTCATGTAAGTATAAGCGTCGTCGGCCATTTCTATGATTATTGGGACGCCTGAGGCATTATATTCAGAGAATAGATAAGTAGGCCCCTTACGAAGGCCATAGAAGGTGTTGTCATCGTAGTGTTCTAGGAGCTTTAAGTCAAAATCAGTCATACCATTGATGGATACATGTTTAATGGCTCGCTTTGATAAATCTAAAATACTTTTCGACTGAATACGCATTTGATTTTTCTCTTTGGCGATACAAGCATCATCACAGAGAGCACGCTTCTTCGGGTCGATTTCCGATTCGAATTTTAGGCGGTGAGCTGCTACTCTAGATTGAATTAGGCGGCGTATCTGTTGACTTACCGAGAATTGCCAATCGTAGAAGCTCGTCCATTTGTAGATACCAAGCTCTGAACCATCACTATTGGTAATATAGAGAATAGCACCGGTCTGGAAATTCTTTAGATTTTGTTCAAAAGAGAGCTCACTGCTTGGCATAAAGTCGATTTTGCGCTGCCAATCATCTTTTCCTCGTCTCCAATTCACAAAGTCAGCATAGAATTCCTTATAGGTAGTAGGGTACTCCACTTCAATCATATCAGCCTCAAGCGACACACCCATTTCATTAAAGCCATGCTTGAGATAGTTGGCAAAACGAATGGCAACATCATAGCCATAGTAAGAAAGGAAGTAGGAACCACGATTGTCTATACCAATGAGTGGCTCAAAATTTTTCTCATATCCAGATATCGCAGTAAACGCTTTTGTGTAATGAGATTTTTCGTTTAGGAGTACGTTTATACTCGAGTAGAGATAGCCCGCGTCTGGCAGTTCAGTAAAGAATGGCTCTGACCAAATTCTTGCGTCTGGGTATTCATTGCGTAGCTGTAAGATAGGTTTGTTCTCATGCTCTAAGTTATTTAATGCATCGAGAGCGATGTAGACAATCCGAATAAATTCGAGTTCCATTTGAAGTAGCTCTGCCTGGCGCAAATGCTCTTCGCGATCAAGAGTTAGTAAGCAGTCAGTTATCGTACTGTCGAGAATATTGGAGCTTTGTATGATTTCATTTCGAATGGAGGTGATAGCTTCAACTTCATCATTGATTAGTGGAAGCATGTCATTAAACGTAGTGAGCTTGCCCTTAATCTTGGCACCTTTGAATACTTTCGACATAATATTCTTAATTAACAAAATAGCTGAAAGGTGTGGATCCACGTCGGAGCGAATAATCTCCAGTGCCTCTGGAACTGCACTTTTATAGTTTGCATTCCCTCCCAATACCTCTGAGAGCTTTGCTAAATTTGAAGATCTTTGGCTTAAGCGCCCACGGAAAGTCCACCTAAAAGCTTGCTTTGGCGATATTTTGGTTAGAATTGGTCGATAGGTACGCCCTTCGCGGAAATTCTTAACTTGCTTACACTCTTCCATAGTGCTTGTATAGAGTGTTACACTTTTTTCCTTATTTGGGCCGCTCCTTCCTAAATTGCCGCGTAATTTTTTCGACCAATCACGCAACACTTCTTTTTTTGGCAAGAGATAGGAATCAACAAATCGTTTGAACCAATCCAGCGGGTCTACACCATAGAGTTCAAATAGATTCAATTGCATAGCGAAGTAGATAGAGTACATCACTTCCACTTGATCAATGCCATCATTATCGCCCTCATAGTTTGTAAAGCGGAATATTGGTGAAAGCGTACCTTTCAAATACTCTTGCAGAATGATATCGGCATTAATTTCAATCGAATCGCGAAAAAACGGTATATAGATTTTTTCCTTATAGTTTAAGACTTTTGCGTAATATGCAAACATCAGTAGGTTCGGGTACGTAACAAGGTATTTTACATTTAGCGGGAGATAATCGAAGAAGTCACGCATGCCAGCAGTTGCTGCAGCAATTTCTTTGTCGCCCGTTACGCCACTCAGGCGCCCGTCAATTTCGCCTTCGAAGAAAGATCTGATGTTATTGACAGAGCGCCAGTATTCCATCCATAGAGGAGTAATTTTCCCGTCCGATAAACCACGAATCTGATGCATAAATTCTGAAGGATGTAGTTTTTCCGACTGTTCACTGCGATAGATGTTAGACATCGAAACGTTCGTTATGAGCGTATTATGAATCAAATGAACACGCATCATACTATCAAGTATTTCGATCATCCGCTTACCATCTTTAGAAGTCGATTCCCAATAAGGGAGGACTTCTTCAAAGGAGGTATTTTGGTAGAGCAAAGAAGCGACATAGTAATAGATTTGCTCGTCTTTCGTCTCAAGCTTCGCTAAATCTACAGTCTTGATATTTAGTCGATTTAGTATTTTTTCGTCAAAATTTAGAATGTCCCAGATAGCCGCTGTGTAGGACTCTGCTTGTTCTGTTTGTAACATTAAATGGGAAGGGTCGGTAGATCTTGTCTCAGTCAATCGATCAATCGCTAACTGCTCTTGACATTTCAATGCGGACTGGAAAGACGGCCATAGCTGTTTTTCCTTCAGTCGAACAGAAATAAATTTTGTGATTACAAATGAGAATTGTGATCCTAATAAAGTTTCGATTTGTCGAGATTGCAACCAGGTAAATAACTCTAAGAGCATTTCCTGGCTGAGCCCAAGGTTTTCATAATGTGTAGAAGTTTGCATCGTGATAATCAAAAAATTGATGAATTGTCCAAGTTCTTCCTTGCGAGCAGGTGTGAAGTCAATCGTAGTCATTCGTGCTGTTTTGCAGGTATCGCCCACATATTCCAAATTTATAAAACGGCGAATGTTTTCAATCGCGCGCGACATAATTAAAGAGGCGAGCTCTGGATTTTGACGGCCTGAATGAGGCTTAAAAATTAACTGGATATAGCGATAGTAATTTTTTACGTCGAGATCTGTGTGTTTTACATATCGACGAATAATATCCGAAGTTTGACTGTCGGAAGAAAAAAACTCCAAGAACTTACAGTTTCTCCAAGTTCCTGTTTCACAACCAAATGTGTAAATTGAAATAAATTGGTCTATCAGTTCACGGCCTGTGGAGGAGAGGTTACCCGTCGCGTCCACTTGGGAATCAATTAGCTGGATGGCTGAATACTGAAAGGCCCAAAGCGCTTTAGGTAAGTCGTGCTCGATCTTTCCTTTATAAGGGTCTTCTAGGAATTGAATATTAAAAAAGAGTTTGCTTAAAGGCAGTAATGATTTTTCTTGGTGATCTGCAAGGCTAAATAATTGAACGTCAGCCGTAAGTTCTTGGAGATCTAGTGCTAAGAGCTTCGCACGCATTTCTGCAGGAGATAAGGTTGTCTTCTTAGAAATAGCTTTTACTGTCGGTACTGGGCCGAGGTGAGGCGGTACAGAGTCGTTTGGCTTAGAACTACAAGCGGTGAGACTTAATGCTACCACTAGGCTAATCGCAAATTTTAATGGACTATGCCGAATCATGCACTAATACTCCAAATCTCGTTCACTTTCACTGGGCGAGAGAAAGGCTACTCCTCGCTTCTTTCTGCTGCTCTCACTGTTTCTGTACGGCGCGCATTACGCTCGCGAGCTCTTCGTAAATCTGAATCCAGTTTCCAAGCCTCATAGCGAACATCACAATCTTGATCTGCGTCTTTTAGAGTTGTTTGCGTCGAAGCTTGTAGCTGCTTGAAGTCTGGATCATTTTCTGTCGGTAAGGCTTCACAAGCAGACTCCGCTACGAAGAAGCTTCTGGCCTTATTATAGAAGCCAGCCTTCACTGATTCTGGATCATCGCGAAGATAGAGGAATGAATCTAAGCGTGATTCCTGATTTCCTTCTTTTCGAGTTTTAATTGGTACATATCTCCAAAGTGAAGGTCTCTCTAGACCATCACTGTTAACATCGGCCTCAACAAAACGTTTGTTATCAAAATCATAGAAGGATGAGTCTGGAGAATTCTTATCTTTGCGCTGAAAGACAATTTGACCCAGGTCTGTCTTCGAGTCTTCAAGATCCATAATATGTTCTTCAATTGACTCTGCACGACGTAAATGCTGCAAGATTGGTCTACGCACACGGTCTCGTTGCGTTTGTAGGACTGAATCGTTGAGCTCAAATAAGTGGTGCTCCGGCTTAAAATTATCTTTAATCGATCCACGGAAAACGCTAGCAAAGAAAGCAGAACCGTCGAGACGGTCTTTTTCAACGTACTCTAGCTTTGAGCCTCTACGCACAACGGCCCATGTTCGGGTAAAATTTCTTTGAAAGAATTTATCAAAGAAGGTCCAATCTTGAGAATCTTCTTTATCTTCCAGTTTAAACTGTCTTCCTACGTACTGGTGCAATCGACCTTCACGATTAATCCAGTTCAAGATCTCAATATCGTTTTCGTCCAAACGAAAGAAATCGGCAAATTTTATGAAATAGTCGACTACATCTTTTGCTTTCACTGCAAAGATTTCACAACCAGGCTCTGCACCTTTCATTGTGCGATAGCCAAATTCATCCAGTGGGCAAAGCGAACGCTCACCTTGTGTGATCTCAATTGATCCTAGCTGGAACATACGAATTAGGTAGCTTAAGCGCTTCGGAATATACTTTAAGTCCGAACCGGATGGGCTATGCCATGAGACATACTGTATGCCCTCACGCTCGTCACCGGCGAACTGACCCATGGCCTCTTTAAGGAATGCAGTTTGCGAAGCATTTTCTGGGTAATACACTTCATTCGAAGCTGTGTCCTTATAAAGATGGTCATTGGCTAACTCGTCAATTGTCAGCATCGGAATATATAGATCGGGGGCAATAGGCACTCGCTGATTTGAAGTGCGTCTGGCTTCGTATTCTGCCTCAGAAATGAGGTCAGCCGAAAAGTCAGCTTCCGCTGCATCCATATCCAAAGTTTGAAGCTGACGACGAATCCTTACAAGTGTGTCCCATCTTGATTGTACGAAACGATCTGGGTAAATCTTATTTTTGCGCTTAATTTCTCTCTTATCGTAACTATAGAGATCTGTTCCTGTAACAAAGAAGCCAAGCTCCTTTTGTAATCCACCGGGAAGCGTAGTCATAATTTCTTGGTGATTATGAATTCCAATGAAAGCACTTAACGCATTCCTCAGCCACGGGGTGAAATTATCCGCCTTCAGCTCTTCCTTATGGAAGATTGTAACTGCTGGATTCTGCGTTATATCTGCATTGAAGAGGACGTGGGTGATGTCAAGCATACGACTTTTCGCATCGGCAAATCCATGCTCATCAATATAGGCTTGGTCTTTACCATCAATAGCAGCCGCATACCACTCATTCACTTTCGTTTCCAAAAGAGCTCTACCTGCGTTCAAAACGTCTAATGGTTCTGCAAGGGGTGTGACCTCAATCTTTCCACTTTGAGGTGCAACGCTTAGTAGAGAAATTGCCGCATGTGCATCTCGATAATAATCAAGGTTCGCATCATACAATATCTTTTTTCGATGGTCTTCTGCCTTACGAATTCGCTCTAGACAATCGCGTTCCTGGCTGACAATCATTTTATCAATATCGATAATACGACGCATGACTTGACGAGTTAGATCGTAGTATTCCTCCAATTCATTATTAATAGTGCTTTTGATGGAATTTTTGACCGCCTCTTTTTCCGGTGAAAGCTCATATTTTTCCGAATCTAAATGGCGATACGCGATTTTCATTAAATCCCGGACATAGCGAATTTCTTGCTGCCAGTAACGGAAATAGCCAAGTCGACCATAGACTTTGGTCATATGATCCAAGAAGGAATCATCACCAACAAGAGTATTAGAGTAGAGCTTATCTACAGAGAAATCCATAGGCGTAGTATAAGGGTTTTTACAGGCTGCCGAGAAGCGACCCACGTGATCCTGTACTTGGAGTAACTTATCCAGATCTGTAATTTGATCTCGGAAAGATCCTTTAAAGAACTTCAATACGTCGTGGAATAAGCGTTCAAAGAAGAGGTACTCATTGGCAAGTTCTGGATGATCGGCATTTACCAAGTGTGGGTACTTCGCCTTTAGCTTCGCAAGCATTTGCTGGTCTTCTTTTCGGATATCAAACGGGATAAACTCAAAAAGACCAGAACGGAAAGCTAAATCAAACGATTGTTGCTTCTGGAAATCGTCCATGCGAAACCAGTCAGAACCATAGCGGAAGAATAGAATCATTTTCGAACGTGGGTTAAAGAAGGTAGATAGTGCATTGGAGCTATCAATAGATAGGGTTTGGTCCTGCCCCGGCATCCAAGCAAATGTCACTACAATATTGTTTTCTGACTTTGCCATATAATAAGACATGGCTAGCATGAGTGGAGTAGTTACCAAGTAATCGATATGTGAGTTTAGCTTTTCTGTCGAAAGCTGTGTTTTCAGCTTTTTATAGTATTCAGCGACCTTTTTCTCTTCGTCATTACGAGCACCTTGTCCGTATTTCGAGTTATACGCCTGAATCAAGAAGTCATTGAGGAAGCTAATTCGCTTCTTCATAATTCTCCACTCTGAATCAGTAGAAGTATGCAAGTCATCGGCGACATCTTGGAAGAGGTCACCAGTCAAAGAATTATATTTCTTGTAGAAGAAACGAATCGATCGCCCTAGGTTCATCTGCGTTGTACGTAATAGGTATGCGATTTGCACCTTTACGTAGTTATCCATGAACTGCATGAATTCCATAGGAGTGATGCCTTCCATGCGGTTAAAATATTCTCGTGCAAGATCCATATCTAGGCGCTCGTAGAAAATACCGTCAATGATATAATAAGCAAGGTCAGAACGAGTTATATTCTGAATGCCTAAGTTCTTCATGATATGTGGCTTAGTTGAAATAAAGTCCAATGCATAGACGTAGGATAAGTCGCGCACCGCAATTAGCTCAGTGTTCGTGAGCTGAGATATTTTGGCCAGTTCAATTTGTGCTTCTTTTTGGATGCGAGGCTCTTCATCTCTAACATAGTTAGAGATGAGAGTTTCTAAATTTTTCCGTTGGTCTGCACAGCTAATGAAGTCTTTAATAATTAAGTTAAGGTTAGGGTTCTCCTCTTCACCACCGGTGTAATAGGCATATGGTTTAGCATCGATCAAGTAATCACAGTACTCCGCAGAGTTTGCTGACTTGAGTAATCGAAGTGCGTCTCCAAGAAAATTCTGCCGAGTGCGGTATTCAGCGGCACGTTTTTCCTTCTCCGTTGCACTCAAAGATTGGAACCAAAGTGCATAGTCTTTTGTATAGCGAATATACTTGAGGTAGTAGTCAAGGTATTGAGAACCATTTAGACCACGATTGCCTAGTAGGAAATAATTAAAATATGCATTTGTCTCGGCAAAATATTGATCTTGCGCGTCCTTGCGCGCGCTAATGCAGTCTTTCCTAATTTTTTTACGAGTACGGACAATTGTGTACTCATATGTACATTCACTGGGATTAGCATTTTTTATAGAAGTAAAATCCGATATAGTCTGACTGGTTGCATGGAACTGAGCCTTGGCAGCAAGGAGACGCCTCTCCTGATTGTCTGCCATAGCAGTCATAAGCTTAACCGCCATATTGTCGCTAAGGTAAAAATCAGCGTTTGTACAACCCTTTAGCTCAGCATCACAATAGCGAAAAATTTGTGCTTCTAGTTGATTGAGATAAAAGAGTGTCGCTGAGTCTTCTGGATACTCCGTAACCATAACATTCAATGCTTGATTAAATAGGTGATAAGCATCTCCCATTTCACGAGAACTCGCTGACCTGCGATTGCTAATAAATCGCTGCTTGAGAATATAAGGCGCAGTTGTCCGGAGCATGGTAATTAGGCCTCTGCGATTTTCCTCACGTGCGGCGACTAAATCGTCATAGTTATCATCCGGATTGGCTTCATCGGATTCCGAACTGGCTGCATCGGATTCCGAGTTGGTTCCACTGGATGCTGAGTTCAAAAGCGCAAGAGTAGGTTTTGCCTTTATGGTCTCGATTTTTGCAGAAATCTCAAATCGCTGCTCACGAATCTGTCTCAAAGATAGGGATTTATACGGAATAGAAGCAATTCCTGATTTTTCTATCAGAGTCAGGCGAGAACCGGAAACCGTAGCCGCTGATTCCAATAGAGCACTCAGATTTTGTCCGCCCGAGGAACCGATGGACAAGGCGCCTTTATGCCTTGGTCGGTGAGCTTCTTTTGAATTACAAGCGGCGAGTCCAAAGGTGAGGACTAGAGCACTTGCGACTGCTTTGATTAGTTTCGCATTAAGATATTGCATCGTTTTGTTGTCCTCGCTAATTACTGTAGATCTTTTTCCATGTAATCCAACATGTCTAGGAACATGTAGCCGTTCATGGCGGAAGCTGCCATTACCAGCACTTTCTGACCCCGTAGAGCTGCTGTACAAGCGTTTGGATCTGGTTTCGTGTTGAGCACTTTTAATCCATCGGCGCCTTCATTAGCCTCATACAAATCGAAATATGTACGTACGGATTCATGGAATTCATTACGAGACGTTTCGTGTTCATAAATCGTATCTGGAAAGTCGAATCCAGGGAATTTCTTCTTTGAGATACTGTCATTGAAGTAGTACTTTAGGCCGGAACGTTCTTTGCCTTCAATGCAAGCCTTCATTGTCTTATAGTAACGAGATTCGAGCGTCCTTCGCACGGAGTGAGTCTTCAGACGATCGAAATAATCATCTTCGTAATCCAGTTTGATAATCCAGTAGTAACCACCAGACTTTGAATACCAACGGATGTCAGAATATGGCAGAATCAAAGAACCAGACGGTGGGATTATAATCGTTCGGTTTTCCCGATACATATAGATTTCGGGAATTTGCTCCGAACCACGACCCCAGAGGTTATAGATTGAGCCTTTGAACTTACGAACTTTTTGCTCATTCGTCTTGTCTCGTAGTGCATTAATTTCAACCGCTGCCCAATTGTATTTATAATTCGCTTGTGAACGCAGGTTCTTCGTATATTGCGTTGGCACGTCCAGGGCATCGTTGGAAAAATAATTGAATGGGAGTAGGAATCCAAGAGTTTGAACTGCTTTACCAATAGCAGTACGCTTAGATTGGCCGATATTAGCGAATGTTATGTTTTGTGCCACCGTACCAGCAAGGGCCTCTGTATACTCCTTGGGGTAAAGCGTATTCATTAAGAACATACCGTCGTTACTCGTATACTGCGTAATCGGAAATACCCAGCCTGCCCAAGATACGTATGGGAATGGAAGAGTAAGAGTATAGAGTGCAGGAGTCTTGATTGGCATACGTGAAAGCTCTTTCCACTTACCAAAGGCAGCGCCCCAGCTCATACGGCCTTCACCACCGAAAATTGAGTAGGAGATATAGCGATCAAAACGGTCGATGAAATTATAGTCCGGACCAGACATCTGCAAATAATCATTTAACTCGCTGATAAATAATTTTGAAGCCTGACAGAGAGATTTAATTTCCTGCGATTCTGGTGTGTCAGAGTGGAACAATTCGTAAAGTGCTGGGTTATCAATTTCAGCGCGGTCTACACCATCTTGGCACGCTTTAGAGAATTGCAAGAAGGTCTTAATCTTTTTATTTTCACCTACGCCGTTGAGGACGTAAGCAATTTCAGAATCGAATTTTTGGCGCATGTAATCGTAAAAAACTCGTGCGCGACCAAAAGTGCGCAGTGAGTTCACCCATAAACGGTACTGCTGCCAAGATGGATGTTCGGACTCTTTTCCGTCTGTAAAGGCATAAATTGATTTTGTGATCTGTGCTTTATAGTCATCTAAATAGGACTGAGTCAGCGTCAAGGCATCATAGCCACGATCCCAACGATTACAGTATGGATCATAGGACATTGAAGCCGTGAAATCGTTACAGTGAGGAAAATAGGAAAGCTTATATGGTTCAGATTGAGCGTTTATCATGATCTTATTTTGTGCCCGTAATTCTTCTTCTGCAGTTCGCATGTCCGGCACGATCATTTCTTTTTCGCTCTGGGAGCACTGATTAAAATCTGTAAGTGATGCAGACTGTGGATTTATACCTTTATCTAAACTACAGTCATTGTAAGTGACTCGTACAAGTTGCTTATGGATAATGCCGTCCTCACCAAGCTTGGCAAATTTGAAATCAGTATCAGCAGCGGCTACCTTTACTGCATCATTTGGAATTGCCGGGTACTCCTGGTTATAGAGGTAACGAAGTACTAACTCATCCATCGGGCCGGGCTTGAGGTCATCGTAGTCAGTGATAACGTCTGTGACGCCGTTCTTATAACCCATAACCGTAGTGTAGTTTATCATGTCATGGTTTTTGGCACGATCGATAAGGCCGCCTTTGCCATCTAGGTATTTACTAGGAACTGTTCCGCGCTCTGGCAGTATGTTTTCCTTAAAGTTGTGACCCAAGCCAATCATATGGCCCACTTCGTGGAGGAGTAGGTCTTTGGCAAATGGGCGAAGTGCTTCAATTTTGTTTTTGCCGTAGCGTTCAAAACCCATTTGGTATTGTAGAGCTACCTGGCTAGCTTTACGGTCCATATCAAAGGCGGCGGCACTCACTCCCGTACCAGCAATTGTCTTACCTAGATGTTCAGCAGCAACGGCTTTGGTAAGGGGTAGGCCTTTGCTAATAAATGCTTCTTTCTCCTTTGGCGAGCGGAATGGAAGACTGTCAGCAGACTCTTTGAGCGTAGGAAATCCAATTAATTTTTGGAAATTATCAAAATTGAAAAATTCCTGTCGAGATGGATAATTTCTATGCTCGTGGTGAAATTTGTTTGCTTGGGCGATAAAATCTTTGGCCAAGATGTCCACATAGCCATTTTCACCGTTTAGAGCACGAGTCACTTCGCTAAGCTGACGGGCAATGTCAGTGTTAATGTTAAGTCTATCAAGCAGATTATTTCCACCTTGAGCAATGGATAAATCGACAGAGCGGTCGTCTACTGTAATCATGAGCCTTCCGTCTGGAATACTGTTGCCAGAACCAGTTTCGAAACGATAACGCTCTAAATCCTCAAAAATTGCGGCTTCTGAGTGTTCCATGATCAAGGAACGAACTGGATTGTGAGAAGCAAAATCAGAGGCGTCGTTAAAGACCTTTTCCATCGCCTCCAAGCGAGCCGTCATGTCCTGCGGAAGCGCTTCCATCAAGTTCTTATAATGGAGCAAGGATTCTCGCTTAGAGCGAAGGGCCTCACGAACCATTTCGCGTGCATCCTCACGACTTGGAGTTTCTATTAAACGCTCCGGAACCACACTGTGGTTCGGCCCAAACTGGCGACTTTCTGGCTCTGCCAAGCTCAATTGTACAATTGGTTTACTGTTGTGACCGTAGGCTTCTGCCATGGCAGAAGTGGATTCTACAGGGCTATAGCGGTTAACAATTTTTTCGAGCAAACCACCCCAAACAGTGACGCCGCCCCAAAGGACTTTGCCATTGCGAACGTCGGCAGCAATCATACCCACACCAAGTGGTGCGTACATGGAGGTTTCTATGTCGTCAACCCAGGTAATGCCTGGATAGCGCAAATCAAATGTATATTTAGCGCCATCCCGATAAGCTATCTCGAACGGACGACCGTGGCCAATCTTCTCAAAGGTGTCATTCCAGTGATTAATAACGTCTTTACCAATTTGCTTATAGGCGCGAGGGAAATTATTTAAATGGATTGTATGCTTTTTACGCGTGTCCCATTTTGCCGCATATAGGATTTGGTCATTACCATTGACCTTTTCACCCATGATATGCAGCACGTTAAGGTGTTTGGCATTACGTTGATTATACGGTGTTTGTTTAAAGCTTGGGTCATGCTTAAACTCTAAGAAGTTGAAACGGAATCGACCCTGCATGCGAGACCCATAAAGGCCATGAGTTGCAGTCAGAGTGAAACCTAAGAAATTATTTTCATAGTCCCATTCGATATCTTCAATTTTATCCACATCATGGCCGCCCCAAAACAGATCCATCGCCCATTCTTTGATTTTCATGCCGCGAAGGTCTAGTGTCATAGAAGGTCGTTGTGACCAGTGGTCTTGGCTAGTGTTTTCAATATACTTCGATTTCTGTTCGCGGCCGTACTTATCTCTCGGGTGCTCGTAGTGGTAGTGCTTCGTGATTGGGATTGTGATGACATTAGGCCATAGAGAGCGATCATCTACCTTTGAAGGAATGACCATGCGGCCAACTAGCTCATTTTCAGTAATTGTGAATTCGATATTACAGTGTTCTGCATAGTTGTAGTGGTCAAATATGTAGTTACCCCACTTTCCCGCAGTCGATTCTGGTGACCAACCACAGAGGAATGTTCTGGGCTTGAGAACTGTCTTAGAAACCTCTTTCCAGCCATTGTTCTTAGCAAATTTGCTTAGTTTTGGTTGTTCATGCTCTTGGGCCAATAAATTGCCTTTATCTCGTACAAGGAGATTAAGCTTTCGAGCCGTATCGATTGTAACCTTCGTGCCCTGATTTTCATTTGTATAGAAAGTTTGAGTGATGATCGTTTGGAAAAAGCTCTTACCAACACCGAACTCTGTAGGAACTGGTTGCTCCTCCGGCGGTGTTATGTAGGAACAGCTTGCCAAGGTTAGGGTAATAAAGAGTAAGGGAGAAAGTGACTTAAATAATCTAATCATTACACATACTTTCTAGTGGCCACGGACTATCAGTCGTTTAAGCTTCAAGTTTCAGTTTTAAACCTGAGGGGATGTATACCATAAAAATTAATGCAATGCAAAAAAATTCTAAGGTTCTCGCCAGATAACCTGGCAATATTTACAATGCTTAGGGAGTATGAAAGCTTAGAAATGTGAAAGCTCCATCAAGGTTTTCAGCATTATGCCCCAGGCTCCCAGCTCATCCGCATTCGATTCTCCTACCATAAGAAACAAATGGAGAAATTAAAATTTGCAAAAGTGACACTTGCTCCTAAGGTGGGTGTCCAATTAGCGAAAGCAAACCATGTGTTGCCTAACCCCAAATGGCTTGCTGAATTTCTTCGCGCATTTGAATCATGAAACACACAATATGTTGTGGTGGTGGGGAAAAAGAAAAAATATGCGTGCCCTACGTGTTCAGAATGTATGAAGCAAGCGAGGGCTGAAAGTATTTTGCCTGGGACGATCGCAACAAGTGAACTCCTCTCTTACATTATCTTCTCGAAGTTCTTTCAGGGTTTACCACTGTATCGTCTAGAAGAGCTCTTGGGGTTCCCCAGGCCTGAGCTCGAAGGTTTTATGAGTAGCGGCAAAAATTAATGGTAAAGATCCGTACCAGGTATTGAAAACAGTTTTTGACCTATTATCCAAAGCAGAAACGATCGATGAATACGAGAAGCTGGCTGATGTTTTGATCGTCGTGTGGAACGGATAGGACTCTTCCAGTTTCTCAATCATAAATAAGGCTAGATCTTCGCGCTCAAGCTGATCATCCGGCTCTAAAAGATAGGCCGTGATTGCCTTGGCAAACCTCTTGATGGCCGGCATTGCAGGTTTCGACGTCATCGAAGAAGCTCAGAGTTATAAAAATAAGAGTTATAAAAATCCGTTTCCGTGTGCAGTTAAACCTAATCTGCTTCCGTGTGAAATTAAATCCTAATCTACTTTCGCCTGTTTCCAGTTAGACATACAATATCAGGGTGAGGCTTTGCACATAGACACGTTAGACATAGTTAGAGTCTCGAATATAGCCAGGAGGGGAGCCCATTTTGTCACGAAATAGTCTATTTACCGGTGCCTTGACTCTTTTATTCATTATAACTGGATGCGCAAATCAAAGCAAACAGGGGAAGATACACAAATTATCGCATAAGCATTCGGAAGAAGCGATTGAGGATATCTCGTCTCGCTCTGAGAAAGATTTTCAGGGCTTGGAAGCGCGTTTTGAAGAGATTGAAGATAGCTTGGAGAAAGAAGATCTTTCTCTAAACTCCGCAGCGGATAGACCAGAACATGCCTCTTCGCGTGCCGCCTCCGTGGATGGAATCAAATTAGAGTTCAATGATCATGTGAAGAAGTGGATTCGCTATTTTGCGGTTCGCTCTAAAGCTCGGTTTCAACGTCATTTGGATCGAGGTGAAAAATATCGAGACGTGGTGGAAGAGGTTCTTAGGCAACATGGCCTACCACCAGAACTGTATTATTTAGCGATGATTGAAAGTGGATACTCAAATCATGCTCGAAGTCCGATGGCAGCTGTGGGTGCTTGGCAGTTTATTCCTGGTACTGGTCGTCGTTATGGACTCGGTTTAAATCGTTACTTGGATGAAAGAAGAGACCCGATTCGAGCAACAGAAGCCGCGAGTCGCTACTTGACAGACTTGTTTAATGTATTCAACTCCTGGTACCTAGCGATGGCCGCATATAATGCAGGCGAAGGTAGGGTATTAAATGCAATAATGCGTGGAAATACCCGAGACTTTTGGGAGTTAGTACGAATGAAAAAGCTTCCGCGAGAGACGAGAAGTTATGTACCAAAGTTTATGGCGGCGGCCATTATCGGTCGGAACCCGGAACGGTTTGGGTTCCGTACGCCCAGGGCTGAGCCGTACCCGGATGTTACTGCAGTAGAGCTACCCTCTCCAATTAGCTTGAAGGCTATTGCTCGCGAATCTAATATTTCGCTGAATCAGTTAAAGAAGGTGAATGCCCATTTACTTCGTGGAGTCACTTCGCCGAATAAGCGGACTTACGATGTGTGGATTCCATCCAAGCTAGTGGCTTCTGTCAAGAAAGTGCGTAAAAGCTTAGTTTCTCACCGAATTGCCAAATTGAGTAAGCTGGCACTCAATCGCAGAAATCCGAATTACCACCGAGTGAAGCGAGGTGAGTCCTTGTCCAGTATTGCAAGTAAATACCGTATCAGCTTGAGTGAATTAAAGCGGGCCAATCGTTTGAACGGGAACCGAATTATTGCGGGCTCCCGATTGCGGGTGGCCTCTAGTGGATATCAGAGGAGCCAAGGCTCGAAACATAGAGTGCGCCGAGGGGAGACTTTGTCTTCGATTGCTCGGAAATATGATATGACGATCACCGAAATTCGCTCGAAGAATGGTCTACGCTCCAATCGAATTTATGCCGGACAGCAGTTATCAGTTCGAGTGAGCAAACAGGCAAAAATTCATGTTGTTCGCCGAGGAGAGAGTCTCTTTCGAATTGCAAAGAAATATGGCCAAAGTGTGAAAAGGATTATGCGTTTGAATCAAATGACGACAAAAACAATCTATCCTGGAACACACCTCATAGTTGCCCAGCGCTAGTCCTAAAGGCGGTCAGCTAGCAATACTAGAAGAGTTCCAATTATAAGTCCGACGGTCCCTATGATCTTTTTCCGCGTGAGTGATTCTCGGAAGAAGATTAAACCGCCGGCGAGGGCGCCAATTAATCCGAAAGATCGTTTTAGTGCCTCAAACAATGCAACTTCATAGACGCGGATAACGAGCAACTGAAAGAAGAGTGCAGAGCAGGCGGCTACACCCGCGATAAATAGGAGGCGTCTATTTTCTTTCGCCATTGCCCAAAGTGAGTTCGTTGCTGGTCTAGTGCTCACAAAGAAACGACCAAGAAGAAGTAATCCAACGAAGAAGCATTGTATTCCAGCATGCATCGAAGGGGTAGTATAGCGAATGCAAAGCTTATCGGTGACGGGAGTGATGGACCAAAGAAGCGCAACGCCTACCATCATTAATAGTCCAACCTTTACCACTTTTTGTTCCGCCCCCCCGTCTCCTTCATCTAGTCTTTGGATTTGATAGGTGGAGGCAACAATGACAAGGATCCCGAGCATCTGTGGCCATAGGAGTAATTCGTTTAGTATGACCCAAGAGCTGAGTGAGGAAAATACTGGCGTAAAGGAGAGCATGGGAATCGCGAGTGACACCGGTGCTCGACGCAAGGACTCTAAAAAGAGGACATTGGCGACAAGGTTTAATAGGATCGAAGCGATTGCCGGCCGCCAATAGTTCTCCACCGATTCAATCGAAAACCCTTCCCAACTAGCGATAGCGGCAAAAAGGGGTACTTGCACCATCATCAATAGGATGACCACTTCCGTGGCAGGAAGTCGATTGGCTAAGCCCTTGCGAGCAAGGTCAAAGCCGGTCCATGAGATCGAGGAAAGAAGGAGTTGTCCGAATATAACTGGAGTCATATGATTACTTCTATAGTATCAAGCTCTATGGATAAAGTTCTAAGAGACAAACCTCTCAGCCCAGCTGGAAAAGAACTCAAAGCACTCGCAGCGCAGCGCATTGTTATCCTGGATGGAGCAATGGGTACGATGGTCCAGTCCTACAAGCTCGAAGAAGCTGATTTTTGTGGGACTTTATTTGCAGATCACGACAAGGATCTTAAGGGCAATAATGACCTGCTCTGCCTCACGAAACCGGAGATCATCCGTGAAATTCATGAAAAATTTTTAGATGCTGGTGCGGACATTATCGAAACAAATACATTTTCAGGAACGCGTATTGCCCAGGCAGACTATGGTTTGGAGTCGTCGGTTCGCGATATCAATATTGCGGCGGCTAGGATAGCAAAGGAAGCCTGCGCGGCTATGAGGGCAAAGGATCCGAATCGAAAATGTTACGTTGCAGGGGCATTGGGACCTACAAATCGTACGGCAAGTATTTCTCCAGATGTCAATAATCCAGCTTTTCGTACGGTGAGTTTCGATGAGCTGGTTGATGCTTACTATGAACAGGCGAAAGCCTTGGTTGAAGGTGGCGTGGATGCTTTACTTCCGGAAACTACTTTCGATACGCTCAATCTAAAGGCAGCAATTTTTGCGGTTGAAAAACTACACTCAGAATTGCGAGAACGATTACCGCTCATGCTCTCTGTGACAATTACAGATAATTCCGGTCGCACGCTTAGTGGGCAAACGGTAGAGGCCTTTTGGCATTCTATCCGACATGCGGAACCGCTTTCCGTAGGAATTAATTGTGCACTCGGTGCTGGGGAAATGCGCCCCTATATCGAAGCACTGTCGGAGATCGCTGATACGAGAATTTCTTGTTACCCGAATGCGGGCTTGCCAAATCCTCTATCTGAAACTGGCTATGATGAGACGCCAGAAGCAATGGCCAGTTGTATTAAGGACTTTGCAGAAAGTGGTTTTTTAAATTTTGTTGGCGGTTGTTGTGGCACAACGCCGGACTACATTTACAATATAGCCCAGGCGGTCGCCTCATTTGCGCCCAGGAAAATACCCAGCCCAGGGAATGCTTCTCGCTATTCCGGTCTAGAACTTTTGACGCTTCCTTATGAGAGGGAGGTTCCGTTCATGATGGTTGGGGAGCGGACAAATGTTACCGGCTCTCCAAAGTTTGCACGGCTTATTCGGGAAGACAATTACGAAGCTGCTTTAGAGGTTGCAAAGCAACAGGTTGAAAATGGTGCGAATATTCTAGATGTAAATTTCGATGAAGGATTGCTCGATAGCGAAGCCTGTATGACTCGATTTTTGAATTTGATAGCCTCGGAGCCGGACATCGCTCGCGTTCCGATTATGATTGATTCTTCAAAGTGGTCGGTGATCGAAGCCGGACTGAAGTGTGTTCAGGGAAAAGCAATTATTAATTCCATCTCACTCAAGGAAGGAGAAGAGGAATTTAAACGACAGGCTAGACTTGCTTTGCAGTACGGCGCGGCGGTTATCGTTATGGCTTTTGATGAAGAGGGGCAAGCGGCGGAAAAAGACGATAAGGTTCGTATTTGTCAGCGCACATTTAAAATCCTCACCGAAGCGGTAGGTATGGATGCCTCAGACATTATTTTTGATCCAAATATTCTTACGGTTGCCACGGGAATAGAGGAGCACAATAACTACGCCGTGAATTTTATGGAGGCAGTGCGCGAAATTAAATCCACATGTCCAGGGGTGCGGACTTCGGGGGGCATAAGTAATATATCCTTTTCTTTTCGAGGAAATAATATTGTTCGGGAAGCAATGCATTCGGCATTTCTCCACCACGGGATTCAAGCGGGCCTCGATATGGGGATTGTCAATGCAGGAATGTTGGATGTCTACGAAGAGATTGATCCTAAATTACTCGAATGTGTAGAAGACGTTTTGCTCAATCGTCGAGAAGATGCGACGGAGCGTTTAGTTGATCTTGCCGAAGCGGTGAAAGATAAGTCCAAGGAGCGCAAGAACACGCAGGATCTTTCTTGGCGAGAAGCTCCAGTGGCCGAACGCTTAAAGCACGCATTGGTGAAAGGGGTAGACTCTTTTATTGAAGAGGATACGGAGGAAGCGCGGAAGAGTCATGAGCGCCCTTTGCATGTAATTGAAGGCCCACTTATGGATGGTATGAAAGTGGTCGGAGAATTATTTGGTGCCGGAAAGATGTTTTTGCCTCAAGTAGTAAAGTCCGCGCGAGTGATGAAGAAGGCGGTAGCCCACCTGACTCCATTTATGGAAGAGGAAGAGGATACGGAGGTGAGAGCGGGTCGTATGGTTCTAGCCACAGTGAAGGGCGACGTACATGATATTGGCAAGAATATTGTAGCCGTTGTGTTGCGCTGTAATGGTTATGAAGTGAAGGATTTGGGCGTTATGGTAAGTTGCGACCAAATTTTAAAAGAGGCGAAAGAATTCAATGCAGATTTAATTGGCTTAAGTGGTTTGATTACACCGTCCTTAGATGAAATGGTTCGTAACGCTCGCGAAATGGAGCGGCTTGAATTTAAAATCCCACTTCTTATTGGCGGCGCAACAACCTCGCGAGCCCATACCGCAATTAAAATTGCCCCAAACTACTCGGGGCCGATCATGCACGTGATGGATGCCTCCCTTGTTGTGGAGGCTTGCGCTAAGGTCTTGGAGAAGGATAAGGCAAAGCATGAGGCCAATATTCGGGATTTACGAGCCGCGCAGGAGAGAGCCCGTAAACGCTTTGAGGAGAGTCAAGCAAAACAAGTACCTCTTACTCCCTATAGCGAGGCAAAAACCGTTCGCAGTTTAAATTTAGACTTTTCGCCCGGAAAAATTGCTCAGCCGATTGAGCTTGGGGCTAAAACTATGTTGGTTCCCGTAGCAGACTTAGTCCCTTATATCGATTGGTCACCGTTTTTCTGGACTTGGGACCTGAAGGGGCTATTTCCTAAGATATTAGAGCACCCTAAATATGGTGAAGAGGCAAAGAAGCTGCATAAAGATGCGGAGTTAATGCTCGATCGAATTATTAGAGAGAAGCGGCTGCTTCCCAAGGCCGTGTCGGGCCTATGGCAAGCCAAGCGTGTTACCGAAGATACGATTGTGCTTTTCGATGCAGAGCAAAGTAAAGAAAGAATACGCTTTGAGTTTTTGAGGCAGCAGTCTGTGAATGCGGAAAAGCCTTGCCGCTCGCTTGCGGATTATATTTCTGGTTCAGAAACGGATTATATGGGCGCTTTTGCTGTCACAGCTGGGTCGCAAGTGGAGGATTTTGCCGCTGAATTTGAGGAGAAGGGCGATGACTATAATTCAATTTTAGTAAAGTCGATTGGAGATCGACTTGCGGAAGCCTTGGCTGAATGGGCGCATGAGGAGATTCGCAAGCGTTGGGCCTATGGGGCCAAGGAGAGTTTATCCAAGGAAGAATTAGTTACAGAGTCTTACCGAGGAATTCGACCGGCACCGGGATATCCTTCTTGCCCAGACCACACAGAAAAGCGCAAGATTTGGGATTTACTTTCTGTTGAGTCGAAGATTGGTGCAAAGCTGACGGAAAACTGCGCGATGAGCCCTCCGTCGTCGGTCTCTGGGTATTATTTTGCCCACCCTGAATCGAAATATTTCCACTTAGGCAAGATAGGGCGCGATCAAGTCGAGAGCTATGCGGAGCGTAAAAACATGAGCATAACTGAAGTTGAAAAGTGGTTGTCTCCAAATTTTTAATCAATTGACAAAGTAGCGTTTCTTGGTAGCTTTCACAAGAAAATTTGTATCTGTGAATTATCTTCGTGGGGGGGGGGGCTATTATGAGGATCATTATCAAGACTGCCTTGGTGGAAGCACGGTATAAAGGGAGATTTTATTTTCTAGTTCTAGTTCTAGTTCTAGTTCTAGTGCTAGTCACTTTAAGTGCGTGTTCAGAGTCACAAGAGAGCACCGGCTCGGGTTCGACGGTTTTGGTTTCGGCAGATCGCGCTACTGAAGACTCACCTGCAAGTACGGAAGATAATCCGTCCGTGATCGCCAAAGACCTAAAAACGATCTTGCAAGAACACGAACTTTTTAAATACCCAGATTTAACTTTTTTAATCGCGGTAAAGGACGCGCAGTTTTCTGCGGCGAAGATTCGCCAAGTCGGGGGCGTAGTGACCTACGACCCAAACCACGGTAATGGGTCTGACATTCCATTCTTGATTGCAACTTTGCCTCCGGACAAAGTCGTCGACGTAGAGTTTGTGCGTAACCTAGGTGTTTTGGCTATGTCGGTAGATCACCCGAGTGTTCGTCGAATCGTGCCTAATGCCTCAGCTCTTCCCCCTTTTGGTGATAATCCGAATCATTTCATTCCATACAAAGAGGTTGGTGTGGAACGTCTGCGTTCCGCTGGCTCCGGCCGGGCGCTTGGAGAAGGCACCATCGTTGCTGTTATCGATACTGGCGTAGATGCCTCACACCCTGTTTTTGAAAATCGAGTGATTTATTGGGCCGACCAAACCCAAGAAACACGCACTACTCTCACTCCAGTAGGGCCGCCCAATAAAGGTGTAGTGGAAGTTAACGGTAAGCAGTGGCAAGTGCCAGCTGCTATTGCAAGTTCAGAATCTTTGTTTGTTGCTATAATTTCGGAAGCAGCCATGGCTGCACAAATTAATGACCTTGATAGGGTGCAAGGTTTGGAAGGACTAGATTTCAATCGCAACGGTGTATTGACCGATACCTATGCGGCTCTAGTTGGGTTTGATGGTGAAAACTGGTTGGTATTTGTCGATACGGATGCGGATGGAGAACTGTCGACGCCTGAAGCTGAAGTGGGTGTGGTTGATTTCAACGTAGCTCGTGCTGGGGCAGATGGAAACGTGGCTACAAATACGGTTACAAATCTAGTAGATCTGTTGAAGCTTCCAGGCCGTTCGAATAGGATTGCTTATCCAGTTCTGCTGACGATGGAGGAAAATAAGCCAAAGGATCTACAACTCGGCGTGGATTTTGGTTCTCATGGTACCCACGTAGCAGGCTCAATTGCGGCAAACGGGGCTTACATTAGGGGTGCGGCACCAAAAGCAAAAATCATGGCTCAAAGAGCTTGCTCTGGGGTTTCATGTACGGAGTCGGCAATTCTTCGTGCACTAGTGGATACGTTTTATAATGATGCTGGCTTAACCCCGGATGTAGTGAATATCTCTCTAGGTTCACCCGAACAATATCGCCAAGACGTTTTTAATTATTTAATGCGTGATCTGGCAGCTAAATTTGGGGCGGTCTTTTTCATATCGGCCTCCAATTCTGGACCGGGCTATCGCACGATCAATTCCTTTGGATCCTTTGGGCCGGTAGTACAGGTTGGTGCACATGTTTCAAAAGAAACAATGGAGAAACATTATAATTTGCAGCCAGGCACAGAAGTTCCAGCAGATAACCTCCTATCTTTCTCATCGGTCGGTCCATCCTATACGGGTCAATTGCGTCCGAATATTGTGGCTCCTGGGTCCTCTCAGTCCTCCACGGCCATCATTGATGATTTATCGAGCATGTATAATGGAACAAGCATGAGCTCTCCTCTAGCTGCCGGTGCGACAGCCGCGATGATTTCGTTGCTTAAGCAAGACTCGGAATACGCTTTCTTTGAAGAGTTAAAAGCGGCCAAGCGAGATGAAATCTTTGCAGGTATGGAAAATACGCTAGGCTCTCTGTCCTTTTTCCCACTGGCCGTTCGATCGAGTTTAGAGTCTACAGCTACTCGAATGAACCACTTGACGATTACGCAGCAGGGACATGGTCTAATTGACGTGCATAGGGCTTACAATAATCTGAAGAGCAAGATGGCGAGTTTGCAGGAAGATAACGTTCGTAGTGGGCGCTATTTTGATATTTCGTTGAATGGCTCTGCGAAGAATAGGCGACTTTATCGCCGTGACCTTGAGGTACAAGCCGTACGACAGATAACGCTAGATCTGGAGGTTGATGGAGAAGAGCGCATCTCCGATCGACAGACTATTCGTTCGAAGGCAACGAACGTTCGCTTAGTGCAGGTGGAGGTCCAGGCCCCAAGTGGAGAAGTTGTTCGCACTGCAGTTCAACATGAAAGTGATCTGGCTAAGGTTCCATTTTCGATTGCAAAGCAGGGGCAATCGGGATCACCGAAAATTTCTCAGGAACTAGTGCTCGGTAATCCTTTGAAGAAGTCCCTGTTTTCGGTTCGAAACCTTTCCAAGATGGAGCCAGGCTACACGTATATCGCTCACTACGCTGTAGACCGCGGTCGGGAGCGAATATATTCCTTTGTGGACGTAGTACATATGCCGATCGAGCTTTCTATTCTTGCACGTCGGGTGCATGTGCCGGGAATTGGTCCAGCGACAGATAAGAAAAAATTAGCCTTTGTGAAATCAAATACTGCAATTGAGGCAAATGGCTTCCACCGCTATTTTATCGCAGTCACAGAAGCAGATCATGCACTCTCCTTGAAGCTTGGTTTCCATCCAGGCCAGGAAGGTGTGCTTTATATGCAAGTGTATAGTCCAGATGGACGTCAGCTTGGTTTCGAGTGGGCTTCCCTTTCACCGCAGCTTTCGCGAGAGAAGCCGCTTGCGGAGATGTCTTTGTCTGAGCTGAAACCTGGCATTTATGAAGTGGTTATTTCTGCAGCCTCTGGTCGCTGGATGCAAGCGACGGCTTATGATTTGCTTTTGCAGGCGCATCGCTTTGGCACAAAGACCAAGCTTATTAAGCTTTTTTCTGCAAATTCTGGAAAGTCAAAGATTGTATCTTTTGTTAATTCTGCAGAACAAGTGCATTCGATTCGAAATGCAACCGTGTGGGGGCTTTCTCAGGCGTTCCGCTTTCAAAATGTGAAGGTTAAGCCTAACTTCTGGTCCTATCAACCGGTGGTGCTTCCAGTTAAGACGGATGGCAGAGCTCAGTCTGATCTGGTGGTTCAAATCGCAGGTGCAGGGGGCGGATTCTTTGGGCGCTTAGACCACAGACTCTTTGAGCTCGCTGATGATGGGGAGTTTCAAGAAATTGCAAAAGCTAGTACACAAGGAGTGAGTCGTGGTTCTAAGACCTTCAAAGATATTAAACTCAGTGTTTCAGATGCGGATTTAAGAGTTGTCTATTTTGCGCTTGAGACCTATGGGGTCGTTCCGGAGGTGGGGGGCTTGCCAGGGGTGAAAGATAGCGTTGTTATGGACGTGAAGCTTCCACAACTTAAGTTAGGCACTGGAGCGATGAGGATTCGTTCCAAAAAAGTAGCAGATAATTTATTTACGGTTAGCCTAGGTTGGGATGGTGTGATGCCAGCAGCCACTGTGAATGATTCAGCGGTTGTGGCGAGTGGTACGTTTATTGTGGCTACAGATCGGCCTGGTGTGGATGCAAGAATTCCAGTCCTCCTCCTACAGAAGTAGAGAGGGCATAGAAGTGGAGAAGGCAGAAAGTAATCGCCAACGACTGATCATTAATTGCATGCTGGCAAATGATTTTGAGTTCTAGGTTGCTTAAACGCTGCGGTTGACGGTTGCTATACAGAAGGGTATGGCAATAGCATGGCACGGCAGAAGGATATAGCGTTTCAGATTATGACCGTAGAGGTAGAGCCTTGGTGGGAAGAGCTAACCGACGAGGAGCTACTTAAGGTGCGGCTTTGTGAGCTGGATTTGGACTTAGAGGGGACCTGGGTCGAGCGAGCATTTACTCAGGTGAAAACCCAATTGGCCGGCCGTGGCCTTGGCAAGCTCAACCCTTCTATTTGGCTCTCGACGGACTGGTTTTGCCCTGATGAGCATGCGGGCTTTGCTGTTCCTTTCTACCTTGTTCATCCTCGATTAGCGGTTTTGACAGAGGCGGTGTTGGGGGAAGCGGAAGGAGCTAATTGGGAATGGTGCTTGAAGTTAATGCGCCATGAACTCGGGCATGTAGTAGAGAATGCTTATCCTAAAGTAGCAAAATCGGCTCTGCGAGAATCGGTCTTTGGTTCAAACTCTGTACCCTATCCCAAGACCTATACGCCTAAGCCTTACTCAAGAAACTACGTTCGTCACCTAGAAGCCGGATATGCTCAAGCACATCCCACGGAAGACTTTGCTGAAACCTTTGCTGTTTGGCTGACGGGTCGAAAAATTTGGTTGGACAGGTATGCGAGTGGGGTGCCTCATTTAAAACTAAAAACGATTGAGGCTTTGATAGAGCACTTTGTTTATGGGAGTGCTCCTCGGGGTTTTCGATGTAGTTTTGAGCCTTTGCATCGTTCTAAAGAGACCCTGGGTCAGTTTTTGCGTGCAAGACTTTGTAAACTCGGTTGCCATGAAGAGTTTCATCGAGAGCGCCAGTACGAGCTTTCATTAGATCGGATCATCGGGGAGAAACACTCCTTTTCAGCTAAGCGGATTTCCGAGCTTTGGCGAGCCGAGCAGAAGCAACTGGTAGAGCGATTGCAGAAAGAGTTTCAAATTCCTCGATACCAAGTGAAAGCAGCTGTACAACCCATAAGTGCGCAGATCCATGAGCGTCGTAATTTATATGTTTTCTGTGATCGCATAGCAACAAACGAGCTCTATCGCTTGGCGAGGAGCGCCTGTCGGCGCTATCATAAAGGTAGGGAGCATCAGATACCGATATGAAGCCGTCCCGGGTGCTTGTGATCATGGATGAGGAACTTGTGCCACCGGAGTCCGTCCCTACGAGTTTTGATCGTGATAGTGTGGACTGGACAAGCGAGTATGATGTGGTGTCCACTCTCCGCAAAAATGGTCATGAAGTCCTCCCGCTTGGGGTAGGCAATGACCCGAGTTCTATCCGAGAAGCCATTGAAGAATTCAACCCAGCAGTAACATATAACCTAATGGTTGAGTTTCACAAGGAAGCGCTCTTTGATCATAACGTCGTTTCTTACCTAGAGCTACTCAAGGCCCCTTATACCGGCTGCAATCCGCGAGGACTAGTTGTTGCGCGCGATAAGTCGATCTCAAAAATTATTTTAGACTATGAGGGGGTTAAGGTTCCACGATTTCAAGTGTTCATGCGCAATCGTAAAGCAAAGGTAGATCCGGAGCTGCGCTATCCGATGATCGTAAAGTGTTTGTTTGAAGAAGCCTCCCTTGGGATTTCACAAGCCTCACTAGTTCATAGCGAAGAAAAATTACTCGAGCGTGTAGAGTTTCTGCATGAGAGCATTGGAGCCGACGCAATTGTGGAAGAGTTTGTGAAGGGGCGTGAGCTCTATATGGGTGTTTTGGGCAATTATAAATTACATACCTTACCCGCCTGGGAGTTGCAGTTTAACGAATCAGATAATCCAGAGTCAAAGATTTATACTTCACGCGCCAAATTCTCTCCGAAATATCGCCGCAAACACGGAATCAAAACCAAAAAATCCACTGTTGATGATGAGGTTGAAAAGGAACTCGGCAAGGTTTGCAAGCGCACGTGTCGAGCACTCAATCTAAGTGGATACGCTCGGATTGATATTCGCTTGACCGAAGAAAATGAAATCTATGTGCTGGACGTGAACCCGAATCCCAACATTTCTATCGATGATGAGTTTGCGCTTTCAGCGAAAGCCGGGGATTGGAAATATAATGATCTTTTGGAAAAAATTCTTTCTTTAGGCGTTGCCTGGCATAACAAAACATTTGATGAGTGATATTTCGCTGGCTCGCCTCCGACTCGCTCGCCCCAAGGGGTATTGCTGCTCTTGGGGCGTTAGAAAGTAGAATTTATTGAATCATGTAAATCACTTCTGTTGTGCCAGTAGCCTTTAATGTGCCGACTGGCTCAAGGTATGGCGCTCTAAATTCTTCGAGGATAACTTTGATGAGATTCGCTGGTAGGTCAGTGCAAAGGCGATTAGTGTGGTTAATCACAGTTAGCTGCAGGTAGTTGCCTTGGATTGCTTTTGATATAGTATCTGTGGCAACGATTTCTTGAGAGCTGCAGTCGATTGTGTGGTCAGAGACGACGAATAATCTCTTCGCCTGCGCTTCATCCAAGCTTAGGTAGAAGCCAGCTTGAGATTGATCGTCCACTGTGAAATTCACAAGGTAAACAAATTCTTCATGAGACAGAGTCCCACTAGCTTCACTAACGAGCATTTTTGCTTGGTAACGTGGACGCTCTTGGCCTGGAATAAAAATAGCATACGCTTGTGTTGAAATTAATAGTGTTGCTGCAACAGAAAATAGAAATTGTTTCATTAGGTTTTCCCTCCAAATTATTGAGTCCGGTTGTACACGAGAAAAATAAGTAGTAAAAATTATTTGTTTTACTATTGAGTCATTAGTTTAATTAATAATTTATTGGTTCTTTTTTTGCGCTTTATTTTTGCTTTTTTTGAGCTCTCTTTCGCTTTGAATCATATTGAGCGAGGTCTCTATGATGTCGAGGATCCCTTGCACACTGCGATTGATGTCCTGGTTGTCTTGGGTAACGTTACTTAAGAACTGGGCTGCTGTACGGATATCCTCCATATTCTTCTCGCAGGCTTTTACCTGATCTTCTGCACTCAAAGGAAACCATTTCTTAATATTGGGTAATGTCTTTCCAGAGGGAGAAGCGCTAGAAATTTCAGTTGTAGCTCCTTCGAGAGAAAGGGCATTGATTGCAAAGGCAGTAGAACGGATTGGAAAAAGTTTATTGATAGCTTTTACTACAAGATTGTATTCGCAGCGGGAATTAGTTTCTGAGATTTCATAACAAGGTGGTTCGACTTTGCGGAGCACGGCAAAGCGGGTGCTCGCTTTAACGGGCACGCAAGAGGGGCAGGGAAGCTTTTTTAACAGTGGGCCTCTTGCCGTTACGGATTCATTAAAATAATGCAATTCAATTCCTTGGGCTGCAGTCACGACAACGATGTCTCCGACCTTAATTTGGTAGAATCCGTTAGCGAAAGCTGAACCGGATACCGTAAGTCCAATTAGGGCCAATAGATATAGATATAGATGCTGACTAGTCAGCTGATTATTTTTTCTTCTCCGGAGTATCATTGTTGATAGGCTTTTCTTCAACTGTGAGTGGTAACTCCCGATATGGCCTACAAGCATCGAAGCTATCGTCGATAGAGAGTTTCCGAGTCTTTACACTGTTAGAAATTTTTTTAATGTGGCTAGCAAATACTTCAAAAAGATTTGGGTCTAATTTCTTGTTCACTGTCGAGCGCATTGCTTCCACTGCCTCTTCAATAGATATTGGTTCATGATAGGAGCGCTTTGTCGTAATGGCGTCAAAGAAATCGGCAATAGCCGTAATACGAGCCAAAATATGGATAGATGAACCACTTATGCCATTTGGATAGCCGGTGCCATCGTAGTTTTCGTGATGTTGCAATATGATTTTTGACACAATTTCCGCATCCACTTCGTTGGGCATTTGAATATCGTCATTACCTAAAAGCGTATTGCCGCGATCTGGGTGCTCCTGAAGAATTTTAAATTCTTTCGGTTCTAGCTTGCCCGGCTTGTTTAGAAGGTGGGTTGGGATATTGATTTTACCTAAATCATGGAGCATGCCACCGAGGCCAGCGGTTAAGAGTATTTCGCGACTAGCTGACGGATTGATGATTTTGTAAATGGAAATGCAATACATTGAAACGTTAATTGAGTGGTCATAGGTATAAAAATCATGGAAAAAAAGCTTAGAGATATGCTCTTGTAGTTGCACAATATCAAACTCGTTAATCACTTCGATCATCGATTCCACAGTGCTACGACATCCTTCAATCGCATCGTTTAGCACTTCTGTCGTAAATTCTTTATTAAACAAATTATCTAAGTGCTTAATTGCAGTGTCTTTAATTGCTTCTGATTTTTGTTCTGGAGTACAGGTTTGGGATTTAACCAAACTCTGCAAATACTCTTCTCGTTCGGCTTCCGGCACGTAGAGGCGTGGGTATTTCTTACAAAACTCTTCAATGTCGATCTTTTGTAAAGTCTCGCCCTTAGGAAAGATGCGAACGAAGTGCAGGCGTTCCTCGTTTGAAGATGCGTTAACAAATAGGTTATATGGGAGTTTGATGTCCACTTGAATTAAGTCCATGGATATGGAGAAATATGAATGTAGCAAATTGTCTTTGTTTGACGCCTTTGTAGACATAGATGTATTCTACACCGATACGGGATTATTCTGCATCGATTTTGACAATCGGACACACAAATTATATATCACACGTCATACATAAATTTATCTTATTGATGGGTGGGTTTCCATGGATTTGGCTTTAGGACAGTTTCGAAGCCACGCGTCGGCGCTTCGTAAACTCTTATCGTTTTATCGTTTCACATTTGCTCACCTACGTGTGCTCAAGGCAAATTTAGATGTAGACGGTAATATTATTGATCAGAAGGTGGTTGATGATGCAAAAACTATGTGGCCGAAAGAGATCTTCGAGTTGATGAATGTTCAGGTAGAGGTGAGGGGTAAGGAAAACCTAAGCCAGGAGGAAGCTCATCTCTTTGTTGGGAATCATGTTTCTTATCTCGACATTCCATTATTGTTTTCCATTGCTCCAGTAACGTTTGTGGCGAAAAAAGAGCTGGCCGCATGGCCAATTATTGGCCATTGCATTAAGGCAGCGGACACATTACTGCTTAAGCGTGAGAGTGCGGATTCACGCAGAAAAGCTAGGCGCCAAGTGGCAGAAGAGGTGTTAGAGCGTAAGTGCAATGTAGTAATCTTTCCTTCTGGTACGACGACTCTCGATGAATCTAAGCCTTGGCGCTTTGGTGCTTTCGAAATTGCGAAGGAGCATAATGTTCCGGTGCAACCGTTTCGCTTGCGGTTTGATCCATTACGTAAGTCCGCTTATATCGATGATGATACATTCTTATTTCATTTCTTTGCCCTATTGCAGGAAAAGGAGATTCGGGCGGAGATCGAGCTTGGTGAATCGTTCCGAGTTACGGATATAGAAAAAGATGCGGCTCGTGTGCAAGCCTGGTCCCAGGAAGTTCTCAGGGTATATAGCATATAGGGCATTACATTACAGCCTACAAGTCTCTGCGCGTTAATTATCTAGTGTTACCTTCTAGTAGCACTACCTTCTAATAGCATTATTTTCTAAAGCATTTTCTAAAGCATTTTCTCATGCAGCCCGAGTAATACCAATAATGAAAGTTAAGATAAATTTATATTTTATATTTTTATTAGTAATTTTACTGCCGCTGCCGCCAGCTTCATTTGCTTTAGCTAATTCTAACACGATTCAGTGTTTCCCAAAGACAGATCAACGGATTCCTGTCACTGCCAATGGTTCTTTTCCGATTACCGGTTTGAACCAAGCTCAATTCAATAAAATATTGGACAATGTGGAACGAGTCTACGCTCCAATTATTGCAGCCAAGGGTGCGCGCTTGCAGCTCATAAAGAATTGGCAGGGCTCAGAAGTCAATGCCTACGCTTCTCGGCAGGGTAATATTTGGCGCGTGGAAATGCTTGGAGGTCTTGCTCGACATAGAGAAGTAACTGTGGAAGGTCTATATGCAGTGGCTTGCCACGAAATTGGGCATCACTTAGGTGGAGCACCTCTCTATTCGGAGTCAGAAAACTCCTGGGCATCTACTGAAGGTCAGTCTGATTATTTTGCCACCTTAAAATGCTTGCGTAAGGTCTTTCGCACGGTAGATATGAGTGAATTGGCAATAGATCCAAGAGTGGGTGAAGAGTGTGCTCGTAGTTTCACGGACGAAACAGACATCCGTATTTGTGTAGCTAGCACCTTAGGTGCGCAATCATTAGCGCGTCTAATGCATTCTCTGGCTGGTGGTGGCGCCGCAGCACCAAATATTTCTACCCCTGATACTCGCGTAGTCTCACGAACCTTTGAGTCGCATCCAGCAGGACAGTGTCGCTTAGACACTGGGTTTCAAGGAGCACTTTGTACAGTGAACGACTCCATAGAAATGGATGCAAATAATCCAAACACAGGTACATGCAATCGTCGTGAAGGGTTTAGCTCAGGGTTACGTCCAAGTTGTTGGTTTAAGCCTGCTATTGATGGAGGAGGTAGTGACGATGATGATGACAGCAGGGGGGAGGGGATTGCCAAAGCTCCGCTATTAAATAGAAAAAGAACTCTTCCAATAAATAATCCTTGGCAGGCAGTAACGGTTCGATTCGATGTTTCTGAGTTTAAAGACGCAGGGGCAGTCGGAGTCTATATTGAAGCTTCGCGACCAAATCGTAGTTTTTCCAATCCAAACGGAACGGCTAGAGATCCTGCGGCTCCCAAAGGAGTTTCACTTCGGGCTTTGCGCGGTGAGTACACCTTTCTTCCCGGGCGACAACTTCCGAGCTGGGGAGTTTATCAGATTCGAGTGATACCGATTAGCTGGCAACGAACAGTGGGGCGATTTTCAAATCCTGCTTCGTTGTTCTTTCAGCGCACCCTTCGGTACAGGGGTAGAAAGAGATAAGGAGAAGAAGTAGGCTCTATTTACCATTTCCACATAAACCTTGGAGCGATCGCCACTAGAGCCGGTAATGCAAAAATTGTCAACAGTGAGGCCATAAAGATACCCCACCCTAAGACAAGTGCAATAGGTTGCACAAACATATCGGTTCCACCAATGCCATAGATTGTTGGTGTCAATCCAATGAGAGTTGTTATCGTAGTAATAACGATCGGTCGCAAACGTCTCGAGCTTGCGGCAATCAGAGCATCTTCAAAATCAACCCCTTCTTTGAGGCGTTCTTGTAAATATTTTAGAAGAATGATGGATACATTGACCACAACTCCTGAAAGTCCAACGACCCCAATAAGGCCCATCAATGTCATACCTTTCCCATGGAGGGTGAGCGCCCAGACGACGCCACATAAACCCATTGGAATCGTGAGCAAGACAAAGAACGGGTAAGTGAAGGAGCGAAAGGATAGGCTGATTGTCATGAATACTAACACAATGGCAAGTAGATAGAGTCGAATCGTATCTGCGAGGGCGTGCATGCGATCTCGCTCTCCGCCGCCGGCTTCAATTTTTATAGATGGGTTGTCCTTCTGTAGTTTTTCAATGAATGGGCGAATCTTCATATTGGCTTCTTTACCCGAGATGATCTTTTCATTGACTTCAGCAAAGAGAGTAATGGTGCGTAATCCATTTATACGTTGAATGGAAGAAGGTCCTTTTTCTTCCATCACTTTAACATAGGCACGGATAGGGGCGGCTCGCCCGGCATTATTTCGTACGCGTAAATTAAGAATTTCATTAAGCTCTTTTTCTTTTTTTGCATCGGCAATGCTGACTAGGATTTCAACTTTTTCTGAATTTTTTAATATCTCAGTCGTAACTCGACCGGTTGTCGCTGCGAAGATCGTTTGTGAAATATTATCTGGATTAATACCTCCTGAAATAGCTAAGTCATTATTAATTAAAAAACGGTATTTCAAAACGTCGCCATCGAGATCCGTTTCCAGCCCATAAACTCCATCAATTTTATTCAGTTCGATCTTTATGCGGTCGACAATTTCTTTACCAAAATCTAAATCGCGGGAAGTGACCTGGAGCTGAATTGGCTTTCCAATAGGCGGACCAGGACGATCGAGGGTAATGGAAGTCTTAGTGCCGGTCTCCTGGCTAAAGTTCCGGGAGATTTTGCGAATATCACGGACTATTTCCTTTTCTTTGTCTGGCCACCATGCCGCACTGGTGAATATGATAGAAATAATCCCTAGATGAGAGCCGTTCTGTTGTGAACCCCCGGCGCCACCGGTTCGGACCGAGCCAACTTTGGCATAGATACTTTCAAAGCTTTCCTGGGAAACGCTAATCAATTGTTTACTAAGTTCGTTGATTCGTGTTTCCGTTTGAGCAAGGGGTGTATTTTTTTCTAACTCAAGGCGAATGCTTAGCCCATTCAGTCCTTCTGCAGGGAAGAGAGTGAAGCGCTTAAAGAGTTGGTGACCTTGCAGAAAAGACCCACCAAAAATTACAATCACTGCTCCGAAGACTATATATTTGTTCCGCATCGTCCAGTGTAGGTAATGTTCATAGACTTCATTGATTTTGGTAAAGATCGACTTAGACTTTTTTATCGGTTTTAGGAGTTCTGCACAATGAACTGGTAAAATTATGAGAGCTTCGAACAGGGAAAGCATTAGTAAGCAAATAACCGCAGCAGGGATCACGCGCAGGAATTGTCCCATGATACCCTCCATAAAAAGAATCGGAAAAAAGGAGAGCACAGTTGTTAAAACAGTAGCAATCACTGGTATAGCAATCTCCTGGACGCCAACCAAAGCCGCATGCACCGGAGCTAGTCCTTTCTCGATATGGACGTAGATATTTTCGGTGACTACGATGGCGTCATCCACCAACATTCCAAGGACAATAATCATTCCGACGATGGTGAGTGAGTTTAGTGTATTCCCTAGGTAGTAGATAAAGAAAATACCTCCGAGAATAGCTACTGGAATTCCTATGGAAGTGACAAGGGCAGAACGCCAATCCAATAACAGCATCAAAATGATCAAAACTAGGACCAAGCCAAAAATTGCATTGGATACGACGATACTCATTCGATTGCGAACACGAATAGAGTCATCAGTGTAAAACTTGTATTTGAGCCTTTTATCGAGGTTTGATTGATAGCGGTTGATCTCTGATTTAATGAGGTCTACAGTTTTTACTGCATCGGCAAAAGGTTTCTTGACGATCGTGAGCAGGACCGCGCTTTCTCCTGCAAAGGAGGATGAGACTTGGGTGTTCTCGGTATCATATTTGATTTCAGCCAAGTTTGCTAATTTTACTTTTCGACCAGAGTCGTTTGATTGGACCACAAAATCAGATATTTTATCGAGCTTGTTATAATTTTCGCCAATTATAATATTTGTAGTTTGTTTCGAATTCTCTAGGAGTCCGCCTGGTTTTTGTTTCGACCAGCTACGAAGCCGGGACATGATCTCGACTAGTGTAATATCGTAATCGTTTAGTTTCTCCGGGTTGAGCAAAATTTTAAGCTGTAAATCTTCTAACCCGGAGTAATCGATGCTTTGAACACTCTGGATATTTTTTAAAAAATCTTTTAACTTTTCGACTTCTAATCTCATGTCAAAAGGGGCTAGTTCGCCGTAAAGTGCTAGACGCAACACAGGACGGTTTGCTGCCTTAATTTCACGGATGGCTGGATTACTAACCTCCTCCGGCAAGCTATTGATTTCAGCCATTTTGCGACGGATTTCATCCACGGCTTCCGAGGGCTCTGGATAGTCATCATCTATCCGTATTGAAATGGCGCCAGCTCCGGAAAAAGAGACAGATCGATATTCTTCAATCCCATCAATTTCCGAAATCTTTTCTTCGATAGGGTCAATTACAAGTTCTTCAATATCCGATGGGGAAGCACCTGGGAAGGTAGCTGAAATTGCGACACGATTAAAGTTTACATTCGGGCGAGCTTCTCGCTGCATTTTAGAAATCGCTATCAAGCCGACAATAGAAATTACTAATGTTAGATAATGAATGAATAGTCTATTGGATTGTACAATTTCAAAAAATCTCACTTCGCCGCTCCTAAATTAAAGCGATCGAAGTATTGGAAGAAGTCGATATATTCCACAGTTTGTAGCACTATAGATCGTCGCAGGCTTGCTAAACGCTGTTGGCTTTGAATTAAGCTCTTTTGAAATTCTGTTAGCGAAAAAAAATCAATGCGGCCGTTATTGAAATCCCTTTGTGCGTCTTTCAGGATTTTTTGTGAGAGCTCGACATTCTCTTTATAGTTCTGATAACTCGACATGTCTTGCTCTAGAGCGAACTGTAATTTCTTAAATTGGGAACGGCGCTCGTCTTTTAGTTTTTGCACACGGTTTTCTAGAATGACTGTATTCATACGATTGGCAGCAGCATTGATCTCTGCGGAACGGGGAGTGAAGGGGAAAGCGAGTGTGATGGAGCCGTAGAGGAGCTTATAGTCGGTATCCGCAATATCGCTATGAGCCTTGCCAATATTGTTTTTAAGGCCTGAGAGGCTTGTTTTAAATTCAATAGCAAGGTCGGGCTTCTTTAAAGCGTCTAACTCAACCTGTTTCGCTGTTGATGCATCACGCTTTGCTCTGAGGGCTATGAGGTCGTCGCTTGCTTCAAAGTCGACTTTGGAAGGGGAGTATTCAGGGCTTTCACAAAGTTGTCGAAACTCCCGGAAAAATCCATCTACATTAATAGATTTATATGAGTCTGGGTCTACCTTAAAAGTAACACTCAGTTCTTCCTTACGTTTTTTTATTAGTTTTCGCAGATTTTTCGTTGAAACGGCACAATTATTATCTTCCTGCCGACTCAGGAGATAGTCACGGCGCCGAATAGATCCACGCTTAAAACGGGCCGCGAGCTTATTTTTCTGCGCATGGATATTCTCACAAAGGGCTGTTTGTAGTTTAAGGTCATCTTGCAATTCGAGAATTTCGGCGAGAGTTACCAAAGCGCGAACGAGAACAGCTTTCTGTTTAATCTTTGATTCGCTTTGAATTGCAATTTCATTGAATTGAATCCGTTCTGGGACTGCGTTGTGTCGAGATGAAAAGAGGTCACGAAAGAGGCTAGTGGAAAGACCTAGGCTAAGTTCTGGGTTGTAGTAGTCTTGGTCGGTGCGGGTCGGAAATCCAGTAAAGTTATCGAGCAATTCGTAATTTAAACTACTAGAAATTCCGCTCTGCCAAAGTTTCGATAAGGATGCAGAGTAATTTCTTTTGAGAGTTTTTTCGGACGAGAAGGGTGAGGTCGGTGGGTCCTTTGTGCTCGCCCACTTTGCACCAATGCGAGCTGTCACATCAAATTGTCCAAGATCGATTTTATTGCGTAATGAATCAGCCTCCGCTTGCGCTTCAATGATTTTTAAATCGATGGCGCTTTGGGAAACGTCGAGCAAAAAGCGTTCAATAGCTGAGCTATCATGTTCATTGAAATTTGCTAAGAGAGGTAGGGATAGGAGGGGCAGGAATAGAAGAAGCAGATGGAAGAGCAGCAGACGTATAACGAAGGGAGGCACTAAGAGTAACATACAGGGTCAGAACTACCTCACGTTGCCTTTTAACTCAAGACTAGGAGCTTAAGTACCGAGCCATGCTTCACTGAATTCCCCATATCTCTTCTTATAGTCTATGGCGTGATTACCAATCAATTTTTTTATTGACGTTTATTTCTGACTAAAATAGTATTGTATTAAGAGTGCCCTTAGCTTTTTCTAAGCGTCTTTAGGGCATTCCAGTTGGAGGGGATTATGACTGGGAACGCTTACTATTTTCTTTTAAGGGTTTTATTGTGTTTCAGCCTTGTAGCTGGAATTGTGCCAGCGGAGTGCTCTGAAGGTGGTGATCCAGATAGTAGTAGCTCAACATCACCGAGCAGATTTATCTCCATCTGGAGAATCCCTCCGTTAGATCTGGATATCCAGTTGCCTTTGAGATCGGGTTACAACTATGACTTCACTGTA
>JAALKR010000017.1 GCA_011087955.1 Oligoflexia bacterium
TAAGGCCGCCTAATGACCAAATTAAGGGTTTAAAATGACGCGCTGTGACCGTCAAGATCGCTTGGTAGTTAGACCGACAGTTTCCCCTTGTAATGACACTTTTACAGATAATAGCTGTTTCGAATCGATTTCTGCTTCTGCTCTTTTGTCCCTTCGCTGACAAACAATGGGAGCGCTCCCTCCTCTTTCCATTTACAATAAATAGTCTTTAAAAGTTTCCCCCCATCAGCTGTAATTTTCTCCTCCTCTCTGCTTTTCTTTGTTGCCAGAGCTAAGTTTCCATGTGGATAGAAAACGAGTGAACATTTTTTTTCACCTTTTATTAAGTTTCGATACTTCCTCCAATTGTCAGCGAACACTCCATTGTTGAAGCAGTCTTTTATCTTATGCTTTTCGGTCTTCTTGTCATTGCCACGCATGATGGCCCAGTATATTAATAAATCATAGTTGAGAGAAATTATGGTTTTGAATTCTTTGATAAAGTTATAGATCGATTCCATTTTATCGTCAACTTCATCAGGCTCTGGATGAATACCTTTAACAGCTGATATAAGTGATTCCCTCACGATGTTGTATGTGTCCCCAATTTCCTTACGACAAATGCAGAACTCTTTGAGGTTTTTCGAAATAGATTCTGCTTCATTTTTCGAGCGTCTGAGATAGGGAGGAAGAATATTGGAGGCATCCTTTTTCCCTTCACGCTTGTCATTGACTCGAGGGGCTTCGACTCCAAAAGTTCCGCAGCCTGTAGTGACGTTTCTTTTCTTGGATTTACCATTTCTAACGACAAGGCGCTTGCCATCAGAGTCTCTGAGTTCTTTAAATTGATTGATGTACTCTTCTACTTCTAGCTGTAGGGCCTGGTTAAGAATTTTCTTGGCCCCAAGCCTGGCCAGCTCATCGAGGCCAAAGGCAAGAAGGTCATTTTCATCTTTGGGTAAGTTTGTTACGATGTTGAGTGTCGTAGCAGTTCTCCTTAATTTTAATTTGTTTCTTAAACCAAAGAGGATATGCTACACGCCTTTTATGTCATCCACAATATTTAGGCATGTCTCCATTTTCGTTACAAGCGATATTGGCCTTTAGATCTTTGTGGTTGTACAGAACACCTGAATGAATAATAGCTACCAATATGCCTTTTGAACCTGTCTCAATTGCCCAAGCCTTTGTCGCGGAAATATCAGCACCTGGCGTTCCCTGAATCATACGAAGACTTGACCAGTGTTTTTTAAATGCCAGGCATTATCGAAGCTATGGTCATCTGGTACGACTTCCTCACCATTTGCCGGGGGAGGATCATCAGCAGCAGAAGGCGGATCTGAAACGTCTGGAGTGTCGTCTCCTGGAGGCTCCCCACCTAACGGACGCGCAGTATAGTTTGGCTCCACATCTAGAAGTACAATAAATTCTCCTAGAACACGATCACGCTCGAGCATGGCCTTGTACCTTGAAACATTTACCTCCGTGGCACTAGTCATAGCGTTATTAGCACTGAGTGCTATGGGGCCTACTATCACAACAAACAGCGCTGCTAAAAGACTCTTTCTCGTGGACACTAACTGGCGGTAAAAAATAGTGATTCACCTCTAAACAAACCATTATTCAACCAAAATGCAGCCATGGCGCTTGTTCTCATAGCGAGCATAACTATAAGCAAAAAAAGAGCGCGCTTGAATTTCTCTGCGCTTGCGATCAATCCTCAGCCCAGTAAATAGGGGAACCTGTTTTACATTTCGTTTACAGACTTTCTCTGACTGGGCCACGACAAAAATACAGGAACAAAATTCTTTCGCATAATAACTTGCCGACAATTTTGCCCAGCTTGTTCCTTCATACTTCAGCTTGAAATCTCTCTTGTCTGTCAACACACCAATATCAATAATCTCTGCGCCGAACTCTATCTCAAATTTGGCCTTCATCGCCTCCATCTCGTCGCTGTCGACGATAAAATCAATATTTTCGAGATGACCTTCTTTTCTAACCTGCTCGGATAAACTAAACTCCGATTCCCCATGAGCAAAATTTAAAGTAAAAAGTAGGGCTGCTAAAATTAATGCCAGGTGTTTCATTCGTCTTTCCTCTACTTCAGCAACGCAAGCGCGAGCTTAACTAATCGATTACGATCAAATTCACGACTCCAATCATTGGCCAAGCGGATAATGATCAGATCTCGACTAGGAATAATTATTAATGTCTGTCCAAACACACCCATAGCAGCAAAGGTGTCTGCGGGGGCGTCTGGCCACGGCAGCTCAACATTGCTCTTGGAAATCGCTATATTCAACCACCAGTGAGCTCCAGCCCCCATGTCATGCGTATGCGAGCCATTATGCCCAATCATAGATGGAGCCAGTGCTGTGGAAAAATTGCGCCAATTTGGTGGTAACAACGACTCGCCTCCAGGCAGCACACCGTCGTTCAAAAAGAACTGGGCATAGCGAGCTAAATCACGCGGCTTCATGAATATGTGGGAGCCTCCAAAATACAAGCCCGTAGGGTCCCTTTCTATCGTTACATCCGTTAAACCAATGCGATCAAAGAGTTTTGTCCAAGGCAAGGTTTCATACTCTGCTTCTCCGTAGGCTCGACGCAAAATTGCCCACAAAAGGACTGTATCACCCGTTGAATAGGTGAAATGCTTGCCCGCTGGCCCCTCCATCCCATGATTAAATACAAACCTTGCCGTATCGCTACGACCTTCCCCATAAAACATAGCGAACATAGACGAACGTTTTAGTTTAAAGAGACCCAACCATTCTTGCCACTTTAATGAGCTACTCCAATGTAAAAGATTGCGGACGGTAATATCGCAATGCCAACTGGTATTTGCTACCTCCCCTTGAGTTTCGAGATATTCACAGATAGAGTCGTTGAGACTGAGTTTACCTTCTTGAACCGCTATACCAATAAAGGCATTCGTCACGCTTTTACCAATCGACCATAGCTGGTGCGGCATGTCCTTGTGGTAGCCACTCCGGTACTCTTCAAAAATGATTTTTCCTTTATGAACAACAAGGACAACCTCTGTCTTGTCGCCGAGCCTAGTGTCCAGATCGCCACTCATATTCGGTGTTTCTTTCGACGTCTCTCTCGGCGTGGGGAAAATAAACTCACGAAAAGCAGCTAACCCTTGTTGGGGCAAAGCGCTTGTGTCCATGTCAGACACATTTGTACCCCCCCCCTCCATTGTGAGATCAACGCCTGCAGCACCTGCTATAGTCGCAACCGGAGCAGCAAGCAGCATTGCCCCTACGATCGTTGCCACGAAAAACCATGTGTAAGTAACTCTTTTAAAGCTCATAACATAACCCTCCAATCAACTCCCAGAGGACGTTATCACGCTGAATTACTCTTCTGCTATAAATTTATTTGACGCTTTCCTGACTTCCAGAAAGAGGAACTTAGCCTCTTGTCTTTTAGCTTTTAGTAAGCCGTGCTAGGCTCCTCTCTCACGAAAAGTGAGGAGGTGTTTTTTGCAAAATGAAGAGATATTTTTTTGGCAAGGTGCTTCTATTGATTCGCGTCAAATTCTTGTGTCAGTCCCTCATAGCGGAACAGAAATTCCCCAGGATCTGCACTCATACTTCAAAAAGAAATTCATAAAGCATCCAGAAGATACAGACTGGTATGTACATGAACTCTATGATTTTGCCCCCCACTTAGGCATTCCTGTTATTCATGCAAAATACTCTCGCTACTTAGTGGATCTAAATCGAGACCCAGACGACGTCGCACTCTATAACGATGACCGTTTTATTACTGGTCTATTTCCCACGAAATCGTTTGCAAAAGAAGGCCTCTATGTAGATTCAGAAATGCAGGAAGAGGCCCTTCGCGAACCCGAACGCAAATGGCGTATGGATACATACTACTGGCCCTACTACCGAAAAATTCAGAACCATCTACAAAAAATACTTTCGAAATATCCGCACGCATTACTTTTTGATGCCCACTCAATCGCGCGATCGGTTCCTAGTATTTCATCGGATCCATTCCCAGATTTAATTTTAGGCACACAAATGGGATTTACAGCGGATGCCGGGCTCGTAGAAAAAGCTATCTCCATCCTCGAAGATTCTAATTATAGTTTTGCTCATAACGAACCATTCCGCGGCGGCAACATCACCCGTAACCATGGAAACCCTCCGGTAGGAATGCACGCAATTCAGCTCGAGATGTCTCAGGACATTTACATGAGTGCGGATGGACACGGACTAGATCCGAATAAAGTAGAAGGCTTGCAAGCCTTATTGCAATGTTTACTTGAAGAGTTGGCATCGACCTTGGAAAGAATGCAATGAAGCAAATCTTTGCTCAAGGTCTATACACTGGAGAAAAATGGATTCACAGTCCTCTAATTGAACTCAATGATGTCGGCGAAATTGTCGCTATTACGGAAGCCAAAACACCGCAAGCTGTGGGAGCAAAATCACCACATAAGGCAGAAGTTCGGCCTGGATATTTTTTGCCCGGATTGGTGAATGCACACTCCCACTCCTTTCAATATGCAATGGTGGGACGGAGCGAGTTTATAACGACGACCGACACGCAAAATGACTTTTGGACCTGGCGTAGGGCCATGTATCACTTAGCGCTCTCACTCTCGAAAGAAGCAATCCAAGCCATTACCACAAAACTCTATAGCGAACTTTTGTGCCATGGTTACACAGAAGTTGTCGAATTTCATTACCTACACCATGACGTTGATGGCAGCCGCTATTCAAATTCAACCGCACACATCGAAGCCTTATCTTTAGCTGCACTCGAAAGCGGCATTCGCCTCACTATCGTTCCAGTTTATTATGCTCAGGGAAATTTTTCAAAAACGGCGAGCTCCGACCAACAGCGCTTTTTGTTTTCCTCCACAAATGAATACCGCGAATTTTTGACAGCAGCACGGGAAACATTGGAGCGCGCGCAAGTGGGAATGCACATTCTGGGGAAAACTCCTCGACTCCGTTTGGGTTGGGGCATTCACTCATTGCGTGCGGTGGATGCAAAAGATATTCAAACTTTGTTTGCGGATCGGCCAAACTCAGGGCCGATGCATATTCATATTGCAGAACAAGCAAAAGAGGTCGAAGACTGCAAAGAAGCACTAGGTGCTCGCCCCGTGGAGTGGCTACTCAGTAACTGCGAACTAACTGCAAATGACTGCCTAGTGCACGCAACGCATTTGACGGAATCGGAGACTAAAAACTTAGCTACGTCTGCAGCTCAAGTAGTCTTATGCCCAACGACAGAAGGCAATTTGGGGGATGGCTTTTTTCCGATAGAGTCCTATGCCGCTGAAGGGGGGAGATGGTCCATCGGCTCTGACTCGCATATCAATCTGAGCCCTTGGGAAGAGCTGCGTTGGCTGGACTACCAAGCGCGGCTCCGCACTCGATCACGCAATCCACTAGCTATTTTCGCAGATGACGGCCATAGCGGAACCTACTTGTGGCAAAATGCTTGGGCTAACGGGCATAAAGCCACCGACGAGTCAGACCAGGGCCAATTAGGACGGTCAGGGCGAGCTTTGAGCCCCGGTGTGCCATTTGATGCAATTTATATGGAAGATGAGCACTTAAAGCAGACTCCCCCAGAAATGATCCTCGATTACCTCATTTTCCACGCCGGTTCGGCAGCCGTCCAGGAAACCTATGTCCAAGGCCGCAGGCTTGTGAAAGAGGCTCAGCATGGCCAGCTTCAGAGCATCAACCAGCAATTTGCGAGTCACCTGAGAGAAGTCTGGAAAGGACTCTGGCCGAAAACTCATTAAAATTCAATATGTTACATAACTCACCTTTACCTTTATGTACTTGATTATTTCAATAAATTAAAATATAATCGTCTCGTGTGATTGCGAAAGCACTGTTAGAGCAGAGGTTAGGGTACGTTGTGAGGTTTTAAGTGCGAAATGAAAACTAGTAATAACGCTCCGCAAGAAAAGGCAAGCCTCCCCTCCCCGTTCCAAGCACTACTTATTCTCTACCTAGCCACGATTCTTGCTGCCTGCTCTTCCGCCGAGCAGGAAGGCCCTAAAACCAATTCAGAACTAGCCACTTTTCGCCTCACGGACGTGTGGACTGAAACGAGCGACCAACCTTCAGCACAGCCCACCACCCTAGTTCGCCGCCGCGTGACCTTCTACACCAGAGCGAAAGACGTTGCGACTACAGAATCGCTGCAAGCCAATGTTGGGTTCCGCGTATACGTGGGCTCTGAACTAAAGGGCACTCCCAGCACTACCATCGACGGCGTTATCAAGTGGGAACTTGAAGAAGAATTTGAAAAAGACCAAGTCCTAGACTACAGACTATATGAGTTCCATATCGAAGCCACTCCCCCCTATTCCGGCTTCCGTATTCGTCGCGTGCAAGTCAATTTTCAAAAGGAAGGCAAGCAAGCCGGTATTGACATAACCGATGGCACGCGGTCCGCACCTCTCGCCACGGCACCAAGTACAAAAGTAGCCACCTTCAATGGAACACTCGTGAACCCAAAGCCGAAATTCTTCCCGGTCTCTACTCGCGTATCCTCTCATTCGGATGTCCCCTACGCCATTTCCAAAGCCACAGGGAAACGAAATCAATTAATGTTCAAGATGCAGACCTGCATGTTGAAAGAGTCAGAAAATCTTCAAAAAGTTCGCACTGGGCTAAATTTTAAAATTTATACAGATGCAGTCTTTGAAGGTGAAGATAAAAAAGAAATAATTACTGCTAACGACGGCGTGGATGCCCCAATAGTGAGTGATGGCTGTTTCTATTTCCCAATCCACTTTAAGAGCTTTTCCTATTTTGCTCAACAAGCCTGGTATCCAATGGACACAAAGATCTGTTCCAGCAACGATACTCACGGTGACCACTGCTTCGAATATGTCTTTTATTTCAATCCATCAAAACGTTTCGGTATTGGCAAGCAGGACTATGTCCATAATCAAGGGCACGCCCAAACGCAACTAACCAACTTTGAACCCCCGGCGGAAGAATTTATCTTCGGTAGTAAAAAGTTTGAATTATTAGCTGAACTGCGTAAACCAAGTATCTTTGCTAAAGGCTATTCCGCTACTTTTCTAGGCCGAACCTATCGAATTGATTCTGACCTGAATATGAGCTCCGTGCGCCGCTATCAGATCGTAATGGAGCCTAAAATAAAGCACTGGACGATCGACAATCCAGAGCGACTGGAAGACCTGCAATCTGGCTCCGTAAATGTAAAGCTTCTATTGCGAAAATCCCACGGCGAATCGATTCATGAATTCCCACTTTCTGCCTTAAGTGAAGTCCTTCGCAAGAAGGAAGCAGCTTGTTTTAGCTCTAAGTCGATCTTTGACCTTCTTCATGACCAGAAACTCCGTGAGTGGTGCTACGCCCGCTCCTATATGGATCACGTCTCTCGCAGAGTAAAGGTAGATCAAGGCGTAGTCGCCGATATTTTTGACCTAGAGTTTGAGGATATTCGATACGTAACTTCCAGAAATATATTGATGATGGAACTCGCACTCGATCGCCAAAACCTAAAAGAGGACGAGCTTGAAATCCAGTCCAAAACATTTATTTCTACATTTTCTCCCTTAAAGGAGGACGCCTATCGGCGCTGGGCAAAACAATATGACCAATATTTCAACCAAGAATCCGGCACTCGAATTCGGATAGCGGAACTCGATTACACGGACGCTGTCTCCGCGGTCTATACGAAGTCACTGGAAGATGCTGGGCTGGGGGATGCAGAGGCTTTGCAAAAATTTTTAGCTAATCTACCAAACGATGTGATTTACGCAACTGATGGTATGACCCTCAACAAGAAAATGGATTCCAATATACCGTATTCTCGACAGGCAAATATAATCTATGAAGCGTTAGAAGAGCAAGACGACGAAGACGGCGTCAATCTCCCACACCCAGAGTCTATTGACGAAATCTTAAACATAGTTGATCAAGCTGATAACCGGGAGCTCTATAGTGACAATTATGTTGAACTCCGAAAGTCTGCCATGGCGGATTCTGAAAAGAACAGCCTCCCAGTTCCTATTAATATTTATCGCATCCAGAACGCATTAGCGACTAAATCGGATCATAGGATTGCAGAAGAGTTTCCATTTTCTGACGAGGACTTTGATATTGTGATTGCTTCGCAGCGGCCAAAGATTCGTCCCGACCAACGGCCATCAAAAACCCAAGGATTTCTTTACCTCTATAAGCTTGAAGGAACGGGGAATAGTGCAGAAAAAAGTCTAGCGAATCCAGATTTAAAGCGCATTCTTGAAAGCACCTGCGATGCGGTTTATCCAATTACCCACTATGCAGAGGCTAAAAAAGAGGCGAAGCTTGCAGCTAAACTAGCTTATGATCGCGCGGCGGAACAATACAAAGCTCAACAGAAGATTCTCTGTAAAATGCACGACATGATCTCCACCAAGTTATATGAGGGAGTTGAATTAAATGACACAAAGGCACACAGCAATTGTGAAGAGTTGCGACCACTTTGCATTCGACCGATGGTCCGTTTTAGAGATACAGATGCAAATTGGTTCGAGCGTCGCATCTTTGGCTTAACCGGTATTGCTGGCGAGGCAGATACATCGCCAGAACTCAGTTGTGACAACAGCTTAGAAACAAATGACGTCGAGCAATTATCCAAGCTATTCCGTGGTGACCTAGAACTGATCGAAAGCATGACTGCAGGCACCATGCACTGGCTTATTGAGCTGCTGGAACCGGTAGCGCGAAAATGGCTACGACATGCACCATTTGCCAAAGTTCGAAATGAAGTTCTGCGTAGAAACAATCCAACAATGCGCTTAGATGAAATTTTAGTGCATCCAGATGATGAGCCGGAACTATACGAGGCGAGATTCCTACGGGATCGTTGTAAACGGGATCCATTCCACTATTTGAATATTGATATTACAGAACACGTAACTGCGCTCAAAAATAAAAATCATGAGCGATTTGCTAAAACCGTGGACGTGACAAACTTGCTTGTGTCTGCTTCCATAACGATTTCAAAATCCGATATAGAACAAGATTCACACGGTACCAACAGATCTTCCACGGTAGAGAGTAATATCGATACAGCAGCATCCATTAACGGCAATCTCTTTGCCGGTCTGACTATTGCTGGTAGCGGCTTCCACACGTCGTCTAGTGCGGGCTCTAACGTAAGCAAATCAGTGAAAACATACAAGAACTGGTTTCTAATCCGTACACACATTGATTCCGCCGGTATGGATTCGAATGCTACTAATGCTACAGGTAAGACAATTAACGCTGAATACGCTACCTTCTCTCTAGATGTGCAGACGATGAAGTGTGTGTCCTTTCGGCCGAAGTGGCATACACCAGGAGCCAATGTGGAAAAGCTCATGCATCCTGGATTCTTAATCTGCGGCGACCTCAAGGACCCGCGTAGAGACGACTACGAGACAATCGAAGAAACCTGGTATTATACTTACCTTTACTTCCGAAATAATAACTCCGGCTTTACTAATACTGCTTCTAGCCTGGTGGAGCGACCTTGGACGGTGATGATGCGCGGAGAACAATTGTTTGAAAAATTCCGTGATATTCTTGCCAATGAATCGGCTCAAATTGAACTCGAATCACAAGTGATACCAGACCAGCGAAGTACTTTACGTCGGGCCTACCGGGTTTTCCGCGACCAACGAGGCCATCAATTCCTGAGTTCTCCAGGACTGCTCAAACGATTGGTGATTATTCCCCAGGAATAACATTGCACTGCACACACAGCACACGGAAAATTTTAGAAAAACTCCCTTTTTAGCTTGCCTTTCTCCGCCTAAGTACCATTATGTAAGAGGAAGAGCGTACTGCATAAAAACATATTGCACAAGGAGACCTGAATCAATGGCAATAGCAAAACGACTGATTGTTTTCCTTCTGACAAACATGCTGATTATCGGGACAGTTTCCGTAGTCATGTCGCTGCTGGGGATTGGGCACTACCGCACTGCCGGCGGCCTAGATATGACCGCACTAATAATTTTCTGTGGCCTTTTTGGTATGGGAGGCGCATTCATCTCCCTACTAATGTCTAAGATGATGGCCAAGTGGATGTACCGCGTGCAAATCGTTACGCCAAGCTCTGATGGAGCTGCTGGTGAGATTGCACAGAAAGTGCACAATATCGCCCGTGGCGCTGGGCTTTCTAAAATGCCGGAGGTGGGTATTTATGACAGTCCAGAAGTAAACGCATTCGCCACTGGGCCATCGCGCAACAATTCACTCGTCGCCGTATCAACTGGCCTCCTGAACTCGATGGACCGTGATGGCGTAGAGGGCGTACTTGGTCATGAAGTGGCACATATTGCGAACGGCGATATGGTAACAATGACCTTGCTCCAAGGTATCGTAAACACATTTGTGATGGTAATTGCACGAGTAATTGCTTTTGCGATTGATCAGTTCTTACGAAACGATGACGAAGGCGGCGGGCTCGGTTGGATGGCTCACATGTTCGTCGTTCTCGCACTAGAAATGCTACTCATGCCCCTAGGTATGCTGGTGATTACTGCGTTCTCTCGGCACCGAGAATTTCGTGCAGACGCGGGAGCCGCACAGTTTGTTGGCCGAGATAAAATGATTTCTGCTCTAAAAAGCTTGGAGCGAAATGTTCATGCGGCTAGTTCAGGGGACGATGGTGCCATCGCTACAATGAAAATTAACGGCAAACGCTCAAAGTTTATGGCCTTGTTTTCAACACACCCAGATATTCGCGACCGTATCCGTGCCCTCGAAATGATGGGGTAAATGGTGACTGAGCTAGCTCTCGAAGCACCTTGACCTAGCTTCCTGTGTTCTTTAAGGCTTCACAATACATGCGAATCATAGATCGATATTTTTCCAGATCCTGGGGCTGCATGTGTACAATCTTAATGCCCAAGCTGAGTAGTTTATGGTCCATATCTGGGAACTTTTCTAATGAGATACGCATTAAGCGCGCATTAATCTGGTTTAGTTCCTCGCCGTTATTAATGCATAAATCAAACACTGCTGATGCCCCTAACTCCATAGACTCAAAGTTAGGATTTGAGGCCTCTACCAAGCAACTATCGAGGGTAAAATTAAGCACTCGATAGACTTCCATGGCACTTGCGAAATGAATTACTGCAACGCTGGGAGCAAGAATTTTTTCTTGGTGAGTAATTGTATCTAAGCGTGGATACCTCCTCCGCCAAGGCACTTCTTCCAAGCTATTATCGTTTACCAAAACATTTAGGCGCTCCAATTGATACTCGTCTAATGTACCAAATTTAAGATTATAGAAGCGACCTTTCCAATTAAATTCTCGCGTGAAATACATGGGATAGGAGACGCCTCCAATTTTCACCTTTACTTTCTTTCCAAGTAGCTCACCGTATTCTTTTTTAGCCTTATCGAAGTCAAAAACGTAGAGAGAACCATAGCGGGAAGTAATTGCCTCAAGGCATCGCTCCTTATCGGCAAAATTAAACTTCAGCTCTAACTCAGCATAGCGCTTTCCCACTGATTATGCCCCTCCCACATTAATTTATCATGTACTTTATTCCTCTAAACTCCGACGTAGTGGCATCGTCATGCAACGTGGACCCCCGCGCCCACGAACCAACTCAGCCCCGCCTACTTCGAAAACTTCCACTCCTCTGGATCGTAAGCTCTCATTAGTCCGTTCGTTGCGCCTGTAGGATACCACAGCCCGAGGTCCGAGAGCGAACACATTTGTCCCGTCGTTCCACTGCTCTCTATGGCGAGCCTCGGAGCCATCTGCCGTCTGCAAAAGCTCAATTCCTGGTTGTAGAGTTTGAACCAAGTCAGGGTATGTTTGCCCCCCATTGATGGTTTCCATCTGGATCGGATTCCTCCCTTTGGACGGGAAATAGCGAATGATCTCCGTCTTCTTCTCAAAAGCATCTGGATAGTAGAGCACCAGGTTCTTATCTACCATTGTAAATACAGTGTCTAAATGCATGAAGGAGCGCATCGCCGGGATGGTGACCTCATACACTTCGTCAAAAAGGCCCGCGGCAAAAAGTTTCTCTGAAACTAATCGAATAACAGCCCCATTCGTTCGTTCGGAATTTCCAATAAACAATCGTCCCGCATCAAACACGATTACGTCGCCACCTTCAATGGTAAACGGATTAATATCGGTTTCTTGAGCGCCATAAAGGAATAGGTTATTGGATGGAGACTTTAAATCTTTAATATCACCTTTGGCCATCCACTCTAACGCAAACTTGGAAAGAATCGTCTCGCGATGGCGTACATCATAAAAGGCATTAGAGGAAATAATCTTGTCCTTCACCACAGCCGCCGGGTCTCGCATAAAATAGGAATTTGGAATCGGAGGAATCAAGAAATGTTCGCTCTTATGCAGATGGATTCCTAACTCGTTCCAGGCCTCCGCGAAGGTCAGACCAGAAAATAACATTTCAATCTCACGAGAGCGATCACCAATTTTTAAAATGGCTTCCGATATGGATTGCAAGTTAAGAAATTCAAAAATTTCTGTCCAAAGTGCTTCTCGCCATTTGCTGTTTTCTAGGAGTTCTGCGATCTGCTCTTCCAAATAGAACACCTCCGCCCCTTTGGAGCCCAAGACACCTGCGAACGACTCATGCTCCCGCTGCATCCCCTTCAAATAAGGAATATCGTCAAAGAGCAAGGCATGCATATTTTTAGGATTAATCCGATCTATTTCCCGCCCAGGTCGGCGGACCATCACCGCTTCCAGATTTGCATATTCATTTTCAATAAAAAATTTCATTCCTGCTCCTAAAAATACCTCATCTTCATACAGAAAACTGAGCCGCCGGCTTTCAAAAACTCACTGGTTTCCACCTCAATTGGACGGAAACCTAAACGGCGTAGTTCAGTAGCAAATGTTGGAGTCCCTCGTTGCAAAATTACGTGAACATCGTCTGGACAATCACAATTGCAGCAAGCAAACTGTGTATTCTCCTTCGAACCCACTTCAATAACATTAGGAAAACCCATATGAATCAATTCCAAGCTTGGCTTATCGAAGGCTTCTGGACAGATTACCACGGTCGTCGGGTTCAAAATCGACATACATAAATCTAAGTGATAGTAATATTCACTCTGCAAATGTAAAGGAACAATCTTAAAACCGAAGCGTTCGGATAGTTCATAGTAAGCATCTTTACTCGTGCGGTGCCCGTATCCACCCCAAATTAAATTTAATGGAAAATGTATGAGCGCATCACCATTACCTTCAAAGGTCAGACCTTTGTTCTCTAAGGAGTAAACCTTGTAGCCCTGCTCTGTATACCAAGAGTGGAAAAAATCCACCTCTCCAACTCGATAATTTGAGCTCATTTGAGAGAGAAGTACGCTTTTTTTCCCTCTTTCATCGATGAATGGAAAGCTCTGGTTAGCACAAAATACCATGTCGGGAAAATCGGGCTGGCCATCGATCACCTCCACCTTATAGCCGAGCCGAATGTAGGAAGCCCGTAGTTCCTCCCATTGCAACCGGGCAAACCCCATATCCACGACGTTCAAACCGCCATCTGGACTACGCATGTATGGATTAATCGCGTATTCAATACGAAAATACTGAGGCGCACACATCAAGACTTTCTGTGGAAAGCGCCGATTTGTAGCACGAAGCTGATCATTCCCAATCAACTGCTCTAAAGTTTCCGGTTTCTCAATTAGCATCCTGCTGTCATACGCCAAGGCGAGCAAAAAATCATTGCCCACATAGCCTTATGCTAAGCATTATACTAAAGGAGTCCTTGACCGCTTCCAAGCAACGCCATACTCTGCAAGCCGGCAAAAGAGGAAGTCTATGAGTAGTAAGTCTATGAGCAGAAAGGTTGTTAGCCTCGACAAGTTCGCCCTCTACGAGGCCTCCGTCCAAAACCCCGAGCATGACGTGACGATAGTTGCAGACTACTATAGGGACATTAACGGGAAGGATCCTCAAATAATACGCGAGGATTTCTGCGGGACCTTTTCCTTCTGTTGCGAATGGGTCAAAAGACACCCCAAGAACAAAGCTATAGGCCTCGACCTTTGTCGAGACACATTGAACTATGGCAAAAAACACCACCTATCTAAGTTGACCAAGGAGGAGCAGAGCCGCCTAACAGTACACGAGCAAAACGTGCAGTCAAAAACAAAAAAGGTGGACGTGATTGTAGCCTGTAATTTCTCCTATTTTATTTTCAAGACCCGCAAAGAAATGATGAAATACTTTAAATATACGCTTAGGTCCTTAAAAGATGATGGAGTTTTCGTGCTGGACTTTTTTGGTGGACCGGAGGCAGAAACGGTAATGATCGAGAAGCGAGCGATTACTAACGATAAGATCCGTAGCTTTAATTATATCTGGGACCTCGGGAAATTTAATCCTATCACCCGCGAAGGCACATTCTATATCCATTTTCGCTATCCAAAAGGTGGACCGCGACTGGATAAAGCCTTTGCTTATGAGTGGCGCATGTGGTCCATTCGGGAGATTCGAGATATGCTCACCGAAGTTGGCTATAGCAGCTCCCATGTATATTGGGAAGCAGACGATGATGATGGTGAAGGTGACGGTACTTTCTATCGCACCGAGGCTGAAGAAAATGATCCGACCTACCTTGGATACATCGTCGCAACTAAGCAAAAGACAGAGCCTCGTGGCAAGTTAGGGAAGCGCGTTGCCGGTATTATGGAAGAAGGCTAAGTGAGGTTTTAAATGAATTCCAAACAATTTCTGGAACTAGAAAACAAGTATGGCGCCCATAATTACCACCCTCTACCAGTAGTACTTTCTAAGGGCCAAGGTGTTTTTGTCTGGGACGTAGAGGGGAAAAAATATTTTGATTTCCTTTCGGCTTATTCGGCGGTCAACCAAGGGCATTGTCACCCAAAGCTTGTGAAAGTAATGCAGGAGCAAGCGGGAAAACTGAGCCTCACTTCTCGGGCTTTTTATAACGATTGCCTGGGGCCCTATGAAAAATTTATTACAGAGTTTTTTGATTATGACAAAGTTCTTCCAATGAACACTGGTGTGGAAGGTGTTGAAACCGCCATTAAGTTAATGCGTAAATGGGCTTATTTGAAAAAAGGCATCGCTGAAAATGCGGCGAAATTAATCGTTATGAGTGGCAATTTCCACGGCCGCACTATCCTAGCAGTTTCCATTTCTACAGACCCGGAGTCTCGCAAAGGTTTTGGCCCTTACATGCCAGGAATCGAAGTGATTCCTTATAACGATATTGATGCTCTAAAAACCTCTATCAAAGCCGATGGGAATGTTGCTGGCGTGCTACTGGAGCCGATTCAGGGCGAAGCTGGTGTTTTTGTTCCAGACGCGGGTTATCTGCAGCAGGTGCGCAAGGTTTGCTCTGAAAATAATATATTAATGATCGCTGATGAAGTCCAGACTGGCTTGGCGCGAACAGGACGCATGCTTTGTGTAAATCATGAAGAGGTTCGTCCGGACCTTTTGATTCTTGGCAAAGCACTTTCAGGCGGAATGCTCCCCGTTTCAGCAGTTCTTGCCGATGATGAAGTCATGATGTGTATTAAGCCGGGTGAGCATGGTTCTACTTATGGCGGTAATCCAATTGCTTGCCAAGTGGCCGTTGCAGCTCTGGAAATTTTGCGCGACGAAAACCTAGCGGAAAAGGCCGATTCTCTAGGCGAAGTTTTTCGCGAAGAGATGCGCGCTATGGACTACCCTTGGATTAAAGATGTCCGAGGCAAAGGACTCTTAAATGCGGTTGAAGTAAAAGCTGGTGGCCGTGTCGATGCTTGGGACATTTGCGTAAAAATGAAAGAGAACGGCGTATTAGTCAAACCAACGCATAACAATATCATCCGCTTTGCTCCCCCACTCGTGATTAGCAAAGCAGAATTGAAAGACGCCTGCCAGATTATACGGGATACCCTTACTGGTTTTGTTTAGCCTTAAGACTCTTTTCTAATTGAAATATCTTGATTGTGTGGGCAACTAGGTCGCGCTCCATTTTTAAATTGCTAAAGTCAACTGCGTCCACTTCACTTACGAAGTCAATCACGGCTCGAATAAGGCGAGCGCCACGGGCTTTTGGAGACGACCCAACACGTTTCACTAGAAATGCAAGCGCCTCTGTCAAATAGGTGACTGTTTCGGAGTCGACTTCTTGCCCAGATTTATTAAATGCTTCCTGCGCTCGTTTAGGAAAATCCCGCACCTGTTTTGCTAGTCGGCCTGCCGGTATACTATTGTCATCCTGCAATTCTTCCGGTGAATAGAAACAGACTTCATCTTGCTCCAAAGCACCAATTATCGTCTTTGTGTTCGCCTCAGCAAATGCTTGGTCCATCTTTATTATATCATCATAGTCTTTTCTTTTAAGTCCACCGGTGTATTGGACGGCCTCACCTTGTGAGTGAGGGATCACAACAATACCAGAACTGGTCTTGGCTAACCTAGTTTGATCGTCCGGGAGAAGCGAAGGCGTGAAGAAGCCTTCATTGGAGGGATCGGGAAATTCTACGCCCGTAAAATTTCGAACCACCTCCCACGCGAGGTGATCATTATAGTGGGCCCCATAATAAGCTTTGGCAACAGCCCCCGTTGATTCAATCAAAAAATGAGCCGGTCTATCAAACTGTCCATTGCCCATCTCCGCCAGCTGTTCACGAGCGTTAGCTTCAGCATCCATAAATCCAGAAAGCATTCTCGGTGGCACAGACATTTCTAAATAACGCTCTTCCAAGCCATATCTGCGATACATCTCCCTCTCTGGATCTACAATAATCTCCGTTTTCGGGTTATCTAATTTTTTGAAATTCTCGGGAAAATATTCCTTTTCAGAACAAAAAACTGTGATCACACGAATGCCTTGATCCCGTAGAGACGGAAAAATTTGATTCACTTTATGGAAATGGTCGCTAGATTGGGAACAGCGGGCATGCCCATAAAAGATGAGCCAAACCCTGCCACTCAGCGGGTACTCAAAAACAACTTCTTCGTCTTTGAGATTTAACCCCTCAAAGGTAGGAGCCAAAGACCCCTCGTCTACCTTTCTCCTGGAATTTTCCCGCTTCATGATTTTCCCCAACCCAATAGTACGGCTGAATTGGATAAATTACAAAATATTGTGGAAAACTATACTTGCGCTGCTTTGAAGCATTTTAATTTTGACACAACCGCAAAGAATATTAGCTCTTTACAAAAAAAAATATTTCGGCCTCTAACGATTCTTCACTTCCGCGGCTTGACCCCAGCAGAACCTCTACGATATTTTTGGACCTGATATCAGAGTTAGATTTCTATTAGCTAGAGTTCATTTGATTACCAGTTAATTTGGAGGGGAAATGGAAGGCACGCAGCAGTCTTTGGGAGCTATCGCATCGCATACAGGTGAAGTAAAATCTGCGATACCAAAACAGACTCAGGGAACCAGTCTTATGCGTGTTCGTAAGCGCGACGGTTCAATGGAGCCAGTTGATGTCACAAAGATCATTGAGCGCGTGGCTCGCTGTTGTGAAGGCATCCCTGAAATTGACCCGCTTAGAGTGGCTACCAAAGCGATTTCGGGGCTCTACGATGGTACAACTACGAAGGAGCTGGACAACCTTTGTATTCAAACTGCTTCGCTTCTCATTGGGGAAGACCCGGCCTATTCGAAACTTGCGGCCCGTCTATTGAATACCTATGTAGATGAAGAGATTCGAGCACAAAAAATCCGTACATTCTTTGAGTGTATTCAACGTGGCCATATGGAAGGCCTAATTGGTGATGAAACACATACCTTTGTTTCGAAGCATCGCGAAAAGCTTTCTGCTGCAATGAAGCCATTCCATACAAATCGTTTTGAATATTTTGGTTTACGTACGGTTTGCGACCGCTATTTACTCCGTAATCCAAAGACTCGGGAAGTATTAGAAACACCTCAGTATTTTTTTATGCGCGTAGCCTGCGGACTATCGAAGACTCCGGAAGAGGCAATTCATTTCTATAACTTGATTTCGGCCCATGATTATATGCCTTCTACGCCAACTCTATTCAATTCTGGCACGCGTAGGCCACAGATGTCTTCCTGTTATCTACTGGACTCACCAGAAGATGATTTAGAATCTATCTATAAACGCTATGCAGACATTGCGATGCTTTCTAAATTTGCCGGAGGAATTGGGGTGTCCTTCACACGCGTACGCTCCCGCGGTTCCTTAATTCGTGGAACCAATGGCCAATCAAACGGTATCGTTCCTTGGTTGAAGACACTCGATTCTTCAGTTTCCGCTGTAAACCAGGGCGGTAAGCGTAAAGGCGCGGCCTGTATCTATCTGGAAACCTGGCATGCAGATATTTATGAATTTTTGGAGCTTCGAGACAATACTGGAGACGAAGCTCGACGTGCGCATAACCTAAATTTAGCCAACTGGATTCCAGATCTATTTATGGAACGAGTGAAGTCCGATGAAGTGTGGTCACTTTTTGACCCAAAAGTCGTCCCAGAGTTTACGGACCTCTATGGAAAAGAATTCGAAAAGGCTTATCTCAATGCAGAAGAACGTGGGCTCTATGAAAGGCAAGTAAAGGCGCGCGACCTCTACTCCCGTATGATGAAGACATTAGCTCAGACGGGGAATGGCTGGATGACTTTCAAAGACGCTTCTAACTTGAAGTGTAACCAAACTGGGGACACCGGACGCACAGTTCACTTATCGAACCTATGTACAGAGATTATTGAGATTACTAGTCAAAAAGAAACGGCAGTTTGTAACTTAGGTTCAGTGAACCTTGCCAATCACGTCAAAGACGAACAGTTCGATTTCGAGAAACTCACTGAAACAGTAAAAACGGCGATGAAGTACCTGGATCGTGTAATCGATATCAATTTCTACCCAATTGGGCCTGCTGAAGATTCAAATCATCGCTGGCGCCCGGTTGGCCTTGGTGTGATGGGCTTGCAAGACGTGTTCTTTAAGCTTCGCATTCCTTTCGACTCGAAAGAGGCGCGCAAGCTTTCTCGCCGTATTCAAGAAGAAACTTATTTTTATGCCATTGAAGCTTCTATGGAACTTGCAAAAGAAGTAGGACCACATGAAACCTTTGCTGACACTCGTGCGGCCAAGGGAATGATTCAGCCATACCTTTGGAAGAAAAAGCAGTTAACAAATGAGGCTCGTTGGCAGGACCTTGCAGAAAAAGTTAAGAAGCATGGACTTCGTAATTCACTGTTAGTTGCAATTGCACCCACAGCGACGATCGCATCGATCGTAGGCTCTTATGAAGCGATTGAGCCCCAAGTTTCAAACGTATTTAAGCGAGAAACACTATCTGGTGAATTTTTACAGGTGAATCGCTACCTCGTGGAAGAGCTTCGCAGCCTTGGGCTTTGGCGCGAAGATATTCGCAATGCAATTAAAATGGCCAATGGATCGATTCAAGGCATTAATGAGATCCCAGATTCTATCCGCAAGGTTTACCGCACAGTTTGGGAGTTACCACAAAAAAGCCTGATTGATATGGCAGCTGATCGTGGCCCGTTTATTGACCAATCGCAATCGCTCAATCTCTTTATTGAAAGCCCAACAATTGGCAAATTATCCAGTATGTATATGTACGCCTGGGAACAAGGCCTAAAGACCACATATTATCTACGTTCACGTCCGGCTACAGAAATTGCCAAGACTAGTAGAGTTGGTAGTGAAACGCCAAAGAAAGCTTTTGCGGAAGAAAAAGCACTAGCGTGCTCGCTAGAAAACCCAGAAACATGTGAGGTTTGCCAATGATATTAGACCCTGGATTTAATCTAACGCTGCGACCGATGAAATACCCGATCTTCTACGAAATGTACCGTAACGCAATTAAAAACACATGGACTGTAGAAGAGGTAGATTTTTCAGAAGATGTAAATGATTTAAACTCAAAGCTAACTCCGTCAGAAAAACATTTAATTTCTCGCCTGGTGGCTTTTTTTGCTACAGGTGATTCAATCGTTGGCAATAATTTAGTTTTGAATCTCTATAAACATGTAAATGCACCAGAAGCTCGGCTCTATTTGTCGCGTCAGCTATATGAAGAGGCATTGCATGTTCAGTTTTATCTCACTCTACTTGATACCTATATTCCCGATCTAAAGGAGCGAGAGCAGGCATTTGCTGCCACTCATAATATTCCTTCAATTAAGAAAAAAGCAGAATTCTGCTATAAATGGATGGATACAATCCAAGACATTGATGAGTTAAGGACGATTGAAGACCGCCGCAAGTTCATGCTGAATTTAACCTGTTTTGCGACTTGTATTGAAGGCCTTTTTTTCTTTGCCGCATTTGCCTATGTATACTTCCTTCGTTCTAAAGGGCTATTGGACGGCCTGGCTGCGGGCACGAACTGGGTCTTTAGAGATGAATCCTGCCATATGGCTTTTGCCTACGAAGTTATTAAGACTGCACGGGCCGAAGAGCCAGAGCTTTTCCATGACCAGATGAAGCTTATGATAGTTCAGATGCTGGATGAGGCAATCGACTGCGAAATGACTTTTGCCGAAGATCTCCTAGGCTTAGGCGTTGCCGGCCTTTCCACAGAAAATATGCGTGAGTATTTGCAGTTTATTGCGGACCAACGCTTAAAAAGCCTAGGTATTAATAAGGTCTATGGCTCACGCAATCCATTCCCATTTATGGAACTGCAAGACGTGCAGGAGCTTACAAACTTCTTTGAAAAACGCGTTTCTGCCTACCAAATCGGCGTTGAAGGAGGTGTTTCCTTTGATGAGACGTTCTAAAAAATACAGCGACCTAGTCGTGCATTGATTAAATCCGGGTCCGACTCAAAGACATGAGCTAAGTGCTCCCGCGTCGTCGAAGCCTCTGGATCAAACTGATTATCATATGCCGAATGCTTGCGCTCAAGTGACTTCTCAGCCCATTTCTGCAACTTCGGGCAATAACCATAAAGCATATGTAATCGCTCATGATCCAGAGTAACATTCACTGCATCGCGAATCTCATCACGGGTCTTGCCTAAGCCAATGAATGCGATTGGGTTAAGCGCAATCAAAGCAGCCTTTCCCTTAAGCTCCTCTACTAGATCAACAGCATACTTTAATTTTAACTTCTCATGAACTTTGGCCAAACATTCTTTTCCCACCGGGGTATCCATCCAAGCCATATAAGCAATTAGTTCTGATTTCAAAACCGAAAAGCCCTCGGTCATCATGGCAAAATTTTGAGGTTGAATTTTTGAAGCCAAAAACCATTTACGGAAGGAGAAATAGCAATAGGAAAGAGCTGCAAAATAATATGGGTCTTGGGCAATTAAAATCCGTGCTTCTTTATCATGGGGCATCTTACGGGCACCAAGTTTCTCCGGCGTAGTTACCCTCATGGGCGCGCGGTCTCCGACATAATCTCGTCGCAGCCAATTGCAATAAGCTCTCATCGTTTTGCTATCATAGCCATGAGCCTTGGCTATCTCCTTACAAAGGCGCACAAAATTACGCTCATGGCGATTCATCCCTTGAAACTGAAAAACAACAAAAACAAGAAAAAGGCCGCCTGCAGCCATGAATGCGACTCCGATAAATGGTGGCGTTTTTGTCTTAGTCATTCTCGTGGCGAGTGAGCACAGCGCAAGAGAAATCACGATTCATTCTCGCAATATTCTCGCTCGAGATCTCCTTTGGACAAGTGGCTTCGCAAGCAAGTGTGTTTGTGCAGTTGCCAAAACCCTCTAAGTCCATCTGATTTACCATTCGTTCTGCACGCTTCTTACGCTCGGCTTGGCCTTGCGGCAAATAACCTAGGTGGGCTATCTTTGCTGAAACAAAGAGCATTGCTGAAGCATTCTTACAAACCGCTACACAAGCACCACAGCCAATGCAAGTTGCCGCATCAAATGCTTTGTCTGCATCGGCCTTCGGAATCAAAATCGAATTCGCATCGACCGCATTACCAGCCTTGATTGAGTTATAACCACCGGCTGTAATGATTCGATCAAAGGCCGAGCGATCCACCACAAGATCTTTTACAACAGGAAAAGCCTTCGCACGAAATGGCTCAATCACGATCGTATCGCCATCTGCAAATTTCCGCATGTGCAATTGACAAGTTGTCGTGCCACGGTCCGAGCCATGAGGCACTCCATTAATCACCATCGAACACATTCCGCAAATTCCTTCGCGACAATCATGTTCAAAAGCAATTGGCTCTTCATCTTTTTTTACTAGAGATTCGTTCAACACATCTAGCATCTCTAGGAAAGACATATCCGCCGACACATCGTCCAAAACATAGTCCACTATATACCCTGGCTCGGAAGGTCGCGTCTGACGCCAAACTTTTAAGTGAAGCTTCATTCCTTTTTTTCCTGACATCTCGAATCCTCTCTACTTATATGAGCGCTGCGTAAGCTTAACGTAATCAAACTTCAGGTCTTCCTTATGCAAGTTCTCTGTCTTATCTTCGCCTGTATACTCCCAAGCAGAAACATGACAGAAATTATCATCATCGCGTAAGGCTTCGTTTTCATCCGTTTGCCATTCTTCACGGAAGTGCCCACCACAAGATTCATTTCGCTGAAGCGCGTCCTTACACATAAGCTCACCGAGTTCGAGGAAGTCCCCTACTCGCGCCGCTTTCTCTAGCTCCACATTGATATTGTCACTGTCTCCTGGAACACGAACGTCTTGCCAAAAAGCTTTTCTCAGCTTTCCAATATCGGAAATGGCTCCCTTAAGGCCTTGCGCATTTCTTGCCATTCCGCAATGATCCCACATAATCTTACCAAGTTCCTTGTGAAAATCATCGACCGTGCGCGAGCCCTTACTATTGAGAAGCTTGTTTGTTGCTTTCTTTGACTCTTCGGCCGCTGACCTAAAAGCATCATTACTCAAGTCCACTTCTTCAAGATTTGTGGAGGCAAGATAATTACCGAGCGTATATGGGGCTACAAAATAACCATCGGCTAATCCCTGCATTAGGGCCGAAGCTCCTAATCGGTTCGCACCGTGGTCGGAGAAATTTGCTTCACCAAGTACGAACAACCCAGGAATTGTTGATTGCAATTCATAATCAACCCAAAGGCCACCCATAGTATAGTGAACTGCTGGATAGATCCGCATTGGCACTTCATACGGGTTCTCTCCAGTGATCTTGGCATACATTTGGAAAAGATTGCCGTATTTTGCGCGGATTGTATCTTCGCCATCACGCTTAATCACATCGGCAAAATCCAGGTAGACTGCAAATTTGGAATCACCGACACCTTTACCTTCATCACACATCAACTTTGCATTTCGCGAAGCCACATCTCGCGGGACAAGGTTACCAAAGCTTGGATATTTCCGTTCTAAATAATAGTCTCGCTCACTTTCCGAAATTTCCCGCGCTCGACGAGTCTCTTCTGCTTTTTCCGGCACCCATACACGACCATCATTCCGTAAAGACTCACTCATCAAAGTAAGCTTCGACTGATAGTCACCAGAAACTGGAATGCAAGTTGGATGAATCTGCGTATAGCAAGGATTGGCCACATAGGCGCCACGTTTATGCGCTCGCCACGCTGCGGTCACATTCGAATTCATTGCATTCGTCGAAAGATAAAAGACATTGCCATAGCCACCAGTGCAAAGAAGCACAGCATGCCCTCTATGGCTTTCAATCTCACCATTTTGCAAATTACGCGTGATAATTCCACGAGCCTTGCTATCCACAACAACAAGGTCCAGCATCTCTCGCTTCGTGAAGAGTTCAATCTTTTTGTTGTCGACTTCCTTCATCATTGAAGCGTAGGCTCCAAGAAGGAGCTGCTGTCCAGTTTGCCCTCGAGCATAGAAAGTACGAGATACTTGCGCACCACCGAAGGAGCGGTTGGTTAGTGTACCACCGTATTCGCGCGCAAAAGGCACCCCTTGCGCCACACATTGGTCAATGATATTTACAGAGACTTCCGCTAGACGATAGACATTCGACTCTCGAGAACGGAAATCGCCCCCTTTTACAGTGTCATAGAACAGTCGATAAACCGAATCCCCATCGTTCTGATAGTTTTTTGCTGCATTGATTCCACCTTGGGCTGCAATCGAGTGAGCCCTTCGCGGAGAATCCTGAATACAAAAAGCCTTAACATTATACCCCATCTCAGCCAGTGTCGCTGCTGCAGACGCACCTGCTAACCCAGTTCCAACTACGATAATATCGTATTTTCTACGGTTGGCTGGATTTACCAGTTTCATGTTAAATTTATGCTTCTGCCAACGCTCTTCGATTGCTCCACTCGGTTCTCTTGAATCTAGTTTATTCATTACCCTCTACCCCTTCCAGTACAACACAATTGGTGTGATAGAAAATCCAACTGCAATAAGCCAGGCTAGGACAGGGCCACCACAGCGAACACATTTATTAATCCCAGGGTGATTAATGCCAAGTGACTGGAAGGTCGAAGAAATTCCATGGGATAAGTGCAGTCCAAGGACTGCCATAGAAAAAAGATACCAAGTCACATAGCCTGGACTCCTAAAGGATTCCGCCACTAGTTTATACAGGTCGCGCATGACAACGCCATCATACATAACTTCATAATCTGGTGGGCCACTCGGACCGAACTTAAAGGTGATTAAATGCCAGATTGTAAAAACCAAAAGCAACATACCAGTCAGGATCATAGTCTTGGAAGCTGCCGACACCCCACCCTTTTCTCCTGAGGGTTGGACAAAATAGCCCTGTGGTCTCGCTTGGCGATTATCAATCGTTACACGAATGCCACAATACACATGAAGCAAGAAAAGAAAGACTAAACCTGCTTCGGCAATATAGATCGCCGGATTCGAAGTCAGCGTGTATGCATATTTGTTATAAGGTTCCGGCCCACAAAGTAGCAAAAGATTTCCCGCCATATGGGTAAGGGTAAACAAACTTAACAGCAGGCCCGTGATAGCCATAAGCTGTTTTTTCCCTACCGACGAATTCACATAGGTCACAATTCGGCCCATAATTCCTCCTTAGTCGCTCAAATCATCTATAGCTTCCTAACGCCAGCATCATAAACACGAGCTACGCGCTCCGCATCCGTCGCCTTGCGTTCTTGCGAGTCTAAATCCTTAGAGCCCACAAGCCTTGGGGAACGGGCAAAATCCCTTTGCACAATCATATCCCCATCATAAGAAATAGCGGAATATCCAAATTTCACAAATTCAACGATACGAGCAACCAATTCATACTTCCTAAACGGACAAATAACATAATAATTATTTGTACCATCTTGAGCAAAGTACATTGCGAGATCTGCTGCTTGTGCATAGGCTACTCGCTCTCTATCTGCCTTCGTTTTTACCTTATCGAACTCTTTTAAGAGCGATTCAGGAATGTTAATTCCAGAGAAATACTTATTCAAAAACTCGCCGTTCCTTCGGCTCATGACTGGCATCAACCCAAAAATGACTGGAAATCGACTTTGTGAAAGGTTGTATTTGTAGAGTGTTTCTACACAACGATCAAAAGACTCTTTACTATGCACTGGTTGTGTTTCTGCAAAATGTGCTCCCGCTTCGATTTTTTTTATGAGACGCTCTGTTTCTTGCTCAATATTTTTCGCATTCGCATTATAAGCAACGCCAATTAATAAGTCTGTCGGCTGCTCCAACTCTTCTCCACTCACTAGGCGACCTTGATTCATCGAACGAATCAATTCAATGAGCTTCAGCGAATTCCCTTCATAAACACCCTTTGCTGGCTCCGGTCCCTTACCAACTGCGTCACCGGTCACCGCAAGAATGGAAGTGGTATCCATTGCCGCACAACCCATAATCTCTGTCTGCAGAGCAATCAGGTTCTTATCCCGACAAGTTATATGGTAGACCGTATCGAGGTAGGCGGGCCCCCGTTGCTGCAAGCGTGACTGGAAGGCGAGCGGGTGTAGCTTCACATCAGCGTTCGGATTGTCTGCAAGATTTAGTGCGTCCGTTCCCTTTTGCCCCAGCATATGGCAGCCGTCGCGAACGGCTTGGGTTTTATGTCCTTTTGGCATACCCACTTCAACCGTCACGAAATTATAATGAGGGGAATAAAGCTTCTCTAAAAACCGTTTACGAAATTGTGCTTCTGGTTCATTCATCGACAGGGTCTCTCCTTAATTTACCACTTCGTTTGATTGTTGTTCCTTCCGAAGTATCGGCCACCAAATAGTCCGCCGCTTGGAGTGCATCTCGCAAACGATCCGATTCAGCCCAGTTTTTATTCTTACGAGCCCCATCTCTGGCCAAAACTATTGCGGCAATATCATCGGGAATATCTTCTCCAGCCTGGGCTTGTTCGATCGACTCGGCAAGCTTTAGACCCAGAATTTCATCGAAATTAAGAACAAGAGATTTTTTGGCTGCGTCTGGCAATGTGGCAGACTTAACCACCTCAAACAAAGTCGATAATCCTTTCGCCGTATTCAAATCATCGAGGATTGCGGCTTCAAACTCAGATTGTAGTCGCTCATATTCCGCATCCGACTCAAACGAAGCATTCAAATCCTGCCATTCCTTAAATCGCTGTTCTAGCCCGAGCCTCCCCTGTTTAGCTGAATCTAATACCTCGTAAGAAAATTTTAGCTCCGTACGATAATGCGCTTGCAGGAGGAAAAAACGATAATCGAGCGGGTCATACCCCTTATTGATCAAAACCTGCAAGGTTAGGAACTCACCATGGCTCTTACTCATTTTGCCACGATCTTCTGTCAGGAAAGCTCCATGCAGCCAGTAATTACAAAAACGGCAACCATTAGCAGCTTCGCTCTGGGCGATTTCATTGGTGTGGTGGACAGGAATATGATCCTTACCACCCCAATGAATATCGAGCGTCGCGCCAAGGTATTTCTCGCTCATCGCCGAGCACTCAATATGCCAGCCCGGAAAGCCCTTGCCCCAAGGGGAGTCCCACTCCATCTGACGCTGCTCCTCTTCGGGAGAAAATTTCCAAAGCGCAAAATCCGTTGGATTACGCTTTTCGCCTATCTCCACTCGCTTGCCCGCTTCTAAATTTTCTATATCCAGCTTCGCAAAATCTGCGTAGGCTGGAAATTTTTTCGTGTCGTAGTAAATGCCGTCCGAGGTCCTATAGGTAATCCCCTTTTCTTCAAGCCTTTGTACAAGAGCAATCATTTCCTGCACATGATCGGTAGCCTTGGGAATCACTGTCGGACGAATGATATTTAATCGCTCTGTATCCTTAAAAAATGCCTGCGTATATTCTTCTGCGATCTGCCAAGCGGTTTTCCCTTCCCGGCGCGAACCTTTTTCCATTTTGTCCTCACCATCGTCTCCATCATCCACTAAGTGGCCAACGTCGGTGATATTCATCACATGCTCAAATTTATAGCCCGCCATATGGAGCGCGCGCAACATCACATCCTCGGAAACGTAGGTCCGTAAATTGCCAATGTGTGCGTAGTGATAGACGGTAGGGCCACAACAATAGATCCGAACAAAATTAGGGTCCTGCGACCTAAATAGCTCCTTAGTCCGGGTGCGTGTATTGAAAAGCTGAATCTCTTTCACGTCCATACTTACTTGTACAATGTCACTTAACTTGTACAATATCAATTATTTGTACAATATCGACCTGAAAGTATCATCTCACTTCAATAGAAGTCTCCCGCGCCACCCGCAGATCTTTCTGGGTCCGGCGTAAGCGCCTCAAAGCTAATATCGAAATAATAGGTCTTTCCTTTATGCTTGAACGGAAAACAAGCCGATTTATTGGCTGAAAGATCAATTCCAGCCCCCCATCTATAACCCGGAATATCTTTAATCGTGTTGTAAACAAATTTCCGCTCCAGGTAGATTTCTGGACGTTTTCGCGGATCATTATCTCCTACTAGATTGCGGGTATAGTAGCGCCAGCCCATATGCCGATCGTTGCTCACAGTTAGCTTCCCTTCCTCATTTCGCTTAGCCGTCTCCAACTGTTCCGCAGTATGATAGGCCATGAGCAAAGTTGGGTCCGCCAAGTACATCTCGTATTGCCGTCCATAATCCTTCATTCCCAAGTAAACTTTCTTATAGCGCTCCATCAGAATATTAAAATGGTTATGACCCATATCGGAGAACATTACAGCGTCGACATAGCCTTGCTTAAGAGCAATCTCAATATGCCGAGTGACCGAACGAATGAAGCGCTTCGCCACATAGAGACTCCGCCCCGATTTCCGTGCCCATGGAATGCGAAACTCTTTTTTCTCCACATCATAGAAGGCCCGGTGTTTTAAGCGGCGTTTGCCCTCATAGACCACTTTATAGCGAGCCTTAAGTCCGGCAAAATCAACAACACCCTTAAAATCCTCCCAATAGAGAAATTTATCTTCCGGTCTTTCCGGAGTACAGTTGGCAAGAATATGCTCCCATTCGGCGTCCGAATAAGGCATGTCCAGACTCTCCCAATCGATATCTTCGATCTCTGGTGCCATAGTCAAAGCCATAGAGCGAATAGCTGCCTCGGCCTGCTCCATACCCATTACACCAATAATCAATGCCACCGATAAGACAAGAAATCCCCCTAACCTCATCTTCAACCCCCTCCCAGAGCTCAAATAACTAGGCACACCATCTAAATTGTTGGGAGTGAGCTATCGAGCTTTGCATCGTGAGTCAAGAAGGCTCTCCTCTTTTCATAAGGCCAACTTATTCCTTACCTAGATATTTTTTATATAGTCTCGTCTATTTTGGAAGCTAGTCGCTTATGCTAGGGTTAGCACATGCAGATCGCCCGGTTGCGAAAAATTGTTGCTGATTTATTTCAACCCAATCGAGCGCTTTAAAGAAGGGCTTTTCCTTTTGGCAAAACGCAAAAAAATCTACTCCCTTGTCGTCTACGTTCCGGAAGCAGATGCGGAATCTTTGAAAGAAGCACTTTTTGCCGCCGGGGCTGGCCGAATTGGCAACTATGAAGCTTGCGTCTGGCAGACTCTGGGCACTGGGCAGTTTCGCCCTTTATCCGGCGCAAATCCGACCCTTGGCGAAGTTGGCGAGATTGAGAAAGTGCAAGAGTTGCGAGTTGAAATGGTTTGCGCTCTGGAGCATTTGGATGTGATTGAACGTGCATTACACGAAGCTCATCCTTATGAGACTCCCGCCTACTATTTTCACACAGTCGAAAGTGCCTAGATACTGCAGGCGTTTGCCAATATAACCCACCAGTGATATCCCTTTAGAGTGACCCGTAGAGACATTAAAGACGATTCATAGAGATATTTCAGGGAGAAATACATGTTAAATTTTGGCCAAATCACTAGTAGACTGGGCGACGACGCTTCGACTTTACTAGAATTTAATGACCCAAAAATTCTAAAAAGTAGTCTAACTCTGCCTGGTTCCGATTTTGTTGACCGAATTTTTCAGCAAAGTGATCGACCGATAAATGTGTTGAAATCGCTCCAGTCGCTTTTTGGAGCAGGTCAATTAGCTAATACTGGTTATCTTTCCATTCTTCCAGTGGACCAAGGAATCGAGCACTCCGCAGGAGCCTCATTTGGAGCGAACCCAGAGTATTTTGACCCGGAGAATATTTGTAAACTAGCCTTAGAAGGCGGCTGTAATGCAGTTGCGACTACGCTTGGAAATTTAGGCATCGTAGCTCGCAAATATGCTCATAAAATCCCGTTCGTTTTGAAAATCAATCATAATGAGCTTTTGAGCTACCCAAACACATTTGATCAAGTGATGTTTTCAACAATCAAGCAGGCGAAGGATCTGGGGGCAACTGCCGTTGGTGCAACGATTTATTTCGGTTCTCCAGAAAGCTCACGACAAATCATGGAAGTTAGCCAGGCCTTTGCAATGGCCCATGAAGAGGGAATGGCGACAATTCTTTGGTGCTACACACGAAATTCTGGTTTTAAATTGAATGGTGTGGACTACCATACTTCTGCTGATTTAACAGGCCAAGCAAACCACCTTGGTGCAACTATTGAAGCTGACATTGTTAAGCAGAAACTGCCTGAACTAAATCGTGGATACGAAAAGATCAATAAGCAAAAAGGCTCTTTCGGCAAATATTCACCAAAAATGTACGATAAGATCTCCTCGGATCACCCAATTGACTTAACTCGCTATCAAGTGGCGAACTCCTATATGGGTCGTGTAGGTCTAATCAACTCTGGTGGACCAAGCGGAAAGAATGATATGACCGATGCAATCAAGACTGCCGTAATTAACAAGCGTGCAGGCGGCATTGGCTTAATTTCTGGACGTAAGGCTTTCCAAAAGCCGATGAGAGAAGGAGTTGAGCTATTGAATGCAATTCAAGATGTGTATCTATGTGAGGATATTACGATTGCATGAATAAATTAGTGTGGATGGGGAGTGGGCGCCGTGCAATCCTCCGCACTCCAGCCCACTGGCTTCGCAGCCATTAGATTCCAGCAGTCTTCCCCACGCTCCAAATATTTTTTTTCAAAATGCGTACGTGGCTCTTCCCCAGACTCCACTTTGCGATCTTCTTCTAGAGTCAGATTCCAGTGGTGCTGAAAATATTTCTTTGCTTCAAGGTGGTGTTCCTTAATGTTTGTCGCCATAGAAATTGTACCTCCATCCTGCAAGGATTCGATCACAAACTGCATAAAAGGCATGGTGTACCAACGACGATTTTTCGGAAACGGGTTGGGATAGAGAAAGAAATAACGTCCCACTGACTTTGGTGGAATGTGATGTACGATCCAAATTAACGCATCTGAATGTATGGGAATCAAATTTTTTCCCATCTTATTCCCGTGAATCCGACTTAAAAATTTTGCAAATCGCTTGTGCGTACGCTCGATTGCAATCATGGTGTGATTGGGAAAACGATTGGCGTATTGAATTGAGTGGTATCCCGCACCGCAACCCACTTCAATATCGTACGGCGGTTCCGGCAATTCAACTTCTGGAAACTCCTCTGACCTGGGGACCTTATTTGGATCAAAGGTACGAATCTGCTTCGTCTCTGTACCTTGCTTTGCTTCTACATTCATGATGGGGTTTGTAACAGTAAAGCAACGCGTGACCAACCTCTATTATGATGTTCTCACATACTCACTGACAATTAGATCTAGAACCTTTTGGAAGTTGCCCCTCAAATAGTGCTTTTTATGGGTAGCAACAAATTCTTCTAACGTTCCTTCATGTTGTTTGTGTGAAAGCATAAAGTGAGCTAAGTCATGGCTAATAATGAAAATACAAGAGAGATAGCCAATATGCATGTGCATTAAGCCTCGCGGAAAACCTGAACCATCTGTTCGCTCGTGGTGTTGGTTGATAATTACGTCTACATCTGCTGGAATTCTCTTCATTTGATAAACAAGATTAGAGGCATCCATTGGGTGATTGCGGAATGCTTTCACTTCTTCGTCAGTGAACTCTAATTTTCGTTCCTCTAATTCGTCTAAAGACTGCACTGCCGCAAGGCTATCATTCGTCAAGGTTATGTCATGCATGAAGGCAGCTAGTGTGAGTTTTTCATAGGTAGCCGAAGATTGCCAACTCATGCCAGCGGAAATAGCGCAAGCAAGGTGCGCTGTTAGCATCGAATGAGAGGAAATATAATGCCCTTTATTATCCTTTAATCGCTCTAGGATTTTTTTCAGTTCCGGTTGGAACCCCATAGATTTTACCGTAACCATTACCGCTGTTCGTGCAACTTCCTTTAATTCTTCTGTAAGAGAGGCGCGTTGTAAAAGTTCCTGCACAGTTTCGTACGCCTCACTTACTGCCACATCTGCTTCCTCAATCGTGATATCCGATTTAGCTATCAAAGCATCAAGATCACTTTGAAACTTCCCCAGGAACTCACTAGTTTCATCTTTTTTCAAAAATAAATACTCTACACCCTTTTTACTGTAGTATTTTTGTAAATCATCTTGGTCAAAAGTTTCTCCCTCTGGGAAAATTTTTACGTACTTCTTTTCCGAAAGGCGAATATAAATATCGCTTGTTAGGGGCGAAATCCTAATCAAAAGCGGCGTGCGAATTGGGCAATAGATATCATCCAAGGTACCAGTCTGAGGCCGAGCTACTGTAATTTCACGGTCGACCATTAACGTCCGTAATCTTTCTTTTAAGCTTTCAACAACATCCTCGTCTACCACGTAAGTATGGATGCCAGAAGTATCCTGCTCCATCACATTCTCAGCGCGAGCCTTATTCCATACAATCAATTCGGCCTTATCATCATGTTCCTTCAGCCAATTAATTATATTCAAAATATCCGCTTCGTAGGCACAAAAAACTGCATCGAAGTGAGTTTTACCGTCCAACGCCAAAATTGCAGCCTCGTCTGCACTCGCCTTTTTTAGAAGCTCTAAAGCCTTTTTATTAGCCTTAAATTGTTCTAGCTTCTCAATACCTTCCTGGCAGCTACTCGCATCAATGATCTGCATATCCATCTCTGCCTGCAAGCCAAATCGAATCATGTCTCGAGTGTAAGACTCTCTGTCAATTAGGAGTAGGTTCATATACCCATTCTCGTCGTTCTTACAAAAAAGGTCAAACACTTGAAACTTGAAACTTGAAAATCCTTACGCCATATATACCCTATGAGTTTTACCTGTGTAGTTTTAGCCTACATCTGGCCGGAGCTAGACGCTTCGGCGGCGAGCACGCGAACAGCAAACCTGCTGAAATGCTTGCTAGAACAAGGCTACAGAGTAGAACTCTGGTCCCACTCTAAGGAAAGCTGCTGGACTGAGTATTGGCAAAAAAAAGGAATTCCCTGCCGCCCAATCTCCCTAAACTGCGACAGTTTTGACCACATAATTCGAGAGACAGATCCAGAAATTGTGGTTTTTGACCGTTTCATCATGGAAGAGCAGTTCTCTTTTCGAGTTATGGAAAATTGCCCTAATGCTATCCGAATTTTAGATACTCAAGACTTACACTTCTTACGTCATCATCGTGAGCAAATCACTAAACAAACCAAGAAAATGGCTCGCCCTACCAATTTATTGGATCTGTCTGATTTATCCATAGACACCTATGCTCGCTTGTTGCGAGAAATCGCCTCTATTTATCGCAGTGATTTTAGCCTCATAATTTCCAAAGCGGAAATACAGCTACTGCAAAACTCCTTCAATATCCCGAACGACAAGCTTTGCTATATGCCTATCTGTACAAATCCTTCAACAGATATTAAGGATTTTACACAACGAAAAGACTTCGCCTCCTTGGGAAATTTTCGACACCATCCCAATCTAGAGGCTAGCCTATACCTAATTCAAGAGCTATGGCCACAGATTCGAAGGCAAAATCCTAAAGCCAAGCTCCACTTAGCTGGAGCCTACGCTCCGAAAGAAATTCTGGAAATTGCCTCGAAGGACACAAGTATTAAATTTCATGGACAAACTCCATCGGCAACAACTTTTCTGTCTAATAAAATTGCCCTACTTGCACCTTTGAAATTTGGGGCTGGGATCAAAGGAAAAATATTGGACGCTTGGTCCGTTGGCACCCCTGTACTCACGACTACTATCGGTGCCGAAGGGTATCCTAAGACATTTGGCGGCGCCATCGAAGATGACCTGAGCAAATGGCCTAAGCTCTGTCATCGCTTTCTTTCAGAGAAAATTTTCTGGGAAGAAAACTCCAACCGGTCCTTAGACAACACTCTCGCGGAGTTTTCAGCTACAACTCACTTTCCAAATTTGATTCAAAAAATTACGCAAACCCGCGCCAAGATAAACGACATTCGCAGAGATGACCTAGTTGGAGCTCTACTCTGGGAAGCGCAAAATCGTTCCACCAAATTTTTCTCGCGTTATTTGCAATTAAAAAACTAGTCGACCTTCATTCCGACTAACATTCCCTCTCCCGTCGGCAACATCGTTGCACGAAAGTCTGGGTGGCGCGCTACCGCTACATTAAAGGCATCTAACTGCTCTGCAACCTTTTTAGAATTTGGATGATCAAATTTTTTTTGGTGAATAGTGCCGAAGGCAAAGCAGTTATCCCCAATTATCATGCCCCCCTTCTTTAGATTCTTTGTGGCCCAATCAAAGTAGTTCGCATAATTTCCCTTATCCGCATCAATAAAAACCAAATCGAAGGGACCATCGGGTGCAATCCTATCCAGTGAGCTTAGAGCATCTCCCTCTATAACCTCAACGCACTCAGATAGACCAGCTGCTTTAAAGTTCTCTCTAGCAACGGTCACACACTGGGGGTCCTTTTCCAGGGTAACCAGTTTCCCGCCTGAACCTGCTCCCCGCATGAGAGCAATCCCGGAATAACCGGCTAAAGTTCCCACCTCAACTAGCTTTTTTGCCCCAGAAATTCGAACTAGCATTTCTAAATGCAACGCATCCATGGAACATACTTGAATCTCTGGCAACCCTTCTGCCTTAGCTCTTTCCCGAGCCGATATAAGTACCGTATCCTCAGGCACAAACGTTTGCTCGACATAATCAGCAATTTCTAGATTGCTTTGGGCGTAGCTTTTTCGCATCACATAAACCTTTCTATGCCTATATTCCGTGGCCATACTAAATCCTACTTGCAACCAACGCTCAGCTTGCTAGAGTGGGCTCCATGGCTAAAACACCTTCAACTATGTTGGCCCTTGGTACTGCGGCACCATCTTTTAAACTACCAGACACAGATGGGAAAAGCCGCAGCATCGAGGATTTTAAAAATCAATCCCTGCTACTGGTTGCGTTTATATGTAACCATTGTCCGTTTGTCATTAACATTAAAAGAGAGTTTTCGAGTTTTGCCAAGGAGTACGGCGAGAAAGGCCTCGCCGTTGTTGCGATAAACTCCAATGATGTCTCCAAATACCCTGATGACAGCCCGGGGAAAATGGCCGAAGACAAACAAGAGTTTGCTTACAGCTTTCCGTATCTTTTTGATGAGGACCAGTCTGTGGCTAAAGCTTATAATGCCGCCTGCACTCCGGATTTTTACCTCTTCGATAAGGACCGTAAGCTCATTTATCGTGGACGATTTGATGGCTCAAGCCCGAGCAATAATACCCCTCCTTCCGGGGAAGATATGCGCAAGGCAGTGGAGCTAGGACTGAAGGGGGAACTTGTTCCAGAAAGCGAGCAGGTTGCTAGTATCGGTTGTAATATTAAATGGAAATCGGGAGCGGAACCAAGGTACTTCTCTCACTAGTGTGCAGACACTTACTAGTAGACATGCTCGCTAGCACACCCATGCCCGCTCATACTTGTACAGAGGTCCACAAACTTCTGATGAAAGAATATGGAATCGCACAGCTCTGGGTGGAAACTCGTAATGCTATGAATTCCGTCTTTCAAGCTAACCGGCTGACCGTCGCAAATCCCCTGCACTTCCACCCCATTATCCCAGGATAAAAAATATGGCGCCCGAATAAAGGGTACGTTTAAAATTACCTCCGTATTAGAATTAACATCATTCTCAGAGTAATCGATTCGCCCCCGGAAACTCTCCAATTGCCGCCCATAGGAATTCCGCTCTACATTCGCTCGAACGAGACCTAGAGATAATTGATGCGTCCCCCAACCCCTCGAAACCTCTTTCGCCATCAAGATCGAGCCTGCACAAATTCCCCAAAAAGGAATCTTCTTAGCTAACTCATGTAAAGGCTTCTCTAAATTAAAGAGTCGCACAAGGTACGCCATAGTAGTGCTTTCGCCGCCAGGCAGAATCAGACCATCTAACCCTTGCAGATTCTCTTGCTTACGAATGCGCTTAACCCCAACCCCAAGACCTTGGAGCTTTTCAATATGTGGCTCTACACAACCCTGTAGGGCTAAGACTCCGATTACCAACCTCGGTCCGCCAGTCGGTCATTCTTCTTAATTGATCCAATTGATTGCCCCACCATTGGCTGCGGCAATCCTGTGCTTGCCTCTAAGACGATTCGAGGATCTTCAAATCCAGCAGTTGCTTTCACGATTGCTTTAGCCCTCTTTTCAGCCTCCGCCGGGCTAGCATCGGCAAAAATTCCGGAGCCAACAAAAACTGTCTCTGCTCCTAGTTGCATCATTAGTGCAGCATCCGCTGGGGTAGCCACACCACCGGCAGAAAAATTTGGGACTGGAAGTCGACCTTCACGTGCAGTCTGCTGAACTAAATCAAATGGTGCACGCAGTTCTTTTGCTTTTGCGTATAACTCTGTTTCATCCAGGTTTCGTAATCCGCGAATCTCCCCTATTAACTGGCGCATATGTCGAACCGCCTCAACTACATCTCCGGTGCCCGCTTCACCTTTCGTGCGGATTAAAGACGCACCTTCGTTAATTCGACGAAGCCCTTCTCCTAAATCAGTACAACCACAAACAAATGGCACTTTGAACTTTCGCTTATCGATATGGTTAGCGTCATCGGCTGGAGTGAGGACTTCACTTTCATCAATATAATCAACGCCCAAGGCTTCCAAAATTTGTGCTTCCACAAAATGTCCAATTCGAACCTTCGCCATGACAGGAGTGGTTACTGCATTCATAATCTCTTGGATCATCTTTGGGTCGCTCATTCGCGCCACACCACCTTGACTACGCAATAAACTTGGAATCCGCTCCAGAGCCATTACCGAAACTGCGCCAGCCTGTTCAGCAATTTTTGCCTGCTCTACGTTCATAACATCCATAATCACGCCACCTCTCAGCATTTCGGCGAGACCTTTTCCAAGATTCAAATCAGTCACTTGATTGGACATATCAATTCCTCCTGCAATGGGCTAAATATACAGGACTATTACTCTGTTTTTTTTAGAAATTCCAGTGAAATGGGTGAAATGGCTTTTTCTCATTTCATGAGCTCTTCCAACTGGTCTTTTAGGGAATCAACCATACCCTGAGCAATTGTTAGTGGATTTGAAATATCATGTAAAAATTTATGTTCTTCATTACTCATAGGTTCATTATTCACAGATTCTATTCTTTCAATGGAGTTGTATGTCCCGGCTTGCCTACCCACCTAATAGAGCAGGGCTCGACACCAGGAAAGGATTCAACATGTAATGTTTGTGTTGGGAACGCAAACTCTACTTCAAGGTCCTTTGCCAGGCGTAAAATCTCCAAGTAGACATTTTGTCGTTCAACTAGTTCTGCCGACCAATCTGGGACTATTAAGAAAAAATATACCAATATTTCTAATGAGTCCGCTTGGTAAGCATTAAACACCACATGAAAAGAATCTTGGCGAACATTTTTATTCGTTTGTAAAATTTCTTTCACACCTTCACAAAACTCCTCCACCTTTTCCGGCGGAGTATCATAAGTCAGGCCTAGCTTTGCTACGGCTCTTCGGTAGCAACGTACGCCATAATTGTCGATATTCGCGTTTGCAATTGCAGAGTTCGGAATTGAAATTATAGAATTATAGAAAGTGCGCAATCGTGTGGACCGAAATCCAATTTCTTCTACAGTTCCATCCACACCGTCAACATTGATCCAATCCCCTATGCAGAAGGGTTTGTCCATTAAGATCATTACAGACCCAAATAAATTGGCACAAGCGTCTTTTGCAGCCAAGGCAAAGGCTAACCCCCCAAGTCCGAGGCCGGCAAGGACGGACATAACGTTAATCCCTAAATTCTGGAAAACCAGTAAAACGCCAAAAATGACCGTAAAGGTTCGTAAGGACCGCTGCACTAGTGGCATGACATAATCATCTAGCGCAGTTTCGGACGTCTTCGATTTTTCAATTAAACATTCATTAAGTACGTCAACCAAACGGTAGGCAGCCCAAACCATCGATATGCTTAAAATTAATTGCACTAAAACTTGAAAGACAAAATAGGCTTTTCCATCAAAAGCAAGGGCCTGAATAGAAAAGAACCAAAAGAGACAAGCCGCTGCTAAACCAAGAGGTTTCTCTGTGAGAACTAGCGCTTCATTCCACCAGCGATGCCGGAGGCGCTTCGTAATACGTTGAAGAGACCTGGAGGCTAAAGTACCCAGTAGTCGCGCCAAATGCCCTAAAAAAATTGCGACAAACACACCAATCCACTGCCAATTATAAAAGAGGAAAATTTTTTCTCGCAGCCAGTTGGGTACGTGCTGCTGCGCCCAAGGCTCTTGATAACCCGCTCCTTTGCCTCCATCTTGCTTATATGGTAAATGCCGAATCTGTTTATACCAAGACCGCGAATTCTGAACCGTATCCTTGGTAAACAAGTATTGGCCGGCCTTATCTCCAACCCTTACTTTAGCAATGGAAATCTCGGTGTTCTTTAGGCGCCACGGAGGATCACCATCCTTAACTTCCAAAGGAATCAGCGAGTAATTGATAACGATCATTCGATCAATGACCTCTTTCAGATAAACTGCCGCTTTTCGGCCCTGTTCTTTTGGAAGTACGGTGCCAACCCCCTCTAAGTTCAAAGTTCGAACCGCACGAAATAAAGCTTGGTCTGCTTTCCGACGATCTTTTCCCGCCCAGCTCCGATAGACTTCCATCGACTCATAAAAAGTGTGCATCGTGTCCCGAGGCGATTCCGTTTTCAACGGCGCCAGAGGGCTACCACTAAAGATCGAAAGGTCTTTTTCAGTATTCGCACTTATAAGTCCCTGCGCACTCGAAGCCCTCTCCACAGTCACAGATTCCTGTGTACTCACAGGCCCCTGCGCCGAAGCACTGATGTGAAACAAAATAAAGCCAAGCACTAAGAACCACTGCATTGCTTACTCACTCTCTGATATACATCAATCTGCGCGCGCCACATCTCTTCTGTGGACCATTTCTGAAGAATTCCTTGCTTCAGCGACTCGGGCACCGCAGTCACCTTGCTTTGCTCTATTCGTTTCAATGCATCCACCCAAGGCTCCATCCGATCTTTTCCCACAAATCTGATATGATCACTTTCTGAAGTCGGCATCACTTCTCGCATTATTGCGATGTCTGAAACAATAGTAGCAGTCCCTTGCAAAAGCGCCTCCAGCGGTGGGCGCCCAAACCCTTCGTAAACCGAAGGAAATACCAAACAAGCCGCCCCGGCAATCCAGGCATCTAAACGCTCATCTTCTTCTTTTGGCAAACAAATCACCCCTTCTTGCGGCTGTCCAGCAATTTCTTCCGGAGCGACGGTCAAGAGCAAGGGCCAAGGAGAGTTCGAGCTCTTGCGATAGCCTTCATAAACGGAGAGTAAAAAGGACAAACGCTTATGAGGTTTTGTTGTAGCGAGACAGATGAAATACTGACCTGGCTTCAATCCTAGCTCAGCGTAACTCTCTGCATTTAGCGGTACAAAATTCAGCTCCGGGATTCCATTGGGGACAAGGGTAATTTTTGATTTTGGAATGTTTAACCATTCTGCCAGTTCACTCTGGCTAGTCCGTGAAACAGAACAAATGGCATCTGCGCGCCACAATGAGGCACGCAATAGAGTTTTGTAATATAGCTTTTGGCTGAATGACCCAAAATAGAGATGATTCAGGTCATGCACTGTCTGGATAAATCGACAAGGATAGGAAAACAAACTCGCAAAGCTAGGGCTGTGAAAGACTGCTGGATTCAGGCGCCTGATCTCTGGAGCAAGTCCCATAATTTCTTTTTTTGACAGAAACGGCACCTGAGAACGTGAGCAAGAGAGACTCTGCCACACTCCATAGCTCGGGCTATTGGCACCTAGGAGGAAATGCAGCTCAAAGGGGAAATCTTCCGTACGTGTTGCTTGCATATAGGCATTAGCCAAATCCAACACGTAGTTACCAATGCCATGCCCTTGGAGTTTAACCATTCTGGCGTCTACAAGTATGCGTTTTTTTTGGAGGGCCATTCTCTATCTCTACATTGTCCGGTTAGCTTGCGCTTTTTGTTTTCGCAAACGAATTCGGTTAGATGAAGCATCTAATATTGCCGCAAATCCCGTGCTGGCCTCAGCCTTCTTAATGACAGATTCTACAAAGCCTATGCAAGAACTTTCCTCATTGCGCATATTATTGCCAATTAGTACCAGATCTATACCGGCATCCAGCGCATGCAATGTCGCCTCTTCCGAAGCAACCGCTCTCTGCAATCCCTCCATATGAATATCATCTGTAATGCAGAGAACTTCCTCATTGCGTGTACGAATGCGAGAAATTGCTGTCCGTGAAACGGAAGCTGGAATTCCTGGCTCCCAATTATTCATTATTCCGTGAGAAACCAATATAGCTAACCCGGGGACTACGGAAACAAGCTCATGGAATAAGTCTTCCTGCTTTTCCGTGTAGGAGTCTGTCAAATCGATTAACTCCTCATGCGTATTCTTTGAAGCGCCTCCTACTCCCGGATAATGCTTTAAACAGAGCTGCACACCAACCTCTTTAGCCACTTGCCCAACCAACTTCACATTCTCTTGCACATCACTGCTGTGAGCTGAATAGGAACGTTCAACCTTACCGATGTCAGAATTTCCTCGATTTAAGTCTAAATCGACCACTGGAGCTAAATTAAAATCAACCCCCAAACGTTGCAACTCAGTAAACGAGGCACGAGCGAAATCAAGTTTCTCCTGGCGACTAAGAGTATTAAATAACTTCTGACTTGGATAATTTTTAAACCCCTTGCTCTCTTTCAATCGTCGAACCTTACCACCTTCTTGATCAACAAAAACCAGCGGGGTCCCGTTCAACTCGTGTATTTCCTCACACAGGGCCGTCACTTGTTCGATATCGTAAATATTATTTTCATATCGTTTTGTCTGGCAGTAATAATCAAAGAAAATAACACCGCCAAGGCTAAACTGATTTGCGTAGTCCCTCAGCCAATCGGGCACCGTCTTTCCATGAAATCCTAGAATAAAATGTTCGCCCGTTTTAGAGCCGTCGAACTTCATTGTTGTGTCTTCTTTCCTTCAGTTTCGAAATAAGTTTTTCACTCGGGGCCAAGAAATATAACTTTCCAGTTTGCTTCATTACGCCAGCTGCCTGCTTCGCTGCGCTTCCTCGTCCCCAAAAAACATCTACTCTTCCAGGCCCCTTAATGGCTCCGCCCACATCTTGCGCCAATACAAAATTAGCCACGCCTTTCCAGGCAGCTGGTTTCATATCTAATTTGGAATTAAAAATCGGGCTCTGAAACTCCAAAATTCCAAGCGCTCCCATCGGGTTATACTTTCGATCAATGGCTATAGTTCGCCCCGCAGTTGCTGGAACCCCTAGGTAGGTGAGAGCATTTTCTTTGAGCGGTTTAAAGAAGATATAGCTTGGATTCATATTGAGATAACGTTGCAATGCCCGAGGACTCAAGGTGCGCAAATAGGCTTCAATTCTTTGCAAAGACATTTCCTTCAGCGGAATCACATGGGTAAGGAAGCGCCCAATAGGCTTATACGCATGTCCGTTCTGACCTGCATATCCGACGCGAAATTCCCGGCTGTTTTCCTGCAGGCGTACCGTTCCCGATCCTTGGATTTGCAAAAAGAACGATTCGATCGGGTCAACGTACATTAACTCCAAGCCCTGTCCGTTTAGCCCCTGTCCTTCATCAATTTCCTGCCGCGATAGATAAGGCACCACGGCTAATTCATTATTCTCATCTTGCATGAGTCGACCGCGCACAGCTGGGGGAGCCAAGGCAAAGCGTTCACCAAATTCACGCATACGAATTTCAACTAAATCTTTTGGCAGTATATAGAGCGCCTGCGTGAACTTTCCTTGGGGTTTTTTACGCCCTTCAATCAGCGGCTCGTAATAAGATGTAATAAAGGCCTCACCCCATTCTTTGCGGCCGTAGGACTCGTATATTTCAAACTCTTCTCGTACCATCTTCCACAGTGACACGTAATCTTGGTGCTTATAAATAAGCTCCACGAAATATCTCAATCCGAGAATATAATCTTCCACTGGTACCAATCGATCACCAAATTGCATCGATTGCTTGCGCCGAGTTTTATACAAATGTGAGATTTCACGCTTAATCGCGATCACTAATGGTTTAAGAGGCAGGGACTCACGGAGATTTGGCTCTGTTTCACTTAAGCGCAACGCATCAGAGATATCTTTAATGGGAGCACGCGCACAGGAGCCCAAGAGAAAAACCATTGCTAATAGTGCCGCATACGTCCGCATGCCTCATATTGTTGACGAATTTTCTAATAGCTTCAAGTCTTACTTCAAGGTAAGCGCGCTAACTACACCATCTTCCCAGACCAAAGAATTTTAAGTAGACTTCGCGCCAAATTAACGCATGGAGTGTAAATATGGAAAACAAAGAAATTGGTCCGGCAGAATATCGACAGCATGTAGTTCGCGCGAGCTTGTATCGTATTCAGAGCA
>JAALKR010000003.1:0-37448 GCA_011087955.1 Oligoflexia bacterium
GACTAACTGCACCGCGAGTGAGTGGGATCCTTGAGGTGGGTTTGTTGGCGTAGCTGAAGAGCGATTCCGTTTATGTCGGCGATTTAATTTATAGGCCAAGCCACCCTAGGTAAAGCCAGCACCAAAAGCCAAGAATAGTAACGTAGCCTTGGGTGCAAGCCCAAGGCTTCTTTGCCTCGTCTAGAGCTAAGGGGATTGAGGCTGCTGTGGTATTGCCATACCTCTCATATTATTTTATTGTCAGGAACCTCTAACTACTTTTGCACCGTCTGGTTTATGCACAAGTGAGCTTGGTGAAAGGACTAGAGGACGAGACATGCCTAAATGTTGCGGATGACATAAAGGGCGTGTAGCATATCTTCTTTGGTTTAAGAAACAAATTAAAACTAAAAAGAACTGTTATAACAGTTAGCATCGTAACAAACTTACCCAAAGATGAAAATGACCTTCTTGCCTTTGGCCTCGATGAGCTGGCCAGGCTTGGGGCCAAGAAAATTCTTAACCAGCTGTAAAAGTGTCATTACAAGAGGAAACTGTCGGTCTAACTACTAAGCGATTTTGACAGTCACAGCGCGTCATTTTAAACCCTTAATTTAACCCTATCTGTATTAATCCTAACCATTTTCAACTTGATTCTAACCCTTCTCAGCCAATTGAGTCGAGTTGGTTTTTTGAGGGATGCTGAGGAGGAGGGAACGGGAAGGGCCTTTTGGGGGCCCTTCCCTAGTCGAAACAGCAGATTGGCCTATTTGGTGGCCACCTCCGCTATGGGTTTATTATTTTCCGTATTACATGCCATAGCATCACCCCCCTTTCCGACCCATATAGGGCTTACTAGTCCATTATACCGAAACTGCGCCTCAGTTGTGAGCAAAGATTCTACACGTGCTACGTTTTGCCTAAGTCAAAAAAGGGAGACGTGTAAGGTTTTTATTGACAGGCCTTGTTAGTTGAGGGCCCTTGTGTATCCTTGTTCTGAGTCGTACAGTGGTAGGGTCTTTTCCGGCCCCGATGGGTCGCAATTTTAGAATTAGCTGAAAAGGGGCTCTCCTGATGACTGTAAATTTCCGAGGATTACCTAAATACCAAGATCGACTCTATTATTCTGACCTGAATTGGCAGAGCCCGGAGTCTATTCGTTCCGCTTATCAATCATTGGCGGACATGGAAGTAAAAGTAGACGAGGAGGCGGTTGAGTGGCTATCCCGATGGCGAGAGCTCGATACTCTGACAGACAATGAAGGGTCCATTCGCTATATTGAAATGACCTTAGCCACAGATGACAAAGAGAGAGCTGAGGCATTCCAGTATTTTACTGGAGAGGTTCAACCAATTCTGGCTGAGATGTCGCAGGTATTACGGGAAAAGCTACTCAATACGCCCATCTTAAAGACTCGGTTGCGTAAAGAGGCTCCATTACTGCTTCGAAAGATGGAGTCGGCAGCAAGCATCTTCCGCCAAGAGAATATCCCTTTACAAACAGAATTGCGAAACTTGCAGCAGGAGTATCAATCTATCTCAGGGGCAATGACAGCCGAATGGAATGGAGAGACGGTAACATTACAATCTCTCTATAAGGAGCTTGAAGGAACGGATAGGTCTATTCGGGAAAAGGCTTATAGAGCAGCGAGTGACCGCAGGTTGCAGGACAAAGCGAAACTAGACCAGGTTTTCGATAAAATGTATGAGCTTCGTAACCAGGTAGCCAAGAATGCACATTTTGAAAACTTTCGTGACTATATGTTCGAAGCTAAGAACCGATTTGATTATACACCGGCAGAATGTGTTGAGTTTCACGAAGCCACTCAGGAATATATGGTTCCAATTCACAAGACGTTGGCTGAAGAACGTAAAAAATGCCTTGCATTAGATACAGTTCGCCCTTGGGATGGACAAATAGACCTTTTTGGTGAGAAGCCAGTGTCGCCATTTTCTGACACCAAAGACCTGGTAGAAAAGGTTGGGACAGTATTTGAAAGTTTTGATTCTGAGCTAGCCGGCTTTTATAAACAAATGCGAACGCATGGATTATTCGATTTAGATAACCGCAAGGGAAAGGCTCCTGGTGGTTACCAAGCACTGTTACAAGAGTCAAAGCTTCCTTTTATTTTTATGAATGCGGTTGGTGTTCGTCGAGATGTAATGACGCTTCTGCATGAAAGCGGCCATGCCTTTCATTCCTTTCTGTCGCAAGAAATTGACTCATTTCAGATGCATGCGCCCATGGAGTTTTGTGAAGTTGCATCAATGAGTATGGAATTAATGACTAATGAAAAGGTTCGAGAGGTATTTGGAAAAGAGGCATCGACTCAGTTACACCGCGGAAATGTACTTGGACTTCCGGGGACATTTACCTCCGTCTGTATGGTGGACTCTTTTCAGCATTGGGTGTATACAGCGCCGGAAGGAGCAGATTCTGAGGCGAGACACGCTAAATGGCTAGAGCTGACAAAGCTTTATAGTCCCGGAGTAGACTTTTCTGGTTTGGAAGATAAGGTCGGACCATCGTGGCACAGAGTCCTGCATATCTTTGAAGTGCCTTTCTACTATATTGAATATGGTATTGCTCAATGTGGCGCACTAATGTTTTGGCAAAAATTCGAAGAAGATCCGGCTCTTGCCATTTCTGATTATAAAGCGGCAATGTCTGCCGGCGGAACTTTGGGTTTAAAGGATCTTTTCCGTAGAGCAAATATGGACTGGCCAATGACAAAGCCAGCGATTGCAAAGCTAGCTAGCTTTCTGGAGAGCAAGATCAATGGGCTTATTCGGTAGCTTAGAAAGCTCGTTTGCAGTGAGAGCTTTGTGTGTTGCGTGCGTGACGGCTTTTTTGTTCATCATTGCCCCAGCAAATAATTACTTGTATGCATCGGGAGAAGAAAAAGGTATTCGGAAAGGGGAGAAGTCTGGACTGAGTTCGCGAAATTCACGAGGACGAGTAGAAGTGGAATCAGCAAAAAAGAAAAAACTTGGTGTTGCCACCTTTGGTGGCGGATGTTTTTGGTGTATGGAGCCCCCTTACGAAAAACAGGAGGGGGTGGAAGCGGTAGTTAGTGGCTATATGGGAGACAATGGGCAGCCCGCCCCATCCTATGGCACAGTATCTAGTGGAAAGACGAAATACCTAGAAGTGGTGCAAGTATTCTACGATCGAAAAAAAATAAAATATGACCAGCTTTTAGATATATTTTGGCAGAATATTGATCCAACGCAGGCTGATGGTCAATTTGTGGACAAAGGCCCACAATATCTGACAGCAATTTTCTTCCATAATAGTGAGCAACGTAGACTCGCAGAACGAAGCAAAAAGAAAATTACGAAAGATCCGAGATTGCAAGGGAAGAAAGTGGTTACAGCTATTCGTTCTGCAACCGAATTCTATCCTGCAGAAGATTACCACCAAGACTACTACAAAACGAACTCTCGCCACTATAAGCTCTATCGTCGTGGGTCTGGGCGAGACTCTTTTATAGAAAAAACTTGGAAGAAGGAACCGTAAGGAAAACCCATCCAGAAGCCATTCTCCGTTGTAAAGCCCGTAGACGACAATAAGCAGTAAAGTACTTGATGTGTTTCTACATTGCTTCTGGAGTCCGAATACAAAGTAAACCAAGCGCAGAGCGAATCACAGTTCGGACGGCATCGACCACCGCCAATCTAAGTTGAATTGTCTCTGCCGCTTCGCTCTCGTCTAAAACTTTTACATTTCGATAGAAGGAATTGAAATTTTTCGATAGCTCCAATACATAGTTTGCGACAATGGAAGGCTTATTAAGGCGAACGGCGCCTTGAATCGAACCGGAGTAGTGGCCCAAGAGTTTTAAAAGTTGCATTGTCCGCGGGCAAAATTCATTCGATTCAATCAGGGTCTCTAGGCTGGATTCGGTCCAAAGACCTGTTTCCGCGGCTTTGCGTAGGATCGAGGAGGCGCGCGCGTAGGTGTATTGCAGGTACGGCCCTGTGTCGCCTTCGAAGTCGAGGACTCGATTCCAGTCAAACTCAACGTCTTTCACACGGTCCGTGGATAAGTCGTTATAAATAACCGCGCCCAAGGCGACCATTTCGGCAACTTCTTCCTTTTCCGGTAGGTTAGGGTTTTTGTTGGCGATAATCTCCGCCACTTTTGAGCGCGCTTCTTCTAGGACCTCGGCCATCAAAATAGATTGGCCCTTCCGGGTAGAGAATTTGCCTTCTTTAAACCGGTAGAGGCCATATCTGACGTGCTCAAGCCCTGCGTGCCACTCCTTACCCATCAGTTCTAACACCTTGAAAAGTTGCTGAAAGTGCAAAGATTGCTCTGACCCCACCACATAAAGACAACGATCAAACTGAAACTTGCCTTTGCGGTAGGTGGCGGCTGCAAGGTCTCTCGTGTGGTAAAGGGTTGTACCGTCTCCAGTCAGGATGATACACGGAGGCATTTTATAATCCTCCAACAAGACAACTTGTGCACCTTCACTTTCTTCCAATAGATTTGTATTACGTAGTTCTTGGATCACTCCATCCACTTTGTCTATATAGAAGCTCTCTCCCAGATAGTGGTCGAAGTGAACACCAAGTCGCGCATAGGTTTTCTTTAAGGTTTCTATGCTAATACCAACAAATCTCTGCCAAAGTGCCTTAAGCTCGGGATCATTAGCTTCAATTTTCTTAAATAGCAGCCGAGCTTCGCGATCTAGGTCGGGGTTATTTTCTGCCTCTGTATGAAATCTTACATATAGCTTTGTTAGGTATTCGAGCGGATTCTTTTCAAGAGCCGACTCCTCCCCCCAATTGAGGAAAGCATAGGCAATTTTTCCAAACTGTGAACCCCAATCACCGAGATGATTAATTGCAATCACCTCATAGCCGCATGCTCGATAGAGGTTACACAAAGACTGACCGAGAACAGTATTCCGAAAATGCCCAATATGAAACTCCTTAGCTATGTTAGGACTAGAGTATTCCAAAAGAATTTTTCGTCCCGCACCTATGGAATTTTGTCGTCCAAACTGGTCTCGGTCTCGCAAAGCTTCCCGCAAGAATGTGGTAGCAGCTTCTTTTCCAAGGTTGAAATTCAAATATGGCCCTGTCGCAACCACGCCAGAGAACGGACTTTCATCTAAATTCAATTCGGAAGCTAGCTCCTGGCAAATTTTTTTGGGAGGAGCACCTAAAGGCTTGCTTAAACGGAAACAGGGAAAAGCTATGTCGCCATGTTCCGGATTCTTGGGGCGCTCAAGCCAGGTGCAGAGATCTTCTTTCGAGATTGGGTTTTCTAAACTCTTGGAATCCAAGAATATTTTAATAAGTGCCGCAGCCCCTTGTTGATAGCGAATCATATCACTCTTGCTTACCCCAAGGCATGCTCGTTGGCCATAGGAGAATTATGCCTTTCTTTCAGTATTTCTGGCACTTAACCGATATTCCTTGGAGAGCAGTAGATTGTGAAAAATGGAATGAAGCAACGTTGGCAGGTACTAATAGTCGTCCTTTGGGTCCCGTTGGCCTTATCAGGATGCATGAGTCCGGTGTCCTGGTGGGATTCTGTGGAAAAGAAGGTAAAAGACCTACACCAAGTACATGTGCGCTATAATGCTCTTGTTAAAAGCCACTCCGTGCTCAAGCAGAAACACTCCGTACTTAAGAAGAAGTACCTCAAATTAGAGCATCATCACCAACGTTTGCAAAACCAAGCTGAGCTGGCTCGTATTACTGAAGGTGTGGACCACGGGCGGCATGTGGCAAGCTATAGCCTCGAAGAGCGCTTTAAAGTGGCTATGCAACATATCCGCAACAAAAAATTCCACGATGCCTATGTTCTTTTCGAGTCAGTATTAAACTCACCGGAAGGAGCCGTTTTTCAAAATGCGAGCGTATTTTATCAAGCTGGCGTTAGTGCTTATCAAATTCGTAATTGGAAAAGAGCTAAGCAATTATTTGAGGCAGCAAGCGCACATGCACATAGCTTTAAAGACTTTGAAGTGATTCAACGTGCTGATCTGTGGTTGAAGGTACTCAACCGTACTGAAGTGAATACAATCAGGGAAAGCAAGTAGCACTAGGAAAGGACCCCTGTGATGAGGTTCAGTCAATTAATAAGGCTCAGTCAATTTATTATTTCACTTTATACTCTTGGTGTATTTAGTGTTGCGTCCGTAAGTGCTGCGCCCGTTCTAGCCATAATTACAAAGAATGGTAAGGGCATTCAAGAGGACGAAGTAATTCAAAGTAATAAAAGTGAGATATTACAAGTCATTGATCGAGCTAATGTTCGCTATGAGCTTGGTCCAGGGTCATCTGCTTACTTTGATTCTAATAGACGTTTCCGCTTGCTACGTGGCTCAGTAGTGATGGATAGTCAGGATTGGAGAACGATGAAGACCGCGAACGCTCAACTTGAGTATTTTGGAAAGACAATTGTCTCTTACGACTATAGAGAGAGAAGTACTTCGGCTTTTGTCGTTCGAGGGAAGGCGCGACTACGGCATGAAGCATATACCGATCGTGTGCAAAATTTGCTGAACGCTGAGGGCGCAACGATTGTTTCTGGAGGCTTTTATCCAACTTGGTTGAAGTCCTTACAGTTTACAGAAATAACTACTTGGTTACGCCGCTATGAGTGGCCTGCTAATCGTCGATTAAGCTTATTAGCTGGGCTCCAGTTAAAGAGAGGAGATTTACACGATAAAAATCGATCGAGTCGAAATGCTGCTGCTACTGCGGAACTTCGAGCGTATTTTCCTGGACAACCAGGTCAGGCAAGGGATCTAGTTCGGGAAAAATATACTTCCTCAGAGCTTCGAGGCAAGGCACATACTTCAGTAGAGCGTGCAGCTTTAAATCGAGACAAAATAGAATTTCTTCGTCCGGAAGAGGCTGCTACTATGATACTTCCCAAAATAGAAATTCGACCGCAGATAACAGCATTTCCGGAAAAGGATCGATACAAAAGTAGAAATTTAGCCGCTTTGGAAAAAGTTGATCGATTTGAACGTAAATCGAATAAGCCAAAAAAAGTAGTAAAGGTCTATATCAAGGAGAAGCAGCCTTATGAGCATATTAAGGACCCTGCTGTGCGATCGGCTCTATCACGCCTTGACTTAGTAGCTAAGTGGAAAGCTCGTACTAGAGAGGACGAGTTAAGAAATCGGTATTACGATCAGCTCCAAGAGAACTTCTAAAATTTGTGGGAAGTATTGCCATACATAGCGAGGGAAATTTGTGCGGAGCCTTGCCATGCGGTATCCTGTAAGTCAGGAGCAGGAGGCTTCGATGAGGAAATATGGCTGGTTAGCCGTGTTTGTATTATTGCTACTACTATTTCCAGCAGCAGGGCAGGCTCGTCCCACGGTCGAGATTTCAGCCACGCTATCATACGGCAAGTCAGAACTAGGTAATCGCGCATTCACTCGACAGAATCGGCATTCATTTTCAGTAGCATTTCGATTTACAAAGGTTTCGGCAATTGAAGTTTCGTATTTGAAGTCACGAACACGCGTATTCACTCCGGATGTACTTAATTCGATTATATCAGAAGTAGTTGATCAGACAGTTACCTACGATGATACAGTGTATTCTGCTTCCTGGGTTCAGAACCTTCTACCTAGTAGATTCATTTTGCAGCCTTATTTTAAAATTGGTTCCGGTAGAGTAGTTCGAAAGCAAAACGTGCATTATACAAGTATCCTGTCTAGCGAAAATTCAGAGAATATTCAAGCGTCGGCGACTGGGGTTGCGGGCGTTGGGGTTAGATTATTTCTCCTAAAGAATATGGCTCTAAAGGGAGAGTTTGTTTCCTATATACCAAAGTTTCGTCTATCGACCTGGAAAGATTCTCAGCTTTTCACAGGTGGGTTTTCCTGGCTTTTCTAATGGGCAAAATTCTTTTTGTAAAACCTCTTTTTACTTTTTCAGTTAGTTGTTTATTGCTGAGCGGATGCTCGAATATGAGCTATATTTGGGATGCGAGTGTAGGGCAGTGGCGCTATATGAATCGTGCAAAATCTGTGAGTCAGGTTCTGGAAAATCCTCATATTAAAAAAGAAATTAAGACCGCAATTGGCTTAATTCAAGAAGTAAAGGAATATGCGATAAAGGAGATGCGTCTTAAAGCGACAGCAAATTATAGTAAGTTTGTTCAACTCGATGAAGCCTATCCGACCTATGTGGTTACGGCATCACACCCGCTCAAGCTTGAGGCGATAACCTGGTCCTTTCCCATCGTAGGGACTGTCCCTTATATCGGATTTTTTGGTAAGGACAAGGCGATTGCTTTCGCCAAAAAGGTTAAAGAGGGAAAAGAAAATCATTTCAAAATTGGTGAAGAGAAATATATGCCGGATGTGCATGTGCGGGGCGCACCGGCATACAGCACTCTCGGATGGTTTCCAGATCCTATTTTTTCCTCCATGGTACGCTCCTCAGAGCGCAGGATTGTTGATTTGGTAATCCATGAGTCTGTGCATGCTACGATTTTTATAGGATCCAATATTGAGTTCAATGAGCGTTTTGCCAACTTTGTTGGTCTAGAAGGATCCTTGGCGTTTCTACGAAATAAATACGGAGCGGATTCAGAGCAAGTTAAAAAAGCGAGATCGGAGCTTGCGGCGAATAAACTCTTTTCCGAATTTATTGATAAAATTTCGAAAGAGTATGAGGGTTCAGTGGAGAAAATCGCGGAGAAGGATACAAAAAAGGCTATCGAGAATAAAATAAAATTTTATGCTAATTTACCGAATCGCTATGAATCCATTTGGAAAGCAGCGGGAACGAAATATTATGGTGTGACTCCAAAAAAATGGAAGCTTACCTTCGATAAATGGAACAATGCTGTGTTGAATGCTCATCGTGTTTATCATGCAGATTTTGCCGTTATGCGTTTGCTATTTGAGTCCTGTGACAGAGATATCAAGCGATTCATGCTTTGGGTGGCTAAAGAATACGAGGATTTTGAGGATAAATTTGCGGATGCACCCGATGATTATTTGAAGAATGTTCTGTCAGAAAAGGCTTGTCCGAAGTCAATTTGAAAAAGGCTTGCCCGATATATTTTATGGGTCAGCGCTTTCGAATTCCACAGCGCTAGTATTGTGCGTCTGCACGATCAGGCGGCCTTCCCAGTAATGGCCTGGAAAGCTAATGCTTGAGTTAGGGTTTTTTACTAAATTATAGTAGGTGCAATCCTGGTGTGGGTTATAAAACACATAACAGTACCAATTATATCTAGCATTCGTAATTTGAATCGTAATTGGTACACCCGGGGTTATTACAGAAGAGAAATCCATAATCTCACTAGCACCATCCGATGGGCGTCCGTATTCACAGCCCTGAGGCGAGCAGTCTGGGTCTGTTGTGTAGCGCGGGATTTTTGTAGAGCCATTTACGGTAATTTCAACTCGAACATCGGTACCATCAAAGTATTGGTTACCAGCTGGACCTACTTCGTAGCGCACTCGTAGCACGTTGTCCGTATCAATCTCTGTGGTTTGAAAGATTGCCGATCCGCCAACTTCGTGTACGCTAAAACTCAAAGGGGAATCGCCACCGCCCAGCGGACTAGGGTCAGGATCTGCCACAACTGGTGGGGTTGGTAGAGCGGGCGCTACTGGAGTTTCCGTAGAGATTGTTTCTAGTGCATCATCCTCCACATATTCGCCACCCTTCCTACCGCATCCGGGTAAGAAAGCGAGGGATGCTATAACTACTAGCAAGCTTGCCTGTCTCATTGCTAGTTTCATCACTATTATACCTAGTCTCATCATAAACTTGGTAGAGCAAGGTGTGTGCCAGGGAGGGCTGAAATCGGCTAAAATCGATTTTCAACTTAAATATTAGTTGTTTATGCCGTAGCTCCCTGGGACGGGCAACTCTCTCTGTTCAGAAACCTGTTTAAGAATTAGACAGTCGCGAAAAGCCTAACACTGAAGAATCCGGGGATCAATTAAGCCTAGGCTCAATTGATCCTAACATCTTGTATATGCGGTCGGCTCGAACATAGATCGCGAACTTATCGCGGTGGTATTCCCTCGGGTCATTGCTAAGGACATTGGATCCAATCCCTACCAGGCGACCTTGCTGGTCAAATAGCGGTGATCCACTCATTCCCCAAGTCATATCAGAATTGGTTAGGAACGGGTCATGCTCTTTGCGCGCATAATAACGTTTCTTAAAACCCCTTTCTTTGCGCCAATGACGACCGCGCTTGCAAGTATTTTCAAGCTCCCAGTTTTCAATATTGGAGACTCCATCTTTGTTGGTAACGTGGCAAAAGGAGCGGCCCATTTCATTGGGTTGCATCACGCGACCGAAGGTAACGCGGTGGTGTTTATACTCAAGGTCGTAGTTGAATTTTCGTTGCCGGCCTTGACGTATATGCAAAATAGGCCAGCCAATGCCAGCTACGGGTTCTCGGAACTCTAATTTGCTCATGCGGATAGGAAAATTTTTGTCTGTCGTAAACTTTGCTTCGAGTAATCTAAAAATCGCCACATCATAAGGCTTATTATGGCGCAAAAGAGAAGTCTTTTTCAATTTCACCATGTGGATCGTCCCATCGGAGCGAATAAACTTGGCAGAGGGATTTCGTGGAAATGTGTTTTTGGGCAAGCAATGCTTAGCAGTGATAAAAAAATTTTGATAACGCACGCCCGAGCAAGCGGGCAGTGCTCCCATAAAGTTGCAGCCTTTAGTCATGCAAATTTTTCGCTTGGTTTCAAGATATGCACAGAGTTTAGGGTTCATTGAGCGAGCACCTTCATTACTGCAGTAACTCTGAACTTGTTTCTCATAATTTCGCCTATTCACCTTAACTGTGTACTTATAAAATAGCTGCCCCGAATAAGTGGCCAGGCGATCCAGTAGTTCTCTCGAGAACCCGTATTTTTCAGGAAGATCGACTGGCATAGCCTCTTTTGGGAAGAGTGGATAAAACCCTTCATTGTTTTCCTCCGTATGTATTTCTAGGGGGTTTTGGTGGCCCTGCATGCTTTGGCAGGCATTTAAAAAAAATGATGAGGCCACAAATAAGGCAACAAATTGGGCAATAACCAGATATTTAGGCATTCGCTATTCCAAACTTACGTTACTTCAAACTTGCGCGCATGAATGCGTCCACTAGTTCGTTAATGGCAGTTTTTATCGACTGAGGGTGTTTTACTGCATGGGAGGCAGTGAGTTTTCCTGCGTCCCAAGTGACGACAAAACGCCGATTGCGCATGCGGGGTAGACGTGCAACTTCCAGTAGCTTCACATGTACGTAGGAGACAATCTGTTGTTCAACATCCATTGTCGAGATTTTCGTCGAGAAGATGCCTCTCGTTTTTTCTCGTTTTTCAACATTTATATTATGCTTGCGAAACCGAGCCTCTAGGGCTTTTTGAATTTCTGCTTGCGTAACACCAAGCAGCATTGCGTCTTTTGTGAGAGGAGAAATCTCTAAGTTAAGGTGGGAGTAAAACCCTCCTTGTTTGCGTGTGGCTTGGGCGGATGTAGAATTCGGGGTCGAAAAAGAAAAAACAGTTAGGCCAACAACAAAAGATAAAAAGGAAAATAAAAAGGAAAATTTTTTCATTGAGCACCCCTCCTATTGACCGTAACGGTAGTTTACCGCGCACGCATCATTAGGTTGTAACGCGGAAACAAATATATTTCCACGCACAGTTTGCTAGTTAATGATATGGAACGCTGGAAGCGCGGTGAAGAAACGAAGAGTGCAAACGTGACGCTACGGAACCGTGAGGAAAATTAGTTCCGATTATCCTCTAGCGGCTTTAGGTCTTCGCTAAAGAGGTTAGCGATAAACTCTGTCCATTCATTCGGCAAACGGTGGTCTCGGCTCGCATCGAATGTTTGGCGATGCAGGTAAGAGTTTGCTACAGATGGCAGGAAGCCTCTGAAAGCAGTCGTCGTCGAAGGTAACCAAATTGAAAGCCCTGCCATGCGGCCTTCCCAGCGCGTAAAGTGCGAGCCGGCTGCGAAAGAAATGATATAGGAGCCGATTTCCTCCTCTAAGATTTCAATTTGCTCTAAGACCGCTATCGTTAGCGGGTCTTGGCCACCTGGGAGAACCGCCGCTTCCACATATTCCCGAAGCTTTTGAAGGAAATCTTTTAGGTCAATTACAGAATTTTGGTATTTAACTGAGTCATCGATCGCATCAATCACAGCAAATTGCGCTCTCTCGGGGTCGGTGTAGCCGTGTATCCAGCGTGTGCCCGCAATTCCTAGTCCCAAGAGTCCCTTTAGTAACCCATCTTGTAAAGCCGAGGCGCGAATCGTGGAAGCCATGACGCCATCATTTTTGCCTGCCTCATTACCATCTCCGGTTGTAGCGTAATGATCCACCATAATATGAGGCAACGCTACGGCTAGCTTCTCTGGACCTTCAGCCCCATCAAATTCCCCCGTATCAATACGCTTGAGAACTTTGTCATAAGGGAGGCCTTGGGATTCCATGATTGGAATTGAGCCGTAAATGAACTTTGCAACTTTTCGTAAATCATAGGCGACTTCTGCTTGTTGCATATAGCAGGCGTCGGTTGCAAAGATTTCAATTGGTTCACCACCAAGGAGCTTACGAGTCACACGATTTAATGTGAGGCGAATATTCCGTACGTCCAGCCAGTCCTGATGGGAAAAGTCTACAGCAATGCCGTGGCCCATGCGACCAATATTGGCGGCGCCATCTGGTCTCTTCCTCTGGACACGAGCTGTCTTCAGCGCGCTTTCCCTTGACGGAGGGTGGCCCCATAGACGGTCCTTGATTTCTCGATTATGACTTGCCATTGCAGCCCAACCATCACCGTGGCCACCTATGATGACCATATAATTACGGGCTGGGAATTTCTCTACGGCCCACATTAGGAACTCTTCAAAATGCTCCGGGTCACCCGTATTGGGGTCCATGCCAAAATATTTATCCCGGTCAAAATTGGCTAGTGTAATACGACCTTCGCGCGTGCGTTCAATTAGAGCACGCATGCCCCGTGATTTTTGACTCGTAATATTTGTGGCGTCAGAATTTTTGAAAAAATCAATATCAGCTACGATGTCATAGGAATAATCATCGTCGTTAGCCTTTTCCCAAAAGAGTTCGGAAAAATCTTGCAGGCCAAATTTATTTAAATCATTGTCGAGCGCCATATAGAGAATGAGAGTCCACTCTTTGCTGCATTGCTGTCGGTGGAGCCATACGTTTGGGCGCGTACCATTTAGGTTTACGGATTGAGTTCCCACCTGGCAGGCAGGCAATAATTTACGATTGAAATCACAGGTCTTTACAAGCTCTTTAAAGTTAGGGTTTTTGCTATGGAGTGAGATAGGGCAGGGAGGACGTTTTTGTTTCTGCTCTGGATCGATTTTCACGTCCGGCTTAGCGTTCACGTCAAGGCTCCCAAGCCCGGTAGTGACGAGGAAGAAGCCTAGAAGAACCAGGCCTCCACCGCCTACAAGAGAGGAAAATCTCCTCTTTGCTGCTCTCATTATTTCTTCGCTTTTGCGATTAGGCCATCCACGATTACTTTCAACGGAGTTTGGTCGCGAAGCGTGCGGCGCTTAGTAGCGTGTTGCGCGATATGGTTTGGAAGAGTCCACTCGTTCCTTTCCCAGGCCCAAGCATTTTCCAGGCCAGCTAGGTCACCTTGGTTGAACGCAAATGCATCCGGAGTTGCTGTCCAAAGGAAGTCAGGGTGTGTGTTGTTATACCACTCACCACCGAGGATTTTACCGTTCTTATCGATCTCAAGGTCATATACATAACGAACAGATGTTACAGAATCGTACTCGTCAGAGTCCGTTGCACGGCCAGTTGGGTGAGTTTCCACAACATAGGCTGCTTCCATTATAACACCGACTACATACTTAGGTTTCTCAGCACTGGAACGGTAGTTTTCTTTACGAACATCGGTCCCGAAGCTATCGCCTTTGAAAGTGAACCCATCCAACTTAACCGTAGCATCTTTGATGTTGCGAACTAGATCCTTTGTCGTTGGGTTGAAGTAGGAGTAGCTGTAACGAACCATTGGCTGGTTCCATACTTCATAATCGAAAGTAGCGTCGATTATGATTGTACGGTGGCCTTGGCCTTTACGTTGATTGACGATACCAAGCTGGTTAACGATTGAAATATGCCAAGAACCTGGGTTCGTGTCGAAACAATCTGAGTCGGTAACAACACCATCTTCGTTCTCTTCCACAGACTCGCCTTCTTTTTTATTACAACGCCCACCGATGAACTTTGTGCCGTAAGTCAGGTTGTTGTTTCTGTCGACACGAACTGTTTGACCGTTCGCCCACTTAAGCACAGAAAGGGCCTTGGTGTCGTCTGGGTAGAATTTCACTGGAGTGCCTGTTGGGCTGTATACGGTGATAGTCTTTACTGGGCGCTCATCCATATAGGCAGCTACTGCCCAACCGTGACAGATGCCCATCCAGGTTTCCACAGCTTTTTTTTCGCTGCCATCCCAAGCATATGGCTCGGCAGTTTTGTACTGAGCTTTTGTCAGAGAGAAGTTCCAGTCGCCAACCAAAAGGTCATACTTCTCAGCCGGAGAAAGAACCGAAACAAAAGTTTCTAAATCTGCACCATAGCGCAGGTAGAACTTTTTAGTTAGGTAGTCTGAAAGGGAAGAGGAGTTAGCCTTGAAGTACTTATCTACTTCGTGCCAAACCATACCAGAAGACATCACTGGATACTCTTCTAGGCCGTATTTACTGCCCTTCTCTAGCTGATAGCGCTTTGCTGTCGCACCAGTAGCAAGTGCCCAGTAGTCTGAAGACCAACCTTGTGTACCAACTTCAGCTTCCGTCAGATTTTTGTTTTGCATGCGATATAGGTTGTCTTCGTAAGTTCCGTCATAACCGTTGTCTACGAGCTTACGAGGATCGTCGTTATTGCCAATTCCACGGCGGCCTTCTTGCGCAAGTACTTGCTCAATAGTTTCTAAGTTACCTTGGTAGAGGCAACTTTCTGGGTTCCCAATGTTGCCCTCACAGAAATTGTTTTGCTTGTACTGAGCGTCTTGGATTTGGAACTGCTCACTTCGCTTTTGTTGCAAATCTCTAAGCTTTTGCACAGCAGGCTTGAAATATTGCCAAACGCCGTCCACTTGTTGGTAGCGCTTGATCTCGCCTTTTTGCGTTGCTTTTTTGTTGACGTTGAATTGCTCAAAGAACTGCTTTAAATTTTCGTTAACTAGGTTTACTTGTGTGGTGTCTAGGGCACCTTGTTTTGCTGGATCAATTGTTGGTAGTGCGGCAAACGTTGGAGCTGGCAGAGCGAGGGCTACTGTGAGAGCGTAGGTGGCAGTAGCATATATAAAAAGTCTCATTCTCATTTCTAAATCCTTTCGGTAATATGTTTGACGCAGGGATAACAGAAATGGGTGCTTCGCACAATAAAATTGTACTTTAGGAGTCATTCCCCAGGAATCACACCCCAGGCATTACACAAGTACGTAGTTGCGCCACGTCCTCGACTGGCACATTGTTTCTGACTAATGCTTCGTCAATGGAGGTTGCGCGCTGCTTCTCAGTGAAAGCTCGTATATTGCGATCCCTACGGAATGGAGGCACCGCCTCGCCAATAGAAGCTCCATAACGTTTTTGCATAATATCATAGGCATCATCAAAGACTTTGGAAAGACCCTTTAAATGAGTATAGTTGTTTGCGTTTTGCGCCCAGGTATCAAATTCTTTGAGTGTGCTGCGAATTGTCTTAGGGTCCATACCTAAACGGATGCCACCTTCAATACCATTCATAATATGCTCAACATTTAAAGAAGTGATCGGAAAACCATCCGCTGGATCCTGAATTTGGCGGAAGACATTGATGATATCTTCTGTGGACGCAAACCCTGGAGACTTTTTGATTTTGCGAAATAGCTCGCCGACTTTCGCAAAGGCTTTTTCGTATCCGATTGGATCAACCACTGAGTCGGGTAGAATCCGGTTTGCTCCCTTCGCCTCTAGGAGCACCTTCATTATTTGATCCACTTCCACAAGTTCTGCAGCTATGGGAGTTCGCTGCCCAAAGAAGGTGCTTTTAATCAAGTGCATAATCGCGCGGCGATCCTGCTTTGTAAGGCGCAGTTTCATACTGGCTAGTCGATGACCGAAGGAGGCCATTCTTTGCTTTGCCACAGCCGAAGCAGTGGCTGCTCCGGAGCGAAATCCGGCCAACCCGGCTTGCCGAGCAGCGCGCGCTAAAGCGACCGCGCTAGCAACGTAGGCAACGTCCCAAGGGAAGATGATCGTCAGTGCTGAGATCAACTCACCATTTCGAGCATTTTGAATCGCTTCTAGTGTGCCCGGACTGCTGACATCTAAATCTCGAGTGGAAATACCATCCACAGAAAAGAATGCCCTTTCCGCAGCTGCAACGCGATCCATATCACGAGCGAGGAATACCCCACCAATTACAGCACCGCCAGCGAGCCCGACTCCTGTAGATGCTCCAGCTACGACCGTAGTTGAGGCACCAGCCCAACCCAAGACAACACCAGCTCCAAACCCACTAACAAGGGTCGCACCAGCCGCTAGCAGACCAAGCCTTAAGTTTTTGGAAGTCTGTTTGGTGTGGACATATTTTTGTAGGGCTGTGGCGGCAGCGCACATCTCTGGCTTTTGTTCAAGCATTTCTTCAAAGATGTTTTGCGCGACCAAGAAGTCGGCGGCTAAGAATGGGTCCGGATCGCCCCCTTCGCGCTTAGTCCGTTTAATTTCTGCTTTAGCTTTGATTAGCTTTTTATTGAACTCCTCCTGCATCGGATGGTTGTTTTCATGCACCACACGAAATAGGGCATTCGCTATTTCCTGGTCGGAAGGATTGTCTTTCGCTAAGAACGCAAAAATAGGTGCTTGCCCGAGAAGGGTTTGGAAGTTCTGTTCGTGAGCTCTCCGTCGTGCTTTAATTTTTTTGCGGACGTATTGCTCGTAATAAGACTCGGAGTCAGCCACGCTAGAATGAGGTGGTCTTCCTCTCGCGTCTTTCAAGAACTCAAAGGCATGCCTTCGCGGTGAATCTGGAAAGAAGCCCATATACACATAACGGGCCTTCTCAATACCTTCTTTGAGCGGTAAGTGAGAGAAGGACTTACGTGCAATTTGCGCAAGGCGTGGTATAAGCATCTTGTTGTGTTCGGTTGCATCCGCTTCCCATTGCTTATCAATCTCTGCAAGCCAATCCTTCTCGTCCTGAATCGCTGCTCTTTTCTCTTCATCCGAGATTGGCGAATACATTTTCGATCGACCCACATTGAATAGTCCAATAACATTATCTTTGTCAGGTCCAGGAGTTATTGTGCCGCTCTTTTCTTTTAATCCCAGGTTCATATGCATGCCTGGCACATGTTGGTCTACGTTATTACTAAAATAATTAAACTCTTGCATATCTGCATGGACGCGTGAGCCTGTTCGAATGAGCTCATGCCGAAATTGCAGTACTAACTCTTTGTACTTTTTACGAGCGCCTTCGATTCGGTTCTGACAAAATTGTGAGATACCAACTTTCTTCGCACCTGGGTCCTTATCAATCAGCGTACCAATTCGATCCTGACAGAGATTATTGAGCTTGCCTTCACTGAAAGAATTGCCCTTGGTAGCCGCTTGAAAGCAGCAAGCGGTCTTTTGCATTTCTTTGCCGGCCTGTTGGAGTTGGTATAAAGTTTTCTCTGCGGCAGTAATCCCCATCTGCAACATAGTTTCCGCTTCGTTTTTCACGCGCACGGCTTGGTGCAATTGGGTGCTAAGTGGACCAAAGAACTGATTGGCCTCAGGTAGAATTTGGATTCTCGGGTGACAAGCGGCTAATTGCTCGAGCTGCTTGCGTTCCTTTTCTATCATTTTAGTAATCCGGTCTTGCGGCACGAACATGACATCCTTGCAAGCAGCAAACTCTGGACTTTTGTACTCATTTGGAACTTGCAGGCGGTCCCACTGACAACGGCGAGTAAAGTCCAGTGGCCCGCTTATGATTTTACAGGATCTGGACCAACCGAGAGCTTGCGCCCTAGAAGCCTTTGCACAGCTTTCTGTACTCTCTGCTTTGGTACAGAGTATAAGCTCTGCACCTGGCTTTGCGTAGACTTTTGAGCCCGTTAGGCCCCTGGCTTCCGCCACATTGGTAAATGCAAATGCGCCGATGAATGCATGAGTCAAGGAAACAGGTAGAGCTATTACTGTTAGAACTCTAATTCCGGTCCTTATGAATATATTTTTCCTGATGAGCACGCTCTCTTGATCGTCCTTATCAGAAAAGCTCTTTAAACAAATCATCATATCGTTGTTAAGATTATGAGGCATGTGGCCGAAAACCTTGTACGGGAGGTATGGCCATGAGTAAAGCAAAATGGATTTTGTCGATCGCTGTCGTCGCCAGTCTGGGCCTTAGTGCTTGCGCAGGAATAGAGCGGCGGGAAGCATGCTTTAAATGCACTCAACATGCTCAAAATTGGAAGACTTTCGGCTTTGAAGAGCTCGAAGGAACTTGGCGTGGAAAACAGGAAAAGTTTCAAAACTCCGCTGAAGGCAAAAGCAAACGTCTGAAAGCAAAGAGTATTGAGGTGGCGTTCCTAGAAGGAAAAAAATTCCTCAGTGCCTATCGTATTCCAGCGAATGCTTGCGGAAAGTTTCCTCAAGATGCAATCGTTCTAATGAATGAACTCTTCTGGGACAAAAAGGTGGGCAGGCGCGGCAACGAGCGCGCTTTCGAAGTGTTTGGTAAACGGGAGGGCGGCAAGGTTTCTTATGGGCGCGCCTTTATTCGCCGAGGGGCTGTGAACACATGTAATTACGAATCTGTGATCGAAAAGGTGGTAATGAATCGTTTAGCGCTGCCTTCGGTCTTCTATACTAGAAGATTGACGACCGACGGTCGAGTGCTGGCTTCTGGTAAGACTAGTGAGGTGGATATTGGCTTTGAATTTCTGCATTTTGATCATGCAAAGGTTAAAGACAAATACCGCTGGCTGGGAGATCGATCACAACGGACGAACCCACCGTTGTTCTTCCGCTTTGTGAGGACGGAGAGAGTAGTGGAAGGTCCTTATGATCGCGGTCATTGGCAGAGCACAGAAGAGCAGGTTTTTCGCCTGTGGCGCTTGGAGGAGCTGCCTGTTGGGCAAAGGCTAAAAGGCTATCCTACTACCGGCGGCTAGTAGTGACTAGTAGTGGTGACTGGTGACTTGTTCCAGTAGTTCCAGTTTTCCGGAGCTTGTAATGCAAGCTTGAACGCCTAAAGGCAAGGCTTCATTACGAGGGCCGTGTCCTGCAGGAATTCCCTTAAGGATTGGAATTTTCATACCTGCAAAATGATCGAGGATGACTTCTCGCCAATGGGTTTTTTTCAAATAAAACTTTGGTACATCCTGTTCTAGGTCGCCGAGCACCAAACCCTTTAAGCCCTTAAAGCAGCCTGCCTGATGCATTTGATTTAGCATGCGATCTAGACGATACGGAGGCTCCGCAATGTCTTCCAAAAAGAGCAAACCATTGCGAAAGCTCGGTTGCCAAGGAGTTCCAACTAAGGCACAGAGAACGGAAAGATTGCCTCCAAGTAAAACACCTTCTGCACTTTGCTTAGTTGATAAAAATTTTGTTGGCCACTTGCACGTATAGGATTTCTTGCCAAGCTCAACTTGGCCGGCCAGCAGGGCAAGGAAATCCTTTACCGCTTTCGGCTTCATATTTAGCCAGGACGGAGTCGCCATAAGTGGGGCGTGTACCGAACTAAGCTTCGCCTTTTGCCAAGCATAGGAGTGAAGTGCGGTAATGTCAGAGTAGCCAATAAGTAGCTTGCGACGTTTCTGTAACAGTGACCCGAATCGCATGCGATCTAAATAGGGAAGTAGGCGAGTGGCGCCAACTCCACCACGGGCGCACCATATAGCCCTTGTTTCCGTATCTCGGGCGGCTGCAACTAGATCATCGATACGAACGTCTTCGGGGCCAGCCATATAGCGCAGCCGCTTAAATATCTGGGGCGTATAACTCAAATAATAGCCAAATTGCTTCGCTTTTTTTTCTCCGGCAATCAAGAGCTTGCGTTCAACACAACTGGAGGGTGCTACGACGGAAAACGTATTACCTGCGGTCAAAGATTGGCCCTTTATATGTCGCATCGTAACCCCTTTGTCTTGACTTCACATGGCAAAGCAAAGTACGAAATATATTCGGGAAAAAAGTGTCCGTCACTGGAAAAAAGTGCCCATTACTGAAAAAAATCGGCCGGAAGGAACTTATGACTTCGAACAAAAAATCCGTTAGTGAGAGTGTGAAGAATCTAGAAAAGCCGGTAGACCTAACACCGGAAAATTTGAAAGAGATTCATAACCTCATGGTTCAAGGCCGTGTACTCGAAGAACGGCTCGTGAAAATGAGTAAAATGGGTGAGGGCTATTTCTGGATTGGTGGTCCAGGTGAGGAGGCTTTCAATGTTGCTCTCGGATTGTTGGTTGACAAAGGACATGGTCCAGACAAAGATTTTATTCATTTACACTACCGAAATTCAGCATTGATGCTGGCTTTGGGTGCGCCACCAATCGATGCAATTCGACAGATGAAAAACGTGGAAACGGATCCATACTCCGGCGGTCGTAATTTCGTAAACCACTACGCCAAGCCGGAGTGGAATGTGGTTCCAGTATCTTCTTGCATTGAGCCACAGCATTCGCAGGCAATTGGTACAGCACACGCGCAAAGCCAAGGTCGAGGCAAAGGCATTTCAGTCGTTATCGGTGGTGATGCCGGGACGGCGGAAGGTGATTTCGCTACCGCACTTGTATGGGCCTCTCGTCCGGTGAACCCATTACCGCTATTAGTTATTTGTACGAATAACTATGCCGGTATTTCGACGCCGTATAGTGGCCAGCATGGGGAAACGGAGATTGCAGATCGTGGACGCGCTTTCAATGTCGAATCGCGCAAGACAGATGGTAATGACGTGTGGAATGTTTATGAAGCTTTACAGACAGCAATAAATTATGTTCGTAAGGAGCGTAAGCCCTATTTGCTAGAGCTGGATGTTTCTCGTTTGCATGGGCACTCATCTGCCTCGGGAGCGAACCGCGTGACTAACGAAGCTGATTGTGTCGAGAGTTTTGAAAAAGAACTCGAAAAAATAAAAATTCTAAGTCCTAAGGAAATGGATAAAATCCGCGAGGATTGGCAGGAGTCTATTTTAAATGACTTGAAACAGGTGCGAACGGAGCCAGGTCCGGATCCACACTCCATCTTTGATCATGTCTATGCAGATAAGAACGGCGATAAAGGCCGCGACACACTGGCGGCACAAATTGGCCTGGACTACGCGGCGGATACGGCGGCTCATTTTGCAGCTAAAAAGCTAAAAGCTAAAAAAGGATGAAAAAATAAATGGCAACAGTAGCGCAAGCAATTCGAATGGCACTAGCACACGCAGAGGATAACCTGGAGTTAAAAGACGTCTTTGGTGAGGATGTCGGTCCTCCTCTAGGTGGTGCATTCACCGTGACTCAGGGGTTGAAGACTTCTTGGAATTCACCACTTGATGAACGCGGAATTATTGGGATGGCGACAGGCTTAGGACTTGCGGGTTCTCGGTGCGTCGCAGAGGTTCAGTTCTGTGATTATATCTTCAATACGATTGATCTTTTGAAGCTTGCAGGCAATGCTTGTTGGACGTCTATGGGCCAATACCCGATGCCTATTACGGTGATGACGCCAGTTGGTTCAGGAATTCACGGTTCGGTATACCACTCCCATTCTTTCGATTCGAAGATGGTACAGATTCAAGGCTGGAAGACGGTAATGCCGTCAAACGCATACGATGCTTTCGGGTTGATGCTGGCAGCAATTAAGGACCCAAACCCGGTAATGTTCTTAAAGCCGAAAGCACTTCTGCGGGCGAAGGGCAAAAAACTCATTCCAGGTGAGCCCAAAAATGCCAAAGAGCTAAAAAAAATGATCGATATGCCTGTGACGAAGGAAGAGCAGGCGAAGTGGAGGCCGAAGTTTCCAAAGCTTACAGACCCAGAGATCGAAATTGGTAAAGCATATAAATACCAAGAGGGCGATGCGGCGACAGTCGTAGCCTGGGGGCGTATGCAGCCGATTGTAGAGGATATTACTAACAAATTTAAGTCTGAGAGGGATATTTATCTAGACGTAATCGACCTGCGTACTATCTATCCGTACGACTGGGATGCAATTAGGAGTTCTGTGGAGAGGACAGGCCGTGTGATCTTTGTGAACGAAGACACTGAGGTTTGTAACTTTGGCGAGCACTTAATTCGCAGGACATGTGATGAGCTCTTCTATAGCTTGAATGTACGTCCGCGCTTGATTGCAGGTAAAAATGTGCCAGGCGTTGGCTTGTCACCAATTCTCGAAGAGTCTACTCAGCCGCAGCCTTGGCATGTGGAAAAGGAGATTCTGTCTCTCGTTGAGGAACCCGCTTAAAAATTATGAGGAGCCGGCTTAAGGAATAAGCTAGGCATTGTGTGGAGGTTTAGTAATCAATTAGTGGCAGGTCATGTTGAGCGACAGCATAGGCGATCAGAGTTGTAGTGAAAACAGCGCTAATAAAAAGGAATATCCCAAAAAATAAGGGAGGGAAAAAATCAGGTGGTAAAAGCGATAGTACCCAAATGTAATCAGGTTCACCCAAATCTCGATTGAACAGCCGATAAGATGTTCCGAAAACAACAACTAGCAAGAAAAGGTAGTGCGCTCTTAGGAAGACTTCAGCCACTACAAATCTCGACACTGCTGATTACGTTGTGATTGCTGATCAAACCGTTTTTCACATCATTTTTAACGACATTTTTTTTAAAAATATGGTCAGCCAGTGGACCCTTCATGTTGTAAATTTTCAAAGGGCCACCCTTTGATAGCGTCCTCAAAGCGTAACAATAGTCACGCTGTAGTCTGGCAGATTTCTGAGTATTCAATAGATAAAATAAAGTATGTATATTAATTCCTATCCTTTTTGCCTCTTTCCTGTGGTCTCGGTATAAAAAGCTTTGGCCCTCGTCCCAAGAGATATCTGAAATACTTTCTCGTGGTCCTGACGAAAAGAGCCGCCAAGAACTGAAAATAAAGAAGTCCTTCCCATTGTTTAGATAGGGAATAGCTACGTGAGAGATTGTCAAAAAAGAAAAACAGACTAAAATAATCAACCGTCTTTCAGAAAAAATCTCAGATAAAAAAAGGTTCATTATACCCGCCTCTGCCATGCCATACTATCTAGATGCTAGCCGAATTTGAACGAAAAATCCTTCGCGAAGCGGTCTCTACTGTCCGAAAGGAGCGCAATGCACCCCCGGCACTTCGCGCCATAATCGAGCCCACCTGGACAGCATTGCTTGCCTCAGATGAGGCTGTACATGTGTGTGAGACGCAACACCCAGGCGATGATATGGATGCTGTTACGAGAGCTTGGAATAAAGTAAAGAGTCGTGTTCGGCCAGAAGAGGCTACACTTTATCTAACCCTAGAGCCAAACGCTTTTTACCAACGTATTGCTCCGATCACCGAAGCAATACGCCACGCCGGGATCAAACGTGTCATTGTGGGGGCAGAAGACCCCTTTCTACGAAGTAAAGGTAAGGGAATCGAAACTCTGCGTCGTCAGGGTTGTACTGTAGTGCTAGCTGATGGGGAGGAGGCGCGGAGTTGTCAGCTCTTTTATGCTGATTATGAAAAGGCAGTAAATCACTTTCTTCCACAATGGTCCATCGCCTGGGAGCTTCATTCCAAGGATGAGGAAAAGAGTTTTCAAATTAAGCCAGTGAGTAGAGGCAGGGGGATTCCCTCTTTTTTCGATATTACCTGCGCCGACTATCACAATGGCAACGATAAAAATTTTCTACGAAGCCCCGGGTCGATACTACTCCTTATGGATACTTTTGCAAGTTTACACAAAGGTCACCTTGCCTTAATGAAAAAGGAATTGCGTTTAATCGAAGCCATATCAACCGATGCCAAACTGGACGAGAAAATGGCTGAGCGAGCCGAGGCTGTGTTGCGAGTTCCAAAAGATGGGAAAAGAATTGACCTTGGAAAATTGGCCCGGCAGGTGCGAGATTTGAGTGCCATATCCGTTGTGAGCCTAGAAGGCCCAGATCTTTGGTATGAGCTCATTCGCGCAAAGATTGTCGATCGGGTTTTAGTTCGCGTGCACCATCCTTACAATGTGAATGTTTCCTTAGTGAATCTTACCGAAGCCAAGATGGAATTGCCTCTTGATGGAGCTCCTGTCGGGGTGAAACTCATCAATCCTGGGCTAGTTCAACTGGAAGAGGAGCGTTATTGGGTGGAGGCAGAGGTTTCTAAGGTAAAGAGCCTTTAAAGAGCTTTTAGCGAGCGCAAAACTAAACTGCGGCACTTCTAGCGCAGAACTCTTGCTGTTTTGAGGAGTTCTGATACTATGTTCTCCATGGCTAAGAATCTTGCACTTAAAAAATTGCCACTGCATCCAAGCCAGAGGGACATGGTTTGTCCGATTTGTGGTGTTGGTTTTGCAACGATTCCCATTCAACGCGGCCGCACACCGGAGAATTTAGAGCATATTGTCGAGCAACATGTTTGTCCCAGCGGGCACGTGTTCCAGACCGAAATTAGTCAGGACGAAATGCTGGCTTAGGTTGATGCTAGAAGCTAGAAATCGTTCATAGACGTCTTGGATTCAGGGCATTTTCTTGCCTAATGCTAGTGGTTTAGATAGTCTCCTAGGCATGGCTGTACCCATAACTGCGAAGAAGCCAGATTGGCTAAAAGTTCGAGCCCCGGGTGGGGAGTCCTTTCGTAATCTGAAGCAAAATTTACGGGAAAAGTCCCTGTATACAGTTTGCGAGGAAGCCCGCTGTCCAAATATTGGCGAGTGCTGGGCCGGGGGCACAGCTACGATTATGGTCATGGGCGACACCTGTACGCGCGGTTGTCGGTTTTGTAATGTGCGCACGGGAAATCCCCGCGGCTATTTGGATCCACTAGAACCGCTTAAAACAGCGCGGTCTTTACGTGAAATGGGCGAACTTAATTATGTTGTAATTACGACTGTTGACCGGGATGATTTACCGGACCAAGGTGCCTATCACTTTGCCCGTGTTGTTACTGAGATTAAACAGCAGATTCCGACGTTGATGATTGAGACCTTAGCACAAGATTTTCGTGGTTCTGAAGATTGCGTTGAAACCTTAGTTGGCTCTGGACTTGATGTATTTGCCCACAATTTAGAAACTAGTGAGCGGCTTACGCCCACGGTTCGAGACCCGCGAGCAGGCTACGAGCAAAGTTTAAATGTTTTGGCAGCGGCAAAAAAAAACAAACCCAGCTTAGTGACAAAAACATCATTGATGCTTGGGTTGGGTGAGACGCAGGAAGAAGTTTTGCAAACTATGCGCGACGCTCGCCAAGTGGGTGTGGAGATCTTTACGCTGGGTCAGTATTTGCGGCCGACGAAGCGCCATCTTGCTGTTGAGCGTTTCGTTCGCCCAGAAGAGTTTAAAGAGTACGAACAAATTGGCTTAGATATGGGCTTTGCACTGGTTCCTAGCGGCCCATTAGTCCGTTCGTCTTATCGAGCTGGTGAGTTTTATATTAAGGCTTTTGTAGAAAAGCGAAGAGACGCAGATAAGCGGAGCGTACAAAGACAATGTAATAAAGAAAGCGCAAAAGGAGATTTAATAAATGCCTAAGGAAGTGGCAACCGTGTTTCATTCTCGTGGTGCGTTTGTGCGCAGAGCTTTGAAATCAATTCGCTGGTCGAAGGAGGACATTTGTGACCTCCAGGAACAATTGAGCGAGGAAAACCCAGAGCCGGAGTTCCTATTTCTGGACTTTTTTGTGAATGCACTTGTAAATGCACTTTCTCTCGAGAATCCGGTACGAATTAATTGGTGGCGCGAGCATGCTCCAAATCTTGTGGGTGAACAGTGGTGGCCAGCGGCTTTAGGCTATGCCAAAGCGAATTTTCGAGCCAAGCGGGACGAGTTCTTGCTTATAGATTTTTATGAACGTGATCTTGCTCGAGATAATTGTGTCGAGTCGTTGGCTCTAATTGCTAGGACATGGCAGGCCTCGCCGTTGCCAATAATTTTGCTTTGTTGGTCCGACTCTCTACTACGCTCTTGGCAGCAGGAGGGGATGGGTTCGGCAGCGAATCGAGAGGAGTCAGTATACGCGCATTTTGAGGCTCTCGGATTTAACACGAAGGTGGTTCCAGTTACCGATCCGATGGGAGCTATCCTTGCAGGCTCCGATGCGGCAAACTCGAATTTAGAACGACCATCGATATTGGTCTTACCAAGCTTTGGCAACGACAAACTGGTACAGGCCAATTGGCGCATGAAAACGGAGAATCGTATTCGGGAAGCTTTGGAGGGATATACAGAATGAAAAAGGACTTTCCTGTCGATGCGGGCTTACAGGCCGCAATGCAATGGAACGAAAAGATCGTAGCTCTCTATTTGGACGAGGAGAGTGTCACTGATTCAGAAATTGATTTAAGTGCTTCGTCGAATGAATTGAATCAGGGAGACCGCGTATTCGCTTTTGATTGTGATGCGAATACTTTAGTGGGCATTGCGACGGGTATGGCAGTTTATGGGTTGCATCCGGTTGTTCATATTGCAGAAGAAGATCTATTTTCCTCTGCGCTACAACAGCTAGGAAACGCGACAGCTCAGTATCGCTACCGCAGTGGCGGTCAGTATTCTGCCCCAATGACTGTTGTCGTAGAATATAGCGGTGGAATCAAAACGGATATGTTTATGGGCTCGATGCCGGGTATGCAAGTTTTTGCTCCGTCTAGCCAACAAGATTTTACAAATATACTCGATCACCTAACGCGTATACCGGATCCGACACTGGTCTACGCGCCAAAAGATTGGCCAGAAATTGATGATTTGCAACGAGCAGCGATGGAGTCCAGCGTGGATTATCGCAAGGCTCGAATTTTACGAGAAGGAACTGAACTCACTTTAGTGAGCTTCGGAACACTGACACAATTTGCCTATGCGCAGTTAGATGAGTGGGCAAATAGCGGGAGAAGCATAGAGCTCGTGGACTTGCGCTCTTTGAATCCGCTGGATGTGGATACCATAGTTACATCAGTCAAGAAGACAGGCCGCTTGGTAATTCTTCAGGAGAGCGCTCGTTCTTACGGAACCGCCGCAGAGCTAGCTGCGCAGATTTCAGAATATGCAATTGATTCATTATTAGCACCGGTGCGACGAATAGCTGGATTTGACTTGCCGGACCCAGGGGCTTTACGAGAGGTGATTCGGCCGGATATGGCTATGCTCGAACAAGCGATAACGGAAGTTGCGCAGTTTCGGTAGATTTGAGGAGGAACGATGGAATTAATAATGCCCGATCTTGGTGAAGGTGTAACCGAAGGTGAAATCGCACGCTGGTTAGTGAATAAAGGCGATGAGATCAAAGAAGACCAAGTTGTTCTCGAAGTTATGACGGATAAGGCAACAGTTGAAATCCTGGCGACTTCTTCTGGTGTAGTTAGCGATATTAAATTCTCCGAAGGGGAGATGGTTGATGTTGGCTCGGTTTTGCTTACTGTTGCTGGTGGAGCTGCTGACGGAGCTGCTAGTAATGGCAATAATGGCGAAGTAGCTATTGCAAGGTCTTCGATGCAAATGGCCTCAGTTTCTAGTGGATCTAGTGCATTGGTTGCACCTGCGTCTGTACAAGCAGCCCCAGCAGTTCGCAAATTAGCTCGTGGAAAAGGAATTGATCTAACTCAAGTGCAGGGAACAGGTCCCAAGGGGCGTATTCTACTTTCCGATATTGAGAGCTTTAATGGTGCAGGTGTACCTGCAGATACAGATGTTAGTGCCAGCTCAGGTGCTGGAGCCAGTCCAGCACCAATGCAACAAGCCTATCAGCCGACTCCAGTCTTCCCAGTTATCGCTGATAAGCCAAGGGAGGAGAGAGTTCCGGTTCGCGGAGTCCGTAAGTCCATTGCGAAGAAAATGGCGGAGTCTAAGCGCACAGCGGCTCACTTTACTTGCGTGGAAGAGATTGATGTAACTGAGCTGGTAGAGTTTCGTAATTCCATTAAGGAACAGACAAAGACTCAAGGCGTGAATGTTACCTATATGCCGTTCATTGCTAAGGCTTGTATTTTTGCCCTTCGCAAGATGCCAGCACTAAACGCCAGTTTGGTGGAACATGCGGATGGCTCTGGAGAAATCGTCTACAAAAATTATTATAACTTAGGCATCGCTGTGGATACGGAAGATGGTCTTACCGTACCAGTGGTGAAAGACGTCGATCGGAAGAGTTTTTTACATGTAGCATCGGAGATTAGCGATGTTGGCGCTAGAGCTCGTCAAAGAAAATTAGGGCCAAACGATTTTGGCGATGGTACATTCACAATTTCCAATGCGGGCAAGGTCGGTGGACTTTTTGCGACCCCGATTATTAACTACCCAGAAGTAGCGATTCTTGGTGTGCATGAGATTCGCAAGCGTCCGATGGTTGTAAACAATGAAATTAAAATCAGAGATGTTATGTATCTTTCAATTTCGTTGGATCATCGTGTGGCGGATGGGGCGCATGGAATTCACTTCTTAAATGAAGTTGCACAATATTTATCAAACCCGAAGAAGTTTCTCTTGGAGATGTATTAATTGTTCATGGAATCGACTACGACGGAAAAAAATAAAAGCTCAAAGAAGAAGGGTAAAAGCACTTTCCCGAAAGACGTGTTTGAGAAAAAAGAATGGCACGAGCGACTTGGAGAAGACTTTTGGAAACAGTTACATCGCGCGGCACTCATGATGGAGAAGCTAGATCGACGATTAGCGGATCCGGGAAGTTCGACTTTCATTGATTATAAATCACAAAAAGGTTCGATTGCCCAAGGGCTGGCATTGGTTGCAACCTTGGATTGTGATGATGCTCTCTTTTTGCCACGAATGATTTCATTAGCCGCTCTTTATCGAGGCGTAACAGTGGAGCAGTTCGTCGGCCAGTGGCTAGGCAATCTACTCGATCCCGGAAAGGGTCGTTTAGAGCCAGGAAATTTCTGCTCAGAGGCATTTCATTTGGTGCCGCGTATAGGGTATGGTCACCGGTGGGTTTTTCATGCGGTTGGGATGGCCACGGCGATGCGATTGCAAAATCACTCTAAGTTGGTTTGTGTTCCTTTGTTTAAGAAAGATCTTCAGACAACGGAAGTACAAAAATTAATGAGTTTTGTGGCAAAACAGCCGTTACCAATCGCATTCCTTATTGTGGATGGAGGGGGTGGTGAGTTTGCTAAAGCTGTAGGCTTACGTGAGAAAGGAACCGAGGAAACAGACTTTCTTGAGGTTCTGAAGTTTTTGAAAAATCAGTTGGATCGAATACGTTTCCGCAAGGAAGCAGCGGTATTATCATTTTGTAATCCCGCATGGCAGGAACAATCGATTACGACTTTGTTAGAAAAATTCTTAGATGCCAAGGGATGGAGTCAGGAAGAAACGCTACATGCACAAGTTCTGGATGAAGTGAGCTATGGTATCGAGCGCGCTACAATGATTCCGGCTCCGCCCAAATCAACAGTCGTGCAGGACCTCACTCACCAAATTCACCCGAATTTGGAGCGACAATGGCTAGAGTGGAGAAAGGTTCATGGCAAATAAAAAATTTGGTGCAGTCGTTATTGGAGCAGGACCTGGCGGTTACGTATGTGCAATTCGATTAGCGCAGCTTGGTATCCAGACAGCAATTGTAGAAAAAGAGTATTATGGCGGTGTTTGTCTAAACGTGGGCTGTATTCCTTCTAAAGCACTGATTAAGGCATCTACGTTATATGAGCAAATGCAACATGCCGAGAATTTTGGATTCAAAGTTAAGGACATGTCGGTTGATTTTGCAGCCATGCAGACTTGGAAACAATCCGTAGTTAAAAAGCTAACCAGCGGAATTGGCCAGCTCCTAAAGGGCAATAAAGTAGAGATTTTCAACGGTGAGGCATTATTCCAGTCGGATAAGAAGCTAGAGATTGTTTCGAAGAATGGCCGAGAGACAATTGAGGCAGATAATTTTGTAATTGCTGTGGGCTCAAGCCCGATTGAGCTGCCAAGCTTTCAGTTTGATGAAAAGAATATTTTATCTTCTACCGGCGCACTTGCGATTAATAAGGAAGTAAAGTCTGCCATTGTGATTGGTGGCGGTTATATTGGTCTAGAACTCGGTACTTATCTTGCAAAGTTTGGTACAGACGTCACTATTTTGGAAGCGGAAGAGAGAATTCTTCCAACTTACGACAAAGACGTGGCCGACGTGATGGCTCGTGGCCTTAAAAAACGGGGTATTAAGTTTATATCCAAGGCGTTTGCAAAATCGGTCAAGGCATCGGGTAAGAACCAAGAGGTTACCGTTGAAGTGGAAGGTGAATTTCGCACACTCAGTGCAGAAAAAATCTTAGTGACTGTGGGGCGCCGGCCGAACGAAATGGCAGGCATTGAGAATACGAGTGTGAAGGTAGAGAAAGGTTTCATTCTTGTGAATGCACAGCTTCGAACCAATGTTCCGCATATATATGCGATTGGTGATGTGGCCGGACAGCCTATGCTAGCTCATAAGGCATCCAAAGAAGGATTAGTGGCGGCAGAAGTGATTGCTGGTGTGTCCGGCGTAGCCTATGATGTTCGTGCAATTCCTGCGGTTATTTTTGGCGAGCCGGAACTATCTACGGTCGGATTGTCAGAGATGGAAGCTAAAGCCCAGGGAATCGAAACGTTCTCTGGAGCATTCCCATTCGCAGCGCTTGGTAAATCCATTGCCGCACAAGAAACGGATGGCTTTGCTAAAGTTATTGGCGATAAAAAAACTGGGCAAGTTATTGGCGCTGCCATCGTTGGCCATGAAAGCTCTGGCCTGATCGCCGAAGTGGCTTTAGCGATTGAAGCAGGGTTGCAAGTAGAAGATATTGCCCTAACGGTACATGCGCACCCCACTTTAGCAGAAGCAACGATGGAGGCAGCAGAAGTAGCACTTGGTCACCCGATTCACATAATGGCGAAACGCCCAAGAAAATAAGATGGATACTCAACGCCTTGGCACTATTGAGTACGCAGAAGCACATATGCTGCAAATGGATTTTGTAGAGCGGCGGATAGTCGGCGATATTAAAGATACAATTTTGAGTTTGGAGCACGAGCCAGTCGTTACTCTCGGAAAGAAGTTTCCAAACTTGCGGAAATTGCAGGAATCCGGACAGAAGAGCTGGGAAGGCTATCCACTAGTTTATTCGGAAAGAGGAGGCGAGGCGACCTTTCATGGACCGGGGCAAATAGTTGTCTATCCGATATTGAAGTTACGGCAGAAGCTGGGTCCTAGTGGCTTTATTCGAGTTTTGGAAAAATCCATTATTAATTGTTTGGCTGAATACGGTTTATGCGCTTTTACAAAAGCGGAGGCGACCGGAGTTTGGGTGAAAGATTCTGGAAGCCGAGATCGAAAGATAGCGTCTATTGGGATTGCTGTACGCAAGTGGGTTACCTACCATGGGTTAGCGCTGAATGTAGACACTGACTTGCATGGTTTCTCGGTGATAGAACCTTGTGGATTTAATCCGTCAGTGATGATCAATTTGGTAGACTTGGTACCTTCAGGTAGAAATATCAATATGATGGAAGTCGAATCGATTTTACTGGATAAACTCGTGGCTGAAATCCAATCGGCTAGGGTGGCAGAGGAAAATTAATGGAATTACCAAAACCAATTGTCAAAGGTAAGCTACTAGGGCGACGAAAGCGATTTTTTGCAGATGTGGAGTTGGCCAATGGCGAAGTGGTCGCTCATTGTCCAAATCCAGGCTCAATGCGAGGAAATGCGGAACCAGGGTCACGGGTTTGGCTATGGGATATGGGTGCTGATCATTTAGAGCATGGCAGAAAATTACGTTATCGTTGGTTGCTTGTAGAGTCCCGTGGCGTAAAAGTTTGTATTGATACAAACTTTACAAATCCATTCGTACAGAAGTTACTGGAGCAAAAGCAAATTCCGGAGCTTTCAGAATATTTTGAAATTTTGACTGAGTTTACGATTGGGGATTCACGATTTGATTTTCTATTAATGGGCCAGGAGAAATCAAGTCCATGCGTTGTGGAAGTAAAATCAGTCTCTATGTTCGAGGGTGGTGTTGGTTACTTCCCTGATTCCGTTACTATTCGTGGCCAAAAGCACTTAGTTGAGCTTGCAGAACTAGCCAGGCAAGGAATTCGTTCCGTCCTCTTCTTTGTGGTACAACGATCTGGTCTAAAAGAAATGCGTCCGGCAGATCATATTGATGTTGTATACGGAGAGTATTTGCGAGACGCAATGGACCATGGTGTAGAAGTGCTTGTCTATGAGACGTCTCTTGAGAGCGAAGGAAGTGTAGAGTTAGGCAAAAAATTGGAGCTGAATTTAAGTGCTGAATGAGATTCAGGCAAAATATCGAGAGCAAATTGATGCAGAATTTTATGCGGCATTATTTGCAGAGCCTACTACTAAAGAGTCCAATTTACGGGAAATGATTCGCTATCACTATGACACGGGCGGGAAGCGTATTCGACCACTTTCTGTCGCATTTGCGGCAGAGCAGGAATGGGCCTCTCAGCAGCGTTCCTCTCAGTGCAGCTCAAATGATTCGCAGCCAATAAGCGCGGAAGAAGAAAAAAAGCAGAAAATCATGTCTTTTGCAGTAGCGGTAGAGATGATTCACAACGCAACTTTAATTCATGACGACCTTCAAGACGGGGATGAAGTTCGGCGCGGTCAACCGACTCTTTGGAAGCGTTTCTCACCGGAGCAAGCGATTAATTGTGGCGATCTACTTTTTTTTACAGCTTTGCGAACGATCCAATCTGGTACTTATTCCCCTGCCGTATCTTTAGCTTTGCAAGCACTCCTAACAGAGAAAACAGAATTAGTGATTGAAGGACAAGGCGAAGAGTTTCGTTTGAAGCAAGGGTTACAGGATAAGGGAGCCCTGCCCAGCCCTACGGACTACGAACGAATGGTTCTAGGCAAAACAGGTGCTTTATTTTCCATGCCACTCCTTGGCGGAGCTATTATCGCAGGAGCATCTCAATATTCCTTAACTAAACTGACTCGAGGAGCTTCAGCTTTGGGGCATGCGTTTCAAGTGCAAGATGACTATATCGATATTTGGGGTGAAAAGGGGAGAGACCAATGTGCGACAGATATTGCGGAAGGAAAACTTTCTTTTCCGGTGATTATGACTTTTGAGTCTTTCAAAGATAGCTTCGTCGCTGAGCCAGACCAAAAGCGCTTCGTAAATATTATTGCAAAGGAGCGAGAGGCGACTAGCTTAGGCGAAATCGATTGGGCGGTTGGGTTAATGAATCAGCTGGGTATTCAAGAACAAGTTCGACAACGATTCTTTAGGTTCCAAAGTGAATTCGACGAGACTGGATACTGGCAGGATATGTTGCAGTCGCTATTTGATCGGATCGCTGAAAAGGTTCTCTAGTTCACTGAAAAGTTTACTAGTCTTTCGATTTTGCAAAAGTAGTCTGGTTACGCCCATTCTTCTTAGAACTATATAATGCCTGATCCGCTTCTTTATATAGATCAATATAATTCTTATGGTCTTTCGTAATGTTAGCGTAGCCAATACTGATAGTGATTGAAATTGTTTTTTCATCGTATTTGAACATATGGTTTTCGACCATTGCACGAATTTTTTCAGCCACGTCTTTAGCGCGCTCCACTGAAGAGTTAGAAAGCAAAAGTACGAATTCTTCCCCGCCCCAACGACCAAGGAGCTCACGTTCATGCAGTCCAGAATTTTTCACGACGTTCACTAATTCTCGCAGCACAAAATCGCCGGCATCATGTCCGTGCGTATCATTGACTTTCTTGAAGTGGTCGATGTCGAACAAGATGACTGGAAAGCTTGTGTGTAGAGCTTTAGCTCGTTTGAATTCTGCCTCGAACGCTTGGCTAATATAGTTGCGATTAAAAACTCTTGTGAGGTCATCGTAATAGGCTGCGTTCGCCATATTATCTTGGTACAGAATTTCAATCTCACCGGCAGGAATATATTTCAAGATAGTGGTGCCCACCTTGATCATATCCTCTTTGTTGAGGCCGGTAGCGAAACTTAATTTTTGATCGTTAAGAAACGTTCCATTACGCGAACTCATATCCTCAACGGAGAAGCCGTCAGTAGTTTTTCGAATGACCGAATGTTGTCTGGATATATTTGCATCATTGATACGGATCTGAGCGGCTGAATCTCGTCCGACAACCATTTCTTCTTGGTTGAGGACAAACTTTTTCCCTTGCGGATTGCCACGAATGATAATTAGGATTGCGTCTTTGACCTTGGCCTTTTCGAGATCCATTTCTAGCGTATTGTTTTCAATGTCGATTGGAGAGGTTGGCCCCTCAACAATTTCATCGTCATCGAACGCGCCGCCTATATCATTTGGGAGATCATCCAGCATTACTGGTCCACTCTACACCCGATAGAGAATTTTTTGAAGAATTTCAATAAGATGCAGGAACAGGTTTTTTTTACTTACCACCGGGGGCTAGGCATTTTTTTGTTTTTGATTCCAGGGCTTTAGCTTAACATATATAAATGACGCAAGCGGGGGGAAAAATCTGGTTCCTGCATCTGGGAGAGGCACATGAAGGCCCCTTCACCATCCAGGAGGTTTCGGAAAAATTTGGACAAGGTCTTGCTAGCCCAGACTCCCTAGCTTGGAAGCACCCTATGCCGGACTGGCTCCCGGTTAAAGATATTCCAGAATTAGCGGCGATTTCTCGTGGTGGATCCGCGGTGGCAGTGGCGCCTGCTGGAGCCAGTTTTGGTAGTACGTCAGAAGCTTTGGGAATTAGCCTCGGTGGAAGCACTTCTCAGCGTACGATTTTGAAAGAGGGTGAAGGCCAAACGGAAATGTTGCAAGATCAGGTTAACGGTATGCACGCTCAGTATGCTCGAAACCCAAGTGGTTCGGACGTATCGATCGTGAGGTCTCTTGAGGATGCGGTAGCTCAGCCAGCTGGCCCTGCCACGGAAACAGCAAGTATAGCCCTAGCCATAGATTCTGGAGCAGCTGCAGCGGCCTCCGAGCCGGCAGTAGCGGCGGCTGATTCTATGGTGTTGGGGAATACTCCAGACGCCAATGGTGGGATGGGTGCAAATGGAGAATCGCTCTCATTAGATGCAGGTGGCGAGGAATCTGCTGTGGTGGAAACTCCTGCTCTATCCGTGGGCCTGGGGGCTCCAAGTCAGGCAGTACCTTTAGAGACAGCCAGTGTTGAAGAACCTGTGGCCGGCGATAGCCCAGTTTCGACTTCTGTTGAGGAAGCGCCAGCACCAATTCAAGACACTGCAAACATTGCATTACAAGCTACGGCGACTCAAGCTCAACCTGAACCCCAACTTCAGCCTCAGCTTCAAGAGGCGGCTCCGGATGCATCAGATTCTTCGGATGTTCTGGATATCTCGGGTTCCTTGGACGATCCGAATGTCTCGGATGTTTCAGATGCTTCGGATGCTTCAGATGCTTCAGATGTCCTGGATGCTTCGTATGCTTCGGGGGGAGCAGTAGATCCCGACACTCCAGATCCGAACGACAAAGTTTGGGTAATTCGAACTCAGGGAGATGCCTACGGGCAATTTTCCTTTGTAGAACTAACGGCTCAGCATAAATCAGGGGACCTCGAGCCTGGGTTTGAACTTTGGCGCCCTGGACTTACGGATTTTCAGCCAGGGCAATCGCTGTTGGAATCGATGCCGGCTGATTCGGTCTCTCAGGCGGCCGGTCAAGGTGCAGTGCCAAAACATGGTGTGCTGCCCTCGGCTCCAGCGGAGGCAGATATTAGGGCCACAGACGTTGAAGAACCTGAGGAAAAAGAGCTAGAAGAAGAAGGAGAGCTAGAAGCAGAGGAAGGCAAAGAAATAAAATCCACACTAGCAGCATATGGCGTCGGTATGGTGACTGATAAAGTTCCTGCAATTGGCTCCTTAATGTCATCTTTTAAAGGTGGCACTTCAAAAGTTACTGATAGTCTTGGTGCTGGTGCATCGACGAAAAATTTAGCCGTTATTTTAGTAGTTGCAGGTGTTGCAGCTACTGGAATGTCACTACTCCTTTTTACAGACATGAAGATTCCAATGCCTGGATTCCTTGCAGGAATTTTTTCACCACTACCGGAACTACCTGACGTGCGTGAGAATGATTTAGAAAAGTTAAAAGCAGCAGCCATGCAGAGCAAGGCAGACGGGCCTACGGTGTCCTATGCACTTAGCAAGGAAAATATTTATGAACCAAAATTTTATGTTGCTTCAAATGCAGCGGAAGGAACGTCAGTTAATTTCAAAATTACTGGAATTCCTGGAAAAATTGTTAACAAGATTCAGTTTGAGATTAGTAAAAAGGAGCCAGTACAAGAAACAAAACTTGCGGTTTTTGGTCCGCTCACAGATGGAGCAAAGCCCATTCCGTTTGGTCATTACAAATTGTTGATTACTGTCCATGGTACTCCTGCAAAGATTGAAGAGGAGATTTTCTTAGGGCCAAAGGGAGCAGTCTTTGAGAGTAGAATGAAGCAATTCAAAGAGAAGTTACAAAAACAGTACGATTCAGAGTTAGAGGAGACTACTCAACTTATTGAAACTGTTCTTGCAACGTATAAACAGGTGCAAGACAAATACGGCTCGTTGATTAAGGCGGGTCGATTCTCTGTGGAACAGAAGAAAGCAAACTGGAATAATTTCGTTCTAGCCAATCAGTCGATAGTTGCAGAATTACGGTCGAGTGTGGAAGCAAAGATTAAGGGAGGGGATGAGGGGAAACAAAAATTCTTTGTGTACCACCACCAGCAAATCCTGAAAATTTTGGACATAATGGAGTTTTTATTCAAGGAAATTGGCAATCAAGTTGCGGCGAATAAAGTGTATCAAATTGATGGCGGACGAGCGGTAATTGTGGCTGAAGCCGCTATGAATTTTAAAGAGTTTCTAAAGGTTTCTGGGCAATGGGAACCTTTTGATGTTTTAGTTAAAAGCATTAAAAAGGGGCCAAACTGGTCATGGAAGTCTATGAAAGAACCTACTCCAGAAGTAGTAAATACATATTTGCTTCCAACACCTAATGGCAGCAAGCCGGTGGTGAGTATACTGCAGCTATCGCCCGCAGCGATGGCTCCTGCGGCAATAGCTCCTGTGGTGGGGATGGCTCCTGCGGTAGTGGCGCCTGTGGGGATGGCAGCACCTACAGCTGTGGCTCCTGTGGGGATGGCAGCACCTACAGCTGTGGCACCACCGACAGCTGTGGCACCACCGACAGCTGTGGCACCACCCGCAGCGATGGCACCTGCAGCTATGGCTCCTGCGGCAATGGCTCCTGTGGGGATGGCACCACCTACGGCTGTGGCTCCTGTGGGGATGGCAGCACCTACGGCTGTGGCTCCTGTGGTGGGGATGGCTCCTGCGGTAGTGGCGCCTGTGGGGATGGCAGCAC
>JAALKR010000003.1:37458-93850 GCA_011087955.1 Oligoflexia bacterium
GCTCCTGTGGTGGGGATGGCTCCTGCGGTAGTGGCGCCTGTGGGGATGGCAGCACCTACAGCTGTGGCACCACCCGCAGCGATGGCACCTGCAGCTATGGCTCCTGTGGGGATGGCAACAGCGACGGCCCCCCCGGCTGATAAAGCGCCAAAAATTTCCGATCCAAAAGAGTAAGAAAACAGTTACAGATGACAAATTAAAAGCATTAGAAAAGAAGAACTAAAGCTCTAGAAATGAGAACAGTATGACAGATAAGGATAATAAATCAAAAATCAATATTGAGCGCCGACGAGCGAAACGAATCGCGGTTGAGGATTCTTTTGCATTCTTTATAGTTATTCCAAATCATCTTGGCATGAGCCGAGTTTATATACGCGATATTTCAACCAGTGGCTTATCGTTCACTTTAGATACGGATCATGATTTCTCCAAAGGACAGGAGTTTCAAGCGCGGCTCTATACTAGTCCTGCGGTTTATTTACCGATCGAGATGCATGTTGTCCGTGTGGCTGACGAGGAAGTTGCAGTTTCTTTCATGCAAACAACCTCGAAACCGGTTCAAGCATTGAGCAAGTTTCTCGAATTTATGGACTTGGCAAGTGAGGCTGTGGTCATGGAAGAAGTGCTGGGTACTTAACGAGATATTGTCTAAAGTTTAGTCAGTTTGCCTCCGATGGGCTTCATGAAAGCTATAATGGATCTCATGGGAGTACTCATATGCCTCGCAAGGATGATATCAGCATCAGCATTGACAAGGGTGATGTTCTAAGCTTTGGGAACGCTCGTGAAGAGCAGATTGAAAATCGACGTCGCGCTTACGAACGGGTAATCTTTCGCAATGTACTCGGTGTCTACACTGTAATGGAGCAAAAGGGCTTGCATGCGATTGAACTTGTGGACATCTCCGAAATGGGTCTATCTTTTCAAGTTCCTCACAATAGCAACTTAGTTTTAGTCGAAGGCGCCGTTATTAATATGCGCTTATATTTTGCTTCTGATTCGTATCTTCCACTACGAGTAAAAGCTGTTCGGACTGTAGATGCGATTGAGAACGGAAGTCCAGTACGGCAATATGGCTGCCTAATTGACAAAACGCTCAAGTCGTACCGTGCGGTTTATCATTTCATTCGTTTCATTGCTAGCTGTGCCGAACATGGTCACGAAGACCGCGAACACCTAAAAATTTTTTATTAGAGCCTTGGTTTCAAGCATCATGGGCGTCACGGGCTCGCTCCCGCTTCGCTTACCTGCCCCAAAAGGCATCTTTCGTTTCTTTGAAACGTCACGATATTTTAGAATTTAGCCTGTAGCATATCATCACGCTTTTCCAGTGAAACGTCGAGATACTTAAGGTCGTTGTTAATCAGCTCGTTCGGACGGTAGTTCTTAACCCAGCTGTGGTATGGAACGTACGCGAGTGGGTAGTAGAGCATAGACCAAATAGCTTCCTTAAATGCTACATCTTCCGCTTTCTTAACCAGTTTCACCTTGTCTTTATGACCTGGCGCCAGTTTAGATGAACTCAAGTAGAATTTGTCAAATGTAGGGTTCTGCCAGTTGGATGCATTCGGGCCTGGAGATACGTTCTTAGAATATAGCAATTGTAAGAAGTTCTCTGAATCCGGATAGTCGGCAGCCCAACCACCAATAAAAAATTGCAAGTTCCCATTCTTCTCTTTTTCAAGATATGCAGGGAATGTGTTGGTAATTACTTTAACTTTGATTCCGACCTTAGCAAGTGCCTTCTTAATATACTCACCTTGTTGACGAGCCGTTGTGGAGGCGCCACGTAAATCATAGTTGATAACCGGAAGATTTAGGCCTTCTGGGAACCCAGCAAGCTTCAAATATTCTTTCGCTTTTTGGATATTATAGTCTCCAATAACCGTATCGCGTTCCACGTGACCTTCAATTCCTGGGGGAACCATGGAAGTTGCCTTTTTTCCGCGGCCGTTTAAGAAAATTCGAATCATATAGTCGCGGTCAATAGCAGATGCGATTGCTTTACGAAGGTAAGTATTTTTGCCGAGCAATTTGTCTTTCATGTTGAAGTTTAAGTACCAAATTACTGGGCGGTCGTACTTATACAGACGAATTCCTTTGTTAGCTAGATCAGGTGTAAGTTCTTGCTGAGGATTGATCGCTGAATCGAATGAGTCCTTTGGAATCGAACCAATATCTAGATTGCCCTTGTTAAATTGCAACCACATTGGGCTATCTTCTTTCATGATATTAAGAACGATCTTATCTATGAAAGGAAGTTCTTTGCCTGCAGCGGCTAGAAGTCCCATTTCTTTTGCTTCCGCATCACCTTTCTTCGGGTAGTATTCCTTGCGGAAGCTTGGATTTTTTTCCATTATGATTTTCGAGCCACGAATAATTTCTTTAAGAATATAAGGGCCGGTTCCAACCATGCGGTCGTTGACTCCTTCGTGACCATACTTTGCAATAATTTCGGGGGCTATTGGCACACAGAAACCCATCGCCAAGATGTATAGAAGCTGTGGATACTCACGCTCCAAGGTGATTTGGATTGTATGATCATCTACTGCCTTAAAACCCTCAATATTACTCTTTAGCAGCGATTCAATCTTTTCCTTATCTCCCTTCGTATTTGCAAGTTTCTTTTTCAGATCGTTATAGCCTTTAATCTTATCTTCAAAAATCCATGCGCCATTTGAGCGAAGATCTGGGTGAAGTAGTCGTTGCCATTGATAGATGAAATCAGCGGCGACAAGTTCACGGCCTTTTCCCTCAGCAAATGCTTCATCATCCTGGAATTTCACGCCCTCTTTAATTTTAATTGTGTAAATTAAGCCATTCTTTGAAACAGTCGGCATAGATTTCGCGAGTAACGGCTCCAATTGAAGTGGGCGCTTTAAATAGGAGTACTGAAACAATGATTCTAATGATAGGGGCATAACTGTCAGTGATACGGAGTCATAGGCATTCGCCGGATCTAATGTTTTCACATCATCTCGAAGCGCAATCCGCAAAACTTTTTCCGAGCTAGTTGAGGAAGCGAGTTCTTCTCCTGACCCAGAGGATTTAGAAACGCTTGTTTCACTTTGTTTCTTAGAACAAGCGGTAATACCGATAGCTAGCACGCCGACAAGTAAGGCGGCTCTAAGCGTTGAGCTTGCTGTTCCGCTCGATGCTACTCTGCTCAATGTGCCCAGTAACTGAATACTCATTTAAATTCTCCTTATATCCTTGTATATAATATACTTACATACTGATAGATGAACGCATCTATAGAGATGACTCGGGACTGTCTAACATAGTCCTAGCCGAAGCCCAACTTCTTCCTTAATTTGCTTGAGCGCGCCCTTAATGCCAGAGACGTTGGTGCCTCCGGCTTGAGCCATTTCAGGCTTTCCGCCGCCCCTACCTTCAATTTTTGGTGCTACCGCTTGCACGAGTTTACTCGCGGGGACTTGTTTTGAAATATCCTTAGAAACCGAAACGAGAATGAAAGCCTTACCGTCCTGCTGAGCGCCGATCACAATAATTCCGCTCGGTAGATGTCGTCGAACTTTATCCGCAAGTGAGCGCGCAGACTTTGCGTCCCCTTCCATTTGGTGAGAGATAAAATTAAAATTACCAATTTGTGCTGGAGTGTTAGCAATCTGGCGAGCTAGTAAACCTGTACTACGTTCTTCCATGTGATTGATTTTCTTTTCTAAATCGCGCGAGTTTTGTTGAATTTTTAGAACGCGCTCAATAATTTCTCCGTCATTTCCAGCTTTAATTTGTGCGCGTAACCCGTCGGTGATTCTGGCTTTCTGGCGTAAAAAGGAGAAAGCATCTGCGCCAGTGCGGGCGGTAATTCGTCTGGTTCCAGCAGCAATGCCTGTTTCTTCCGTTATAACCATCATGCGAATCTGAGACGTGTTTTTCACATGAGTACCACCACAAAGCTCTACAGAAAATTTACCAATTGTCAGCACTCGAACTTCATCGCCATATTTTTCACCAAATAGAGCGATTGCTCCTGCAGCAATGGCATCATCTTTTTTCATAACAGTGGCCTCTACAGGGTAAGCATCATTTATTTTCTCGTTTACCAACTCTTCCACCGTTGCAACTTCTTCTGGCGTCATCGCTTGCATGTGGGTGAAATCAAAGCGTAGGACATCATCTTTTACCAATGACCCTGCCTGCTTCACATGGTCACCAAGCACTTCACGCAGTGCCCAGTGCAATAGGTGCGTTGCTGTATGATTGTTGGCGATTTGTTTACGCGAAATTGAATTCACTCGTTGGTCGACGCTATCACCTTTGGTGATTGTTGCTCCCGGTGAAACAGATACATGGACAACAGAAAGATTAGCAAAGGGTTTTTTAACGTTGCGAACTACGGCCATGTCTTTTCCCGACATTGTCAATAATCCAGTATCGCCGACCTGACCACCACTTTCCGCATAGAGTACAGATGAATCAAATACTAGTTGAGCGGTAACGGATTCTGAACTTGCCGAAATTGAGTCTGATTCAGAGCCATTTTGTAAAATGGCGAGCACTTTGCCGGACCCACGCAGGTCGCTGTAAGAATCGTAGCCGGTAAATTTCGTTTTGGACAATTCAGTACTTAATTTTCGATAAATTTCATCATATTCAGATTTATTTTTCGACTCCTTCGCTTTGGACTGAGACTTTTGTTTCGCCATTGCTTTGTTAAATCCTACATTATCGACTTCAATGCCATGCTCGCGCGCAATGATCTCTGTCAGGTCTAGAGGGAAGCCAAAGGAATCGTAGAGTAGAAATGCAGTATTCCCATCCAGGGTATTTCCTTTTCTGAGTAGAGCCAGCTCTTCATTGAGAATCGCTAGCCCTTTTTCCAGAGTTTGGAAGAATTTTTCTTCCTCAGCTTTTAGCACTTTTTGAACATGAGCTTCTCGTTTTCGAAGAACCAGGTGAAAATCGCCAAGTTGTTGGGTGATTATCGGTACTATCTTGTGCATGAATGGTTCATTAAATCCGATATTTTTGCCAAATCGTACGGCACGTCGAAGGATTCGACGTAAAACATAGCCAGCACCTTCATTACTAGGAAGGAGGCCATCGGCGATTAGGTAGGATACGGCTCGCAAATGATCGGCCACCACTTGTGCAGCAATTTTTTGTTCTGGGCTAAGATCAATGAAAAGCTTTTCAGGTTGCCCAACTTCATCGGCCGTGATGTTGTCTTTTAGGACTGGGCTAGAGCTTTTGATCGCATAGATAATTGGGGTGAAGAGGTCTGTTTCGTAATTAGAGTCCACCTCTTGAATGATTGAAGTTATACGCTCCAGCCCCATGCCTGTATCGACTGATGGTTTAGGAAGTGGATTTAGATCTCCATTCTCATCTCGCTCGTATTGCATAAATACGAGGTTATAGAATTCTAGATAACGATCGCCATCGCCACCCATGCGGTCTAATTCCGGGTCACCGGTATTGAATGCCTCTCCGCGATCAAAAAACAACTCAGAGCAAGGCCCACAAGGCCCGACGTCGCCGGCAGACCAAAAATTGTCTTTATCAAAGTGATAGATTCGATCCTTAGCGACACCAACCTTCTTTTCCCAAATTTCAGAGGCTTCATTGTCTGTCGTGTGAACCGAAACATAAATTCGATCTTTCGGTAGGCCTAGGACTTTAGTGGAAAGTTCCCAAGCCCATTTAATTGCGTCTTCTTTAAAATAATCACCGAAGGAAAAGTTTCCTAGCATTTCAAAGAAGGTTTGGTGGCGTTTAGTAAAGCCAACATTCTCCAAATCATTATGCTTACCGCCGGCTCGGAGACAACGTTGGGCCGTAGTGGCGCGGGTGTAATCACGCTTTTCAATCCCGGTGAACACATTTTTGAACGGCACCATGCCTGCTGCAGTAAAGAGTAGAGTAGGGTCGTTTTGTGGTAATAGCGAGGCCGAATTTTCACGAAAATGCCCTCGATCGGCAAAAAAAGCCAGGAATGCCTCGCGGATTTCCGCTCCGGATAAACGGTTCATAGTTTATTCCTCAAAGCCCCATTCCAGGCTCAAATTTTCTGATTCGAGCGCTAAGCTGAGGGTATCGATTAGGTGTGAGGTATGTTTACCTAAATAAGTGCTCGGTTGGAAGGCCCCAATGTCGGTAGGTATACCATTTTTTCCTGGAATTCCCGCCCCTACATTCGGACTCCCTGGTAGCAGTCGAAAATCGTACTTGTCAGGCTTTCGAAATTCCGGCTTACCTTTTACGAAATCTAGGCCGGGGACCATCTTACCATCCTGAAAAGCTACACTCTGATAGGCTCCGTTTCGACCGAATTTCTGCACTTCGAGTGGTAGCTGTGAAAGGATAGAAAATTTATTGCGGTAGAAAAGATTATCTTCCACTACGAACTCAGGGAGTTTACCAAAAAAGCGAAGGGCCATTTTAGATCCGACGAAAGTGTTGTTTTTGAGCTCTAAACTTGTGCTTTGGCTGGAAACGGCGATTGAAATTTGATTGCGAATAAAGATATTGCGCTCGGCAAGCATATGGCAGCTTTTCCCAACTGCCAACGACTGTGGCCACTCTTCGAGAAAGGCATTAGTTTCCACTGTAGCTGTGGACGCCTGGCAGTAGATGCCTTTGGAAACATCTTTGGGAGGAGTTGCTTTGAGAATATTTTTGGAAGTTCTTTTTGGAAAGGTGTTGCCAAAAATACTAATTTCTTGGGAGTTTGTGAAATGCACGGCTCTACCTTGGTCTGCTTGAATCAGATTCCCTAACAGGACCACAGACTGTGAATTACGGATGCGTACACTTGCAATGGCCTTTTCTTGCTTGCCCGGCAGGATACGAAAATTAGCAACGGTAATATTCTTTACGTTATCTAAAACCACCACTGGTTTATTTGCTGAAGTCATTCTGAGAATTGTGTCTTTGGCCCCGGAGCCGGAAACTGAAATATTGGACGGCAGTACGATGGATTCGGTGAGCTCATACTCACCAGGAGCGACTTTTAGAATCGATCGAGGCGGATCTTTAGGTTTTAGTTCATCGGTATGTGCTTTAAGATAGAGTTTTGTGTCGGCCTTAGGAGCTTTGCCATCAGCGATATCTTGAAGTGCATCTGGAATGGATTTGTACGCGTCCTTGAGTCGTGGGTCGACGAGTACTCCACGCCCCATAATTGCACCGACTAATCGAGGATGGAATGGGCGTTTGCCTTTTGCGAGAGAAACGGCTTGCTTCAATCTTGAAGAAAGGATTCCGCGTGAATTTGGTAGCAGCATACCAAGCAATTGGCCTTGTAAATTAATAATGGCCGTTCCGGCTTGACGGTTAGAAATCCTGCGGCCGGATACTGTAAGTGTCCCTTTTTCGGAGTCCATGGCGGCTAATACACCTTCATGACCTTCTGCCACAATGATTTTTGCACCAGAATCGTCGCGTTTCTCCTTTAATTCGAGTGTGAGAATATTTAATCTTGGCCGTTCATTTTCTGCAGGGATAAAACGCAGAGGACTTGGAGAGATCTCTGGCTTTAATAGAACGAGATCAATTTGTTCATCAATCAGGGCTACTTTCGCTTTTAGGGAAGCGCCATTGTCTTGCTGTACTTCGATTTGATCAGCCCATTGCAAGGTATTCCCTAGAACTAACGAAAGCGGAGTTGCGATGTAGTTAGAGTCGCCGACGCGTAGATTATTTGCCGTTACACCAATGGAAACTCCCATGGCCTGATTGAGGATGTTCCCGGACTCGTCGCGGGCAATTACGCGGACGACAGAACTTTTATATGTATCCGTCAATCGATCTTTGACCTTAACTCTCCCGCCTTTTACCAATCCGTCGGCAACTCGATATTTCCCCAGTTTTGAGCCCTTGCCTTCAGGCTTATTGAAGTCCGGTGCTTCAGAATCGGTATTTGTGTTGGGTAATTGACTGCTTGGAATGGCTGGTGGAACGGAACTGGCCGGGGGAGTTTGCACCTGAGGAGGGTTACTTTGTGCGTGGCTAATCTCTGCGGCAAATCCAAGTAAAAAAGAGGAAGTAAATCCAGGCAAAAGACTTGCCACTGGAGGAAGCATGTTTCTGAGAGTAAATTGATGAGAATTCATGTGCTTATTGTACAAACCAAAGGGGTAGGCATCAACTATGCTCGCCACATCATCTCGGTATTTCTCCCACTCCTTTTGGAGTCATTCGAATACTTTTAGACTCACACTCAATTGGCATGGAATAAAAAGCATTCAGAAATTAAGTATTTCTTGTTTTATATATAATTTAATTGGTATGATAAAAAAATAAGAGGAGAGATAGGGGCACCGGGGTGAAAAAACATCTACTCGCTATTTTCTTGATTCTGTTTCTTTTTTCGACTAGCTCATTTGCAAATGTATGTCGGGTTAAGCCTGAAGACATGCCTGAGCGGCTAGCTGGTCGGACCCATTGTGTTGCAAACCGGGAGTTCGATAGCCAGCAATTCGGCACCGTGGCGGCCGGGTCGTTGAGTGCACATAGATCTTGCCTAGACTTGGTTTATAAACGAGAGGCGGCCAGGCAAAATTACGCAGCCGTCATGGAATCAGGCACCTGTTATATCAACGACCTTAACGGTCACGACATATCCGGTGGGCAGGCATCGAGTTACCATTCCATGCTGGACATGTATAAAAAGCAGAGTGAGCTGGAAGCGTCAATAGTGGGCAATCTTAATAAAGATATAGAAACTATGAGGGCTTCTTTTCGCGCAGCTAAGCATACAATGGACAGACAAAGCGCGCTTCTCCATCAGCAGCACGCGGCAGGCACCGCTACAGAGGCTGGATTCACGCAATTAGCCTTAGAAGAGCTTCTGCAGAACATGGAACGAACTCAGAAGATGATAGAAGTTCTGCACAAAGTTCGCGCTCGTCATGATCTTATGCTAGCCGAGGCGACTCGTAATGGTCATGAAATACAAACACGAATTGCACGAATCGATGAGGCAACTTCTGTTCCAGATATGGATAGTTTGCCAGGTGGTGCGCGAGTTTCGGAGAGTGCACAAGAGCTTATATATGATGATGACTCTGTTGCGAGCGAGCTATCTGAGTGTTTTAGCGATGAAGATTTAAATGAATTAGAGGCTATGGGGGCTATGGGTGACCCTAGGCTCGGTGGACTAGATCGAGTAGACAACACAAATCGAGCAGACAACACAACTGCTTCTCCCACTGTCGACGATGTAGCAGTGGTTGATGATGTAGTAATGGTTGATGGTAGACCATATGCAGTCGAGGGCAGAGATATGGCCACCGCTTTATTCGAAGAGCCGCAGGATCTACATAGTAATTTTATACAGAAACTTGCCAACACTTGTATTCCATGTGACACGGGCCTCATCGACCCCCGCGCCCAGGCCCTGTCTATGGTGCTTGCAGGACTGGAAAGAGTTGGAGCAGGTGAAGACCCTGTGAACCAAGCCATAGAAGCCGGTACAGATAGGGCTTTGGAATGGGCTGAAGATAGATACCCTGAGCAAACGGCTACTGTGCTTGATGGTCTTGGAGAGATCGGAAGTGCTGTTAATGAGGTAGTTACATATGTGGATGACAGAACAGGAAATGTAGTCTCAGAGAATTGGAACGAGCTTCCAGAACATACTCGTAATCAGATCAAGGGGGCTGGAATAGTTGCCTCCGTCGTTGTACCAGTAGCACGCCTATCCAAAATCAGAAAACTAGGATCAGGCCCAGAACCGCCGCCGGATGCAGGAGGAGCTGTAGCGACACGAACAGTTGACGTGCCAGATCCCGAACATGAACTTTTTCTTGATACCATAGTTGATCATTCTTTTGAAAAGCATGTAGTCGTTCAAGGCGAATTCAAAGGGCTGGGGATTAGAACTCGGGCACAGTTCAGAACTCATGTTAATAGTGTAGTAGAAAATCCAAGCAGCGTACGTTACTCGAGGAGGGGGGTTGTTTATATTCAGGAGTCCACAGGTACGGTTGTATGGCGTAATCCAGGCGGAAGGGGTACTATGTTTCAACCCAGGAATTGGGACGAATATATTTCTAACTTGCCCAAACGAACAACACCGTATTCTGGGAGCGAGTAACTATGAAGATAAGAGATAAGACCGACAAAACTGTGACCATTGAGATGACGCACGAACAAGTGTTAATGATTGTGGCTTTGGTAAGAGAATCCTGCTTTGGTACACCAATGCACGGATTTGATATTCGTGTCGGCTACCCGCCAGAAACTGTAGGAGAAATTGCTTCCGAGTTGAACAATCTTCTTCATGAAGTCGGCGTATCTGAGTGATGAGTTCACGATTTAATTAGTACGATAAAATATTAAGAGGAGAGATAGGGGCACCGGGGTTGTATGGCGTAATCCAGACGGAAGGGGTACTATGTTTCAGGTGTGAAATTCCAAAGAAAGGTTGCCGTGCTGGAGTCTTGAAAGGGTTTGTAGATGATATAATACATCGGGAGGATAAAGAGGCGGAGCATGCCCCAGGAGATATCGCCCCTTAGTTCAATCCAAAAGCGCTCAGCGAACCCATACTCGGCAATTTTGTTCAAGCGATTTAAGTTATGGCCATCATCCATAAGCCCCCAAAAAGGGCGAATGTAGAGAATAATTCCAGCGAGCAGGAGGTGCATCAGTATAAGTGCGCCGAGATAGAATCTTTGGCGTTTGATACTGTCGGGCATGCACTCTCCTGTCTGAATTCTTTGGGTTTAGTCGTTTGCAGCCTATAGAAAGCTACATGGAGGACTACACAGAGAGCTACTTAGAGGGTTTCTTAGCCGCGGGTGTTTTCTTCGTTTCTATTGGTTTCATTTCCGTTTTGACCCCTGCTTTGACTTCTACTGTAGCAGGAGCTGCCGCCACTTCACCGTTCGGTAAGTTAATACCTTTCGTGTTATAGACCTTGCGACGAATTTCCAAGAGTAGCTCAGGGCGCTCCTTAAGCATCTTACGAACATTGTCCCGCCCTTGGCCTAGGCGCTCATCACCATAAGCAAACCAAGTGCCAGACTTGTTAACAATATTCATGTCTGTAGCCATGTCTAGGATATCGCCTTCTTTCGAAATACCTTCACCGTAGATAATATCGAATTCAACTTGCTTAAACGGAGGCGAAACTTTGTTTTTCACCACTCGAACGCGCGTACGGTTACCCACAACTTCGTCGCCATTCTTAATCGAAGCTACGCGGCGAACATCTAAACGGCAAGAAGAGTAGAATTTAAGTGCATTTCCACCAGTAGTCGTTTCCGGGTTACCGAACATTACACCAATTTTCATCCGGATCTGGTTAATAAAAATAACAGTGGCTCCAGTTTTATGGATTGAGCCAGTCAGCTTACGCAAGGCCTGGGACATAAGTCGAGCTTGCGCACCCATCTGGTGGTCGCCCATATCGCCTTCTAGTTCCGCCCGTGGAACTAGAGCCGCAACCGAATCCACAATCAAGATGTCCACACCAGAACTTTTAATCAGCATGTCTGTAATTTCTAGGGCTTGTTCACCAGTATCTGGCTGAGAAATCAACATTTCGTCGACGTTCACACCAAGGTTGCGTGCGTACTCTACATCAAGAGCGTGCTCCGCATCGATGAAAGCGGCTGTGCCACCTTGCTTTTGCGCTTCGGCTACAAGGTGTAAGGCAAGCGTCGTTTTACCGGAAGACTCTGGCCCATAAATCTCAATAACTCTACCTTTTGGAACGCCACCTACGCCGAGAGCGATGTCCAGGGAAAGCGAGCCAGTCGGAATGGCAGTGATGCCTTCATAAAGGTTATCTCCAGAGCCTAAGCGCATGATTGAACCGCGACCGAACTGCTTTTCGATCGATTGGATTGCCATGTCGAGTGCTTTGGACTTATTGGCGGCGTCGTTTCTGCCGTTGCTGCTATTTCTGCTATTGTTGTTTGTTTGTAGAGCCATGCTTTCTTCCCCTTTTGATGGTTAGATTTTAAAAATTCCTAAATTCAAAAATTCCTGACTTTTAAAAAATCTGCTTAAATTGGTAGCACATGAGGTGCAAACTGAGAAGCAAGGACGAAGGGTAATGCGAGGCGTATTTTAAAGTTTTTTTAGACGCAGTGTTTGAATTTACGACGACTGGCTGGGTTATCGCTCTAGGTCATCATTTGGACTAGACCATCCGCTAAATTCATAGCTGCGCATTAGCTTAACGCGTTGATGACATGGATTCCAGCTCTAGACGCAATAGGTTTAAAGCTAATACAACGGCGTAGCGCCGGTTTTGCTCTCGTGTGCCTTTACCCTGTTTACATAGTACGTGGCGAGTAATCGTCCGCTTTGGGCCAGCTACCGCACACCACAAAGTGCCAACAGGTTTTTCTTTACTGCCACCTCCTGGTCCAGCAATGCCGCTAATAGCCACAGCAAAGTCACTTTGCTGTTTATCCCGAACACCTTCTGCCATTTCACATACGACTGCTTCTGAGACGGCTCCGTGTCGACGAAGGGTCGCGGCTTGCACGCCAAGGATTCTTTGTTTTGTCTCGTTGCTATAGGAAACAACTCCGCCCAAATAAGTGTCAGAAGAACCGGAGATGTCCGTCAAAGCTGCTCCAATCATGCCCCCCGTGCAGGATTCCGCTGTCGATATAGTTACGCTTATTTCCGATGAGCAACTCAAAACATTTTGCGCTAAAGATTCATTCTTACGCGTAAATATAAATTGTTTCAATGTACGATTAAGAGCAGCGACAAAGCGTTTGCGCTCCTCCTTCGTAGCCGAACGTTTTCCGCGTCCTTGCCAAAATTCAACGCGAATTTGGATGATGGGGAAGGGAATCAAGCAAGAAAATGAGAAGTTATCGCCAAATTTTTTTTGCGCTTGCTCTACGTCCGATGCGATCAAGGAGTAGAGATCGGCTTCCTTTGCACCAAAGCACTGCCAAATCAACGCCTCTTTGATCCTTTGTGGACTCTTGTCGGACGCAAGAATTCGAGGCAAAAGCACCTTCTCTAGCATAGGGCGACACTCCCTGGGTACTCCGGGCAAAAAGGAATAATTTGTCTTACGTGCACACAACCAAAAACCGGGGGCAATACCCCAACGATTGTCGATGATTTTCGCCTTCTTTGGAAGAAAAGCCTGTCGCCTCTGAGTCAGGCTATACTTCTGTTTTTCAGGAGCTAGTTGCCGTCGAATCATCTTCTCCGCTGCAGGTAAATAGACCTGTGGTTGCTTGGAGAATTTTGCTGCTGCCATTGCGGTGATATCATCGGCCGTTGGGCCGAGCCCTCCCGAGACAATGACTTCATCATAGATGCTTAAGTCTTCGAGTGCCGCTACAATAGCGTCTGCGTTATCCTCCACCATACGAACTTCTTGAACAGTTAATCCAGCGCCTTTCAGTACAGCTGCAAAAAAGCTTGCATTTGAATTGGTTGTTCGCCCATCGAGGAGTTCATCACCAATGTTTAGAATCGCAATTTTCATGGGTGCTCACCCCTAAGTTAGTAACGGTAAGGCAAAACGCTCAAACAATGCCACAGGCACTAGGGCCCAAACGGCTGCGGCCACATCATCGACGACGACACCTAAACCGCCGGGGATATTTTTGTCTAGCCATCGGACGGGAAAGGGCTTAGTGATGTCAAACAAGCGGAAGCTTAGAAATGAAACTAGATAGCTTAAAAAATTTGGACTGGCGATTGCCGTAACGATAAAAATTCCAACGGCTTCATCGACGACAATTTTCTGATTGTCGTGAGTGCCGGTGGCAAGACAATAATGATGCGCCGCCCAGACGCCGACGAGAAACACTGCGACAGTTAGAGTCACACCCAGCCACCATGGGCCGCTCCAGAGAAACCATGCAAGTGGAAGGGCTGCCAGTGAGCCCCAGGTGCCGGGGGCCTTCGGCAAGAGACCAGAATAAAAGAATGTGGCGATGATACTTGCGAGGTGCCAAAGTGGTCCACTTTGACGATCATCCGTGTTTGTATCTGGGGCAGACATGTTGCGATTGTGGGTAATGCGCTATGGATTGTCAATAGGGAGGAGAGGTTTGTAAATATTTGTAAATAGAGGGGAAATACACTACGCTGTGGGGACAATGAAGGATGGAGACAGTGTGGCATTGCGCGAATATTTAGAGTCTCTGCGTCTAAGTCGAGATATTCTCGACGTGATGCTAGGCGGTCGTTCGTCGATTGATACACGTGGGGGTCTGTTACCGGTTGCAGATTTGGATTCAGCCTCTTTTTTCATCGACGCCTATGGGTACAAGGCAGATGAGCCGATTCAAGCGGCAGAATTGCTTGGCGTGTACCAAGAGTCCATGCGCTTTATCCAAAAATATTTTTTAAAACCCGGTTCGGCTACAGGTTATGAGCTAACGATTCCACAAACCTTTTATGAGTTGCAAGATATTCGGAAACTCCTTCTCTACGTTACGGAGACAGACTTAAAGCATGAGGAGCAAAAGCTTTGGGCCTGCGCGATTTTGAGGGTGATGCATACAATTTGTCATTTAGACAAAGATATCCGTGCGGACTATTTATCAACGATTCAACAGCAGGTTTTTGATCGCTTTTACAAAGTGGTGCAAAACGTTGATGATCGAATTTATCTCGATGACTCGAAAGACTCGAGCCCAATCGAATTGATGCATTTTCATACCAAGCCGCGAAAGTCTCGAGATTCACAGGTTCTCAAGCTATTACATAAACAAGAAAACGTAGCGGAAGATATTTATGACCAAGTTGGAGTTCGATTTGTCACGAGATCCAGAATGGATTCTTTGCGCGTGTTGAAATTTTTACGAGATCGCAGTCTCGTTATTCCTGGCAATGTAAAGCCATCCCGTTCGCGGAACGCTTTGGTGGATCCGTTTCTTTATCGACGAGTGTGGCGAGAGGTGCGCTCACAAGTGGAAAAAGATCATTTGCGTACGCCGGGAGAGATTGATGCCTATATTGAAAAGCGATTGCAGGAGCAACCAAAGGAGTCAAAAATTAACGGTACCTCAAATCCGTTTAGTTCAGAGAGTTATACTGCAATCCAATTTACATGTCGGCAGCTAATCAAATACCGCAACCCAGTTTATGATGATGTAAAAAAGATAAAAGCTATGGTGATGGAAAGTGGCATAGACGAATTAAAGAAATTTGCCGATCGCGTGGATATTGGTCAGCTATCCCGTGAGCATTCATTCTTTTATCCGTTTGAAGTTCAGATTATGGATGCTCGCAGTTATGAGGAGGCACAAAGTGGCCTTGCAGCTCACAAGTCATACAAAGCAGCCCAAGTTGGAGTAGCCGCGCTTCGGGTGTTGGGTACGCTAGTTCCGTCGAATGAACGTGGCAACACTTAGAGTTTATGGACGGGATAAGATAGGGAATGCAGAAGTTCAAAAATTATCATGACCCAGACAGTTTTCCTTTGCCGAGTGAGCGCTCCTTTGGCCTGACCTTTTTATTTATTTTCTTAATTTTAGGCGTTTGGCCTCTCCTTTTTGGGAACCGAGTAAGAGATTTACATGCGGTATTTTGGGGTATTGGTGGTCTTTGTGGATTGTTCGGCCTTGCCTTTCCAAAGGCACTCTATTACCCAAATATTGCGTGGTTTAAGTTTGGCATGCTTCTACATAAAATTGTGAACCCAATTGTAATGGGGGTAATATTTTATGGAGTGATTACGCCGTATGCTCTTTTCATCCGTGGGATTGGTAAAAAAATAATGCCGCTGGAGCCGGATAAACAGGTAGATACCTATTGGACTAATCGGAATCCTCCCGGCCCGAAGCCTGACACAATGAAGTATCAATTCTAGGCTTGAGGTTGCGATAAAGATACAATGAAGATACTTGGAATTTCAGCATACTATCATGACTCTGCAGCGGCAATTGTCGTGGACGGAGAGATTGTGGCTGCGGCCCAAGAAGAGCGCTTTACTCGCCGAAAGCATGATGCTCGATTTCCTCATTATGCGGTTCAATTTTGTTTAGACAAAGCTAAATGCACCATGAAAGAGATCAATTACGTTGCCTTCTATGACAAGCCCTTCATTAAATTTGAGCGCCTACTGGAAACCTATTTGGCCTTTGCACCGAAGGGGTATAAGTCCTTTTCTACAGCTCTTCCAGTTTGGATTAAAGAGAAGCTTTTCCAAAAGAGTCTTTTACAGAAACAATTGAAACGATCTTTGCTAGAGATAGACCTGGAAGAAAAACTTTTGTTTGCTGAACACCATCAGAGTCATGCGGCCTCGGCCTTTTATCCATCGCCCTTTGAAAAGGCAGCAGTGCTCACAATGGATGGAGTTGGAGAGTGGGCAACTACATCGCTGTCGATTGGAGATGGTCATAAGTTGAAGATGACCAAGGAAATTCATTTCCCGCATTCACTGGGCTTACTCTATTCCGCCTTCACTTATTATATCGGTTTTAAAGTCAATAGTGGTGAATATAAAGTGATGGGGTTAGCACCCTATGGAGAGCCCAAGTATGTCGATAAGATCTATGAGCATATCCTCGACATAAAAGAGGATGGTTCCTTTCGCTTGAATATGGACTATTTTGACTATTGCACTGGTCTACGTATGACGAATGATAAATTTGCAGAGGTCTTTGGTGGGCCAGCGCGAAAGCTGGACTCTGGAGACTTGACTCAAAGACATATGGATCTTGCTGCTTCTGTGCAAAAGGTTACGGAAGATGTTGTTTTAAAGCTAGCGAATGGAGTGCGTAAGTTAACGGGTCTAAACAACCTATGCCTAGCCGGTGGGGTTGCACTCAATTGCGTTGCTAACGGGAAGCTTTTACGTGAAAATATTTTTGATAGAATTTGGGTGCAACCAGCCGCAGGAGACGCCGGCGGTGCATTGGGCGCCGCATTGACCGCCTACCATCACCATAAAGAGCGGCCACGAACAGTAGTTGCTAGCGATGCTATGAAGGGTTCGTACCTTGGCCCTGAATTTCAACAAAACGAAATTGAATCGGAACTTACAACGGCTGGAGCAAAATTTAAAACTCTTAGTGATGACAAGTTTATGGATAAAGTCTCCTCAGCTTTGGTGAATGGCAAGGCCATTGGTTGGTTCCAGGGGCGAATGGAGTATGGTCCACGTGCACTCGGTGCTAGGTCGATAATTGCTGATGCACGTAGTACGAGCATGCAGAAGAATTTAAATTTGAAAGTAAAGTTTCGCGAATCATTCAGACCATTCGCTCCATCTGTATTGCACTCGGAAGTTGGTAAATGGTTTCAGTTAAAGAAGGAATCTCCTTATATGCTACTCGTAGCGGACGTGGCAAAGGATCGACAGAAAGAAGTGTCTGAATCGGAAAAGGCATTATTCGGTATTGAGAAGCTTAATGTGCCAAGGTCTGATATTCCTGCGGTTACGCATGTGGATTATTCCGCACGAATTCAAACCGTGCGCAAACAAACAAATCCCCGCTATTATAAACTTATCTCCGAATTCAATAAAAAGAGTAGCTGTCCAGTCATCGTGAATACCTCTTTTAATGTGCGAGGTGAGCCAATTGTATGCACACCTAGGGATGCATTCCGTTGTTTTATGGCTACAGACCTCGACATATTGGCCATTGGTAATTGCGTTTTAGAAAAAAAAGAACAAGACGAATCCCTCAAAGAGGACTATGCGGGTAAGTACGAACTCGACTGATCCACGATATCACTCAAAAAATTTTCTAGGAGCTCATTGACTAGTTCCGGGAACTCCAGCTGGGCATTGTGTGACCCTTCTGGAATGATTTCAAGTTGTGCATTCGGAATCAGTTTTGCCAAAATTTCTTGTTGTTGGATGGGAGTGATCTTGTCCAATTTCCCACCCAATACTAACGTCGGAATTTTCACATCTTCCAGCCAATAGCAAGCGTTGTAGCGAGTGAAATCAGAAAGGAGTTGCATGAATACGCCAACGTTGATTGTACCAGTCACTCGTAGGTATTCATTAATATCCTCTTGCTTTGCATACTTTTTATTAAATCCAGCGCGGGCAATAAATTCTTGGTTCACCGGGTTGATAGATTGCAGTTTCCAAAGCTGCTTGAGTAATTCCGGAGCGGAAAAATACAAGCGTCGAACTAGATTAAACGTAGGCTGCAAAAAGTTGTGTTGAAACATTGTCTCAAATGGGTCTTTTGGCGTGCCTGAGATTAAGGCCATTTTGGAAATTTTCTGAGGGTATTGTCGATACAATTCTAAGATTGCGTTTACACCCAAAGAGTGCCCAATAGCTGGAATTGGTCCTAACTCTAGTTCATCTAAGATAGTGGCAATATCTCGGCCCAAGGTTTTTAGGGTGACAGTAGTGAAATCTGCTGGTACCTCGGAATTATTATGCCCGCGATAGTCCATATAGAGAACTCGATAGTTCTTACGAAAATAATCAAGCTGGTATTTCCACTGCAGTGTTGAACAGACTAATCCATAGCAGAAGAGCAAAGTCTGCGCATCCTTGGGACCTTCCCAGGAGTAATATAGTTTCACCCCGTCTGCAGCACGGAAATAGCCCTGCTGTTGGCTATAATTTTCTAGGTCTACACTTGTTTCGGCTGAGTCTACACTGATTTCGGGCATACCACATCATAGTGGCTAACTAATCTTTTGGCAAAGGTGGTGGCGTAGATGGAGGAGATGATGAAGACGCGCTCGGATCAGCACTTGGGGTATTATTCGAACTTGAAGGGGCGCCACCTTGTTGCTCAATAAGCTCATTTAAACTTTGCCAAATAGCGTTGAGCGTGGTTTGTGGCTTTTCAAGTTCCTCTAAATTTGCAGTATCATCCAAAGGAGTTGGTGGCATGGCATTTTTCACGTCTACTTTTGTGAAAAAAATTGTGCTCTCACCTACTGAGACGTTGTTTTGTGATCTAAGTGGGAGAGGTTCATCTCTCAATGGTTTGCCGTTCAGCTGAACCTTATTTTTTTGTGGATGTAAATTTATAATGGTAAATTCATTGCCATTGCACTTAATTTGTAAGTGAATAGGCTCAATGGCTGGGTCGTCAATCACCATATCAGCGCCGTCACTTCCAATACTCATATTTACATCCTCGTGCAGGTAACTTCCGACTTGTTCCTGATCCGGACATGAGCTGATTTTAAAGAGAAGCATACTTTTAATCCTACCGGCTGGAGAGGGGGCAGGACAAGCATCTAATTTCTTTGAAAAATTAAGGTGTTAGCTAGCCGGAATGAATTGTTTCGCCGAGATTTTCCATGATACGGCCGAAAAATTGACGGATAGTCTGGTGTTTTTCGAGATTTAGCTTCGGGTCTTCTTCTAATAGACTGCAGGCGGCGTCTTGAGCAGACTCAAGAATTTCCCGATCTCGCTGCAAGTCAGCTAACCGGAAGGAAGGGGATCCACTTTGTTTGGTTCCCAAAAAGTCGCCAGGCCCGCGGAGCTTAAGGTCCTCCTCGGCGAGGACAAAGCCATCTTGAGATTGCTCCATGGCTTGTAAGCGTTTCCAAGTGGTCGAGGGGTCTTCCATTGCTTCACTAAATAGGAGAATGCCCTGGTCATCACAAGGGCGCTGAATATCCGTGACTAAGACACAAAAGGATTCATGCCCTCCTCGACCCACACGGCCTCGCAGTTGATGGAGTTGAGATAATCCAAAACGATCTGCGTGCTCAACTGCCATGACGGTGGCGTTTGGGACGTCAATACCGACTTCAATGACTGTTGTCGATAGTAGTACATCGTACTTACCGTCTTTAAAGTTTTGCATAATTTCTTGTCGTTCGGGTGTAGAAGTTTTGCCATGCAAGGCGATGAGTTTTAATCCCTTGAGTGGCCCCTTTTGCAAGTATTCAAACTCTTCTTCCAGACCACGTAAATGCTCCATCCCTTTAGCTTCCGACTGTTTAATCAGAGGGAAAACCAAGTAGGCTTGTCGCCCGAGCTTAACTTCCCGATGGATTAGGTTGTAGAGCTTTTGCCGCTCCTCCCCAGGCAATACTTTTGTAGCGATTGGCTTTCGATTAGCTGGCAATTCGTCAATGGTAGAGACATCCAGATCTCCAAACGCAGTTAAGGCGAGGGAGCGAGGGATTGGAGTTGCGGTCATTGTTAGGAGGTGTGGCGTATATTCATCCTGCTGTCGATTACGCAGTGCCATTCTTTGTCGCACGCCAAAGCGGTGTTGTTCATCGATAATAGCTAGGCGTAATTGCTTCCATTCGATGGAGTCTCGAATAATCGCGTGAGTTCCCACGACCAGAGAAATTGAACCGGCAGCGATTCCTCTTAAAATAGAATTCTTTTGTTTCTTACGTAATGAGCTAGTCAAAAGTGCACACTCAATGCCGAGGGGGCAGAATAATTTCTCAATGTTGATAAAATGCTGTTCTGCAAGGGTTTCTGTTGGGGCCATTAAAGCGCATTGCCAGCCATGATCAATGGCTTCCAATGCAATCAGTGATGCCACCATGGTTTTACCGGAGCCCACGTCACCTTGCACTAGGCGATGCATTGGTTTTTCCTCTTGCAGATCCTCTAAAATCTCGATGATTACTCGCTCCTGTGCATTTGTTAGTGTAAACGGCAATTCCGTTCTGGCTTGCTGGCAATAACGGTTCTTCACTCGCAATTTTGCTGATTGCTGTTGAGCATTGTCCTGCCTTTCCATTTGTAGGAGCAGCTGAAATTTAAAGAATTCTTCAAAGATCAATCGGTGCAATGCTTTTGGGTTGAATTCTGGTAGCCCAGACTCCATTCCCTGGGGAAAATGAATCTCTCGGACGGCAGATTGAATTGGCATCAGCTTATAGCGCTGCCGAATATAGTCCGGAAGCTCATCTTCCAAGACGGGGACGACTACCTCTAAGCACTGTGCAATTACTTCTCGTATGCTCCGCTGGGATAGGCCTTGGGTTGCGGAATAAATCGGCACGATTCGTCCCCAATGAAGAGATTGTGGCAGATTTTCGCCATCCTCTCTGATGGGTTCTAGTTCGGGGTGGGTTATTTGTGCCTGATTACGAAAAAATCTAACGGCTCCAGTTGCAACCACGCTATTAAGGGACTGGAGTCGAGGAAGAAGACCGGCATAGGAGTTGAACCATAGGAGTTGCACTCGTCGGCGTCTATGGTCTGCCCTGTCGGTAGAGGCTTCCCTATTAGCAGAGTCTCCTCTGCAGTTTTTTCCGTGGTCTTCTCCATAGTCTGCCCCGTCAGCGGAATCTTCGAGCCAGGCCTCCACCATTTTCTTTTTTTGACCACGAAGTGGGATTTCCCTTACGTCACGCAAATGCCCTCGAATGGTGAGCAAAGCATTTTCTGGGGCTTGAATAATTTTGCTTGGTCTAAGGAGGTGCCGACGATCTTCATAGCGGAAGGGATAAAATTCAGCAGCATCTCGCAAGGTTACAAGCTCTTTTTTCGCAAACAGGGCAGCTTTCTTGGGGCCCACACCACGAATTGTTTGAAGTAGAGCGTTTGGCCCAATCACAGAAGTGCTGGGCTTTTTTAGACTATTCGTAGCGGATGGCTGCGACTTCGTAGATGATTTCCCCTTTTGGTGATCGGACAACAATTTCGTCCCCCTCTCGTTTTCCTACCATGGCGCGAGCAACTGGAGAGGCAATAGATATCTTCTTCTTCTTAATATCTGCCTCGTCTTGCCCCACGATTTGATAAACGCTCTCTTCTCCGGACTCAGCATCGATAATCTCAACAGTGGCCCCAAAGGCGACGTGCTCCACCCTAATAGATTTCGGGTCAATTACCTGAGCGGAGGCGATTATGCCCTTAACATAGTCGATTCGCGCTGAAATATAAGCCTGTCGCTCTTTTGCCGCATGGTACTCAGCATTCTCACTGAGATCACCATGGCCTCGAGCTACCTCGATAGCTTCGAGGACCGCTGGGCGCTCTACAGAGAGCAAGTGTTTTAGCTCTACCTCAAGTTTTTTCTTTCCATTGAGAGTGATGGGTGGGTTTTGATTGCTGCTTTGATTGTTTGACATAGGGGTTTTTTATATTTTTCTAAGAAAACCGTCAAGTTTGTTGACGAAAAGACTTGTTTCCGATGAAGTTTTGAGCTTACGATTAAACATATTGAGAAAAACAAATAGGTTAGCAGCTATCTGGCCACGAGGGCCGTCTCGGAAGTTAACAGTTATGGAGGAACAACATGGCACAAAAAGTCTTTGAGGCTGGTCTGAAACGGGAGAAGAGCCTCCTGTATTATCTTGATAAGAAGGGGGACATTGCTTGTGTACCAATGGCTCGTGGTGGGTCTGGATCTCATTCGAAGCCAAAAGTTATCGTTAAATGTAAGATTAAGCGCAAGCGTGGTCACTTATACTTTATTGACAAGGATGGTGATATTTCTTGTGTACTAATGGCTCGCGGTGGTGGGCGCAAGAAGAAGAAAGTAAAAGCTGCGAAGAAAAAGAGAACAGGCAAGAAAGCAAAAGCCACTAAGAAGAAGACTACTCGCAAAAAGGCAAAAGCTACCAAGAAGAAGGCAAAAACCACTAAGAAAAAGGCTATGCGTAAGGCTACGAAGAAAAAAGCTAAGAAGACTACGCGTAAAGCTACAAAGAAAAAAGCTACAAAGAAAAAAGCTACAAAGAAAAAAGCTAAGAAGAAGGCCACTCGTAAGAAGGCGTAAAGCTCTGAAGAAAAAGCGATCTATTTGTTTTTTTTGAATATGGCTTCGGCTGCTGCCTTTGTGGCAGCGTCGGGGTCCAGTCTCTGCGAGTTTGGTCCCTTCGAGCCAGCCCCCTTCGAATTAAAAGACTTTCTGCTGCCGAATAGGGCTTCCGCCGTTGACTTCAGTTTGTCACGGGAAGCGCCAGATCCGCCGATTCCATCATGTGGGCGGAACCAGTCGCAGAAGTTGGATTTTTCTTTTTCTACAACTCTTTCTGTTTGGTTTTCCTTACATTCATTATTGAAGCTAGGGTCATAGTGCTCGCAATTGCGGCAGACATGTGTATCTCGACCACAGGAAGGGCAAGTATTTTGCCTTCCTAAGTCCGTTGGAGCAAGTTCCGCACCACAGTGGTAACACTTCATTGATTTGCTCCAAGAGGCGCGACCTGTAAGGATTCGCGATTTGCTTCCAGTGCCTTCACCAGAGCAATCCCTGCAGAGATCGTCGTGATGCATGGAGTTTGCGTTTCGAGCGCAGATCGACGGATCCAAAAGGAGTCTTCCACGGCCTTTTCGTCCGAAGTGGTGTTGATAATAAAGCAATAGTTGCTGGCTCGAATTTGATCAACGCAATTGTTTTCACCCTCTTTCAGCTTCTTTACTTTTTCTGCTGCTACTCCTTGAGTGGTGAGGAGGGCGTGTGTCCCCTTTGTAGCCGCAAGCTGGAACCCTAATTTCGTCAGCTCTCGTGCGATTACGAGACCAGAGCTTTTATCCTCATTGCGAATAGAAAGGAAAATTTTGCCACTTTCGGGTAGTTTCATGCCTGCTGCAATCAGAGATTTGGCAAACGCAGCTCCAAAACCATCCGCCCTGCCCATGACTTCACCTGTAGAACGCATTTCCGGCCCAAGGATTGTGTCAGTGTGGTCGAATCGATTGAATGGAAAGACCGGCCCCTTCACATGATAGAGATTAAGTTTTTCATCCAGAGCCGGTGGGAAGTCGAAGTCTTTCAGACGCTTGCCAATCATCAATTGCGTCGCGATTTTTGCCAAAGGAGTTCCAATAGCTTTAGATACAAACGGAACTGTACGAGAGGCGCGTGGGTTCACTTCAATTAAAAAAATTTCATTATTATGCACGGCTAGCTGCACATTCATTAAACCTTTCACACTGAAGGTGAACGCTAGCTCGCGCACTGCTCGATAAATTTGCTCCAAAATTGCCTTTGACAAAGAATAAACTGGAATCACACAGGATGAATCCCCGGAATGCACTCCGGCCTTTTCAATATGTTCAAGGATGCCGCCAACAATTGCTGTTTGACCATCTGAGAGTACATCAACGTCAATCTCAGTTGCTTCATCTAAGAATCGATCTAAATAAACAGGCTTACCATCAGAAATTTCCAAGGCTTCTTCGACAAATTTTCGTAATTGCTTTTCGTGGTAAATCACTCGCATGGCTCGGCCACCTAGAACGTAGGATGGGCGAACCAGAATAGGCAGTCCAAGTTTACTAGCAATACCCAGCGCTTCATCCATCGTACGAGCAGTACCATTTTCCGGAGTTTTCAACCCGTATCGTGTGGCCACTTCCTCACAGCGCTTGCGGTCTTCCGCTTGATCAATAGCGTCGACAGAGGTACCAATAATTTTTAAGCCAGCGGCGTCTAGGCCTGCGGCAATCTTCAGTGGAGTTTGTCCTCCAAATTGCACGATTACACCGCGAGGTTTTTCAATATAGGAAATTTCCAGTACGTGCTCCGTGGTTACAGGCTCAAAATATAGTCTATCCGAGACGTCAAAATCTGTGGAGACAGTTTCTGGATTACAATTGACCATTACCACACGGTGATTTGAATCTTGTAAAGACATCGCACCATGAACGCAGCAATAGTCAAACTCAATCCCTTGCCCGATACGATTCGGTCCACCACCAAGAATCATTACTGTGTGTTCCTGAGTCTCTTCAATTGGCTTCAATTCTAATTCTGTATTAGAGTTCTGCCAGTTTGCATAGGTGGAATACAAATATGGCGTAAAGGCTTCAAATTCTGCCGCACAAGTGTCGACTGCTTGGTAGCGAGGGCGAACGCCTAGTTTATGTCGAATGGAGCGGATGTCTTCTTCCTTTGCCTTTAGTAGTATTGAAAGAGCATGGTCACTAAAGCCGAAGGCTTTAATCCGCGCTAGTAGTTCTGGTTCCTTGCGGAAGCGATCAAATACTTTTGCTCCTTTACCTAGAGACTCAATTTCTTTTTCAATAGAAATAATTTCAGCCATTTGGTGGACAAACCATGGATCTACCTGCGTAACTTTCACAATTTCTTCCGTCGAAATCTTATGCCGAAGAGCGCTACCGATATAGAATATTCGACGGTGGTGTGGATTTTCAAGATATCTCAAAATCGATGCTCGTTCGCTGTCTCCAAATTCCTTGTTGTCGAATTTAGTATAGCCAAGCCAAGTCATTCGCTTTTCTGAGGAGGCAAGAGCTTTTTGGAAAGCCTCTTTAAAAGTCGTTCCTATAGCCATTACTTCGCCCACTGATTTCATGGTCGTTGCTAGGAATGGAGATGAGTCCTGGAATTTTTCGAAGTCAAATCGTGGTATCTTAACCACTACATAGTCTAATGTGGGCTCGAAACTTGCGGGTGTTGTTTTGGTAACGTCGTTCTTGAGTTCGTCGAGAGTATAGCCAACTGCTAGGCGTGCAGCGACCTTAGCAATCGGAAACCCGGTGGCCTTAGAGGCCAATGCGGAAGATCGAGACACCCTAGGATTAATTTCAATAACAACATAGCGCCCGTCTTTAGGGTTCACAGCAAATTGCACATTAGAACCGCCGGTTTCGACGCCGATCACCCGGATTACTTTGATCGCAATATCTCGGAGTTTTTGGTATTCCGCATCGGTTAATGTCTGCTGAGGCGCGACTGTTATGGAATCACCGGTATGAACGCCCATTGGGTCCATATTTTCGATCGAACAGACAATGATCACATTGTCTTTTTTATCCCGGACCACTTCCAGTTCGTACTCTTTCCAGCCGATCAGTGATTCTTCTACCAACACTTCGTTAACGGGAGAAAGGTCTAGGGCGTTTTGGAGCATTTTTAGGTATTCTGGTTTGGAGTTAGCCGTTCCGCCACCTTCTCCACCGAGGGTGAAGCTGGGGCGTAAGATTACAGGGAAAGGTAGGTCTTTGATTGCAGCCCGTGCTTGGTCCATATTACGTACAATATGCGATTTCGCGACCTCAATATTATTGTCCACCATGCATTGACGGAATTCTTCTCGGTTCTCCGCTCGGCGAATTACTTCCGACTTGGCCCCTAAAAGCGTCACATTATTCTCTCGCAGAATTCCTTTGGCTTCCAAGTCCACCGCAATATTGAGAGCCGTCTGTCCTCCCATGGTTGGCAGAATTGCATCTGGTTTTTCTTTTTCGATGACTTTGCGTACAAAATCTGTGGTCAACGGTTCGATATAGACCGCGTCGGCGGACTCCTCATCGGTCATAATTGTCGCTGGGTTTGAATTCACCAAAATCGTTTTGTAACCTTCTTGCCGCAAGGCTCGAAGCGCTTGGTTACCCGAATAGTCAAATTCACAGGCCTGGCCAATTACAATTGGTCCAGACCCGATGACTAAAATTGACTTAATATCCGTACGTTTTGGCATTTTTCTTACCTCCTTCATCAACGGTATCTTTATGCAGGACAATCTTATCCGGGCTCATGGCATTAAATTCTTCGACGGCGGTTGCAATTCGTTCGTTGGTGGCGCGCTTTAAACTCCAGTTCGCATGCACTGCCTTAGCAAATACGAGCAGCGAAATAATATTCAAGGTAGTGTACTTGTCCGACTTCTGATTTTGCGATCGACTCTGAAAAATTCGGGTTAGCAAGAAAGCTCCCAGACCAATGGTGCCAAATGCTGTGTGGGCCTTTTCATCGCGATTGTTCTGGTCGATTTGTTTGATCTCCATCGCTGCGCCGGGCACTTGGCGGAAGACGGTCCGTATGTCGCTTTCCAGTGGCCGTTCCAAGCCTTTTCGAGTAAGGGGGGAGAGGTCATAAATTTTATTTTGATAACGCACTTTCCAACAACATTCTTCGAGTTCGTTGAATTGGATAAGCTTTCTTCGTCGAAATTTTAAATAGGGGTCTTCTGCCTCATCTTTCAGTAAATTCGAATCATCCAGCACGGATTGCGCGATAGCGGGGGCAGGAAGAATGAAACTGAGTGCTAAAATTGAGGCCAGAATTTTTGGGAAACAGCTCGTCCTTGCCCAGGAGGCACTGATAGAGTTTGGCCTTTTTCCAAGCGTCTTCATTAATTTGCTTTTTCCAAGCGTCCTCGCCTAGACAATTAACACAAAATACGAGACTTTGGTAAAGAATAGGAGAAAGTAACAGCAGTGGACCGATTTTCACGAATGCAACAAATTGTCCTCGGTTTTTGGGCGGCAAGCACTTTATCCTTCATGGCGATGATGAGTATAGGTGGGAGTCTAGGGGGCGTGTTAGGGATCTGGGTTTGCTGGCGGGAGCGGGAACGCTGGCAGGAAATTCGTCAATCCTTTTACTGGGTGCCGACACTATTTTTGGTAGGCGTCGCTTCGCTTTCTTTGCTCGTAGCTTATTTTGACCCTCCACTCGGAATTCCGATTCAAGGGTTTAATGAAATTAAGAAATTTCGATATTTTTTGCTACCAATTTTTGGTGCTGCGTTGATTCTTTCTACGAATGCGGTCGAGGGTAAGCCTTTGGAGCAGAGTTTTCTCTGGAAAGTCCTACTTGGAATGACTTTGCTCATGAGTCTGATTGCCGCTTTTCAGTTTTGGGCAGGTTATTTGTTTGGCGAATCCTTTATTTTGGACTGGAAGGTGTTGGTTGACGGAACTCGGGAGTATCAGCCCAAGCGCTTTTTCCGCTTAGTCGCGGGCACACTCCACTCTCACGCCCAAGGACTAATGTTCTTCCACCTGAGCTTCGCGACGGCAATTTCGTTTTCGATTAACTATCTCTTGGCTCGGGTTCTTTGGCCGATGCAGGAGGACGGTAAAAAGCTGCAAATTTTCTTGCTCATTTCGACTCTGATTGCAGCTGCCGCATTATACTTCACTTATTCTCGTACCGCCTGGATTACACTAGTGGTGATTCCTGTTGTTCTCTGTTTCCTGCGCAAGCCGAAGTGGGGGCTAGTGGTTCTGGGGATGGGGCCAATACTTGTGGCTATACTTTGGTTGAGCTCTTCTAGCGTGCGCCAACGGGTCCACGATAGTGCCGGGTGGACTGGGCGCTATTATGTTTGGGCTTCCTCCTTGGAAATGGTTAAGGATCGTCCAATTTGGGGAGTTGGCTTCGGAAAATCTGGGGCCTATACCGATCATTATGCGGAACAGTTTTTGGGAGGGACGAAGAGTTTCTCTTCGCATGCACACAATAATATGCTCGATGCATTGGCAACGACGGGAGCGCTTGGGTTTCTGGCCTATTTATTTTGGTTTGGCCTTTTCGGCTATTATGCATGGCAACTATTTCGCCGAGCTCCACCGGATCGTCGGTGGTTACCCGCCGCATTGCTCGGGGCGTGGGTAGCGTTTCAGATCAACGGTTTGACCCAAGTAAATTTTTATGATGGAAAGAGCCAACATTCCTTGATGTTTTGGGCGTCTCTGCTGATCGCATTATGGCTACGAGAAGCGAAATCTAGCACACAGGAGTACGACGTTAAGCCGGGAATACGTTAAGTCGTGGAGAGTATAGGGTGTGATGGAGGATAGGGCGTGATGAGCAACAAGTCTATATCGAGCGACAGGTCTGTATTGATCACAGGAGCAGCGGGGTTAATCGGCTCGCATCTAGTAGAGCGACTTCTCGCTGCCGATTATAGCATATTGGGTGTGGATAATTTTCTCACCGGTCGGGAGGAAAACCTACGAGAAGCTAAAGACCACCCGAAGTTTCGTTTTGAAGAAGCAGATGTGATTAAGCGCTTTGATTTTAAGAATCCCTTTGGCTTGAGGTTTACGCAAATCATGCATTTTGCTTGTCCAGCATCTCCTGTTGATTTCGAAACGTTGCCCATCGAAATTATGGAAGTAGACACGAAAGGTACTTTGAACGGCCTGGAGTATGCGCGGGATAATGGCTCTGGATTTTTTATTGCTTCGACTTCCGAGTGTTATGGGGATCCGCTAGTACACCCACAAACGGAAGAGTACTGGGGCAACGTGAACCCAGTAGGCTCTCGTTCTTGTTATGACGAAGCTAAGCGTTTTTCTGAAGCCGCCACGATGACTTACCATCGTAAGTTTGGCTTGGACACGAGAATTGCTCGTATTTTTAACACCTATGGACCAAGAAATCGGATGGATGATGGACGAGTCGTGCCCGAACTTTGTCGGCAAGCAATTTTAGGTGAGCCCTTGACCATTCACGGAGATGGTAAGCAAACAAGAAGTTTTTGCTATGTGACGGACTTGGTGGAAGGGATTTTAAAACTGTCGGAGACAAAGGAGCACTTCCCTATCAACCTAGGCAATCCATCGGAATATTCCATTAATGACTTTGCGAGCGCCGTTGGTAAAGTTTTGGGTAAAGAACTGAAGGTTGAATATTTAAAAGCTCGGCCAGATGATCCACGAAAAAGAAAGCCTGATATTTCCAAGGCCCAAAAACTGCTGGATTGGTCCCCTAAAATTACGCTTGAAGAAGGGCTGACCAAGACAATTGATGCCTTCAAGGTGGAGCTAGGTAAGTGAGTTCTTCCTCTCTAGAGGATCTTCGTAAAATTTTACCCGCATGGACACAAGAATCAGGCAAGGTTGCGATCGTACACGATTGGATGACAGGAATGCGCGGCGGAGAAGCGATACTCGATGCTATTTGTGAGCTTTTCCCCAATGCGGATTTACATACATTGCTTTGGACTGACAAGGAAATGGGACCAAACATTTTGAATGGGCGGAAGGTTTTTACCAGCCCTTTACAGTCGCTTATGGGAATCGGTACTTTTCGCCGTGGTTATCGCAAGCTACTGCCACTATTTCCTTGGGCTGCAGAAAAGCTTTCTGTGCAGCCCTATCTATTAGTGTTGAGTAATACCCATTGTGTGGCGAAGGGAGTTTGTGTTTCTCCTGAGTCAGTTCATGTAGCTTATGTTTCAACGCCGATGCGTTATGTCTGGGATATGTTTGATCAATATTTCAACACGGAACAGACGGATTTACTTACGCGAAATATCGCTAGTTGGATTCGGAAGCCTTTACAGCGTTGGGATATTGAATCTACCAGCCGCGTGGATACATTGATTGCAAATTCTAAATTTGTACAAAATCGGATTCATGAGTATTGGCGGCGATCGTCGATGGTGGTCCATCCGTATGTATATACTGATCGTTTTCAATACGTTGGAGATGACGCCACTCCTGGTGAGTATTATTTAATCGTCTCTGCTTTTGCCCCATACAAGAAAATTGATCTTGCAGTGGAAGCCTTTCGAAAATTAGGACTTTCGCTGAAAATTATTGGTGATGGTCAGGAAGAAAAGCGTTTACGCAAATTAGCTGGTGGTAATGTTGAATTTCTTGGAAAAGTGTCTAACGCTGAAGTTGCAGAGCACTATGCAAAGTGCCGCGCTTTTATATTTCCAGGGCTAGAAGACTTTGGAATCACTCCATTGGAGGCTATGTGTACCGGGAGGCCAGTAATTGCTTTTGGTGAAGGGGGTGCACTAGACACTGTCACTAGTCGGACAGGGGTGTTATTTCCAAAGCAGACTGTGGATTCACTTGTGACAGCGGTGGAAGATTTTGAGAGTCGAATCTCACATTTCACACCTAAAGCTTGTCATGAGCGGGCCTTAGAGTTTTCTAGGAAGGCATTTTTGAGAAAATATATGGCAGTGTTGGACTCCGCAATTGCAGCTAGAGCCATTAGCCATTAGCCATTAAATATTTTATACGGTGAATGTTTCCCTTGCCATTCTTGGAGCGACGCTCTTACATGGCCGTGTTCGTCGTACTCAATCAAAGCAAAGGTGAGTCGAACGCTTTGTCCCAGATGGCGTAAATCAAGGTTTACCATGCGAGTCCAGGTACCGGTATTGATATATGTTTTCCCGTCGGGGAAGCGTTGATGCATAGCCCCATGAGTATGTCCAAAGATAATTGTGTGTAGGTGTGGTTTACGGTTCAGTACATTGCGCGCATCATCCTCTAGACCGTGAAAGGGTGTGACTTCTTCGCGCAATATTTTAATCGTGGACCAAATAGTTGCCTTGCGCTTTGGACTATAAACAAAACGTGTGCGTAAAAAATAATAAGAGGTCAGAAAAATAAATTTAAGGATGAAAAGTGTATCCGTAAATAGGCCCCAAAGGATCATTAATTTGATGGGCTTCACCTTATCCACCCAATCACGTTCACATTTCATTCGATTTATGATCTTTAAAACATAAACAGTACCCCACGGAATGGCGAGAATCGGCTCAGCGACATTGTCTCGAATATAGGGCTTTTTATAATTCATATGGTGAACAGCTTCGAATTGGTTCCCATGATGGATTTCAATGCCTTCCGGATATTCCAAATATTCCTTTTCTGCATTCACCCATACTTTGGAAGGATTCGCGCCCGGTCCAGCAATTTTTTCGCAAAAGAGGCGACGCACTTCTGGAAAGAAAAATTCTGGGTCATGATTTCCTATATTATAAACAATCCGTTTATTCGGTTTGGCAACGAAGTCTTGTAGAGCCGAGATAACTTCGGGGTGCCCCTCAAAAATACTATGTAGCTTGCGAACACCGATTGATTCAGTAATAATTTCGGGAAATTCGCCATCTACCTGTACGTTACAAAAATCAAAAACATCACCGTTGAGAATTAGCTCCACTTCACATCCATCGCCGTAATCCCCGGTGGAAAAATATTGGAGGAATTCAACAAATTCGCGGCCGAAATAGAATTCCTCATAGGGATTCTCCCGACTATCTATAATCATGCCACTGGATAGATGCATATCGCTCGTGACAACCTTAATTTTTTTAGGCCGAGAGCGGCGAAAACGAAACATAAAGATCTCAAATAGTTTTTTTAATGATAGCATGAACCCTCGGAAAGGGATTGACGGAATAAAAAGGAATTGACGGAATAATTATGAGTCGTAAGCCCTTTGTCAGCGTGAACATGGCCTCTTCGATCGATGGTAAGGTGGCGACACATTTGCGAGGGTCAGTAAAGTTAGGTTCTTCCTTTGACTCCCGGCGAATGGCCGAAATTCGAGCGGACCACGATATTATTTTAATGGGAGCGGAAACATTCCGAGCCCATCCTGTTACGTTGACCGTGGGGTCGAAGGACTTACGGGTGAAACGTAAGCAAAAGAAGCGCTCCGAGCAGCCTGCAACGGCGATTGTCTCTTCGAAAGCACAAATTCCACGAATAACTTCCTGGTTGAAGGACCACAAAGTCGAGCGTTGGTTATTCTGTGGTAGCAAAGCGCCCGAGCGTCGACTACAGAATTTTATGCTCGATGGTGTGCGGGTGGCGCAGGATTTTAGGGAGCGCCCTGACCCTTTTAGAATTTTGGGACGCCTCGAGCGTTGTGGCCATGAGCGAGTTTTATTGGAGGGTGGCGGAGAAATGAACGCGACCTTTTTCGAGCAGGACCTAGTGGATCGCATTTATTTGACGCTTTGTCCGATTTTGATTGGGTCTAGACAAGCGCCTACAATTTTCGATGGGGAAGGCTTCGGACCGAGCGGACTATCCTGCTGGAAGCTACGGGAAAAGAAGCTTCACTCTGGGGAGTTATATTTAGTTTTTGACCGTAATAAACGCTCCTGGAAACGCTTGGCTGGTGCATAGCACTGTTGCTCTTCATCTCTAAATCGCGTATATTCACTCAATGAAACTAGAAGATATCCAATCAAGAATCGAGTCAAATATTCCAGGTGCGAAAGCCGAAGTTCGTGACATGGGCGGTGGAGATCATATCCATGCTGTGGTGGTGGCGGACGCGTTCGCTGGAAAGCCTCTGATTGAGCAGCATCGAATGGTCTTGGATCTGTTTAAAGCTGAGATTGATTTGAATGATGTGCATGCTTTGCAGTTGAAGACGTTGACTTCGGGGCAGGCCAAAGAAATGGGTATTGAATAGTCATTTAGTTATTTAGTCATTCGAAGGAGTTTTTATGTCTGACGTCGTTAAAAAAGTGGAAGAGAAGATTAAGAGCAAAGATGCTGTTATTTTTATGAAGGGTACGCCATCTTTTCCAATGTGCGGTTTTTCTGCGCGTGCAGTAGAAGCTTTAAAAGCAGTGGACGCTGATTTTGATTTCGTAAATATCTTAGAAGAGGCAGATATGTGGGAGGGCGTGAAGCAAGTTACTTCTTGGCCAACGTCGCCACAGATTTTTGTTCGCGGCGAATTTATCGGCGGCTGTGACATCACTCTAGAGATGTACGAGTCTGGCGACCTGGAAAAGAAGCTGCAGTAGTCTCTATTTGCGGCGGGCTTGTCCTCGCAGTGCTCTCTATTCGAATTGATTCTTTTCGATGATCTTTGCGTTTCGCTGCAGGCCTTTTAATTTTGGTCTAGAAAGTGCCCGCTTTTTGTAGCGGGTATTAAATTCGTTATTCCCCATCGATAATAAATCTTGTAATGGAATTTGTTCCACTATGGGCGCGCCAGATTTCTTGCGCCCCTTACGAAGGCTCTGTTGGTTCCAAGGGCAGACATCCTGACAAATATCGCAACCGAGCAGCCAATCGCCAATCGCCCGGTGGTACTTTTCAGGGATTTCTCCTCGGTGTTCAATCGTTAAGTATGAAATGCATTTTCGTGAGTCTATGGTGCGGGTGCCTTCTTGGATTGCATTCGTGGGGCAGGTGTCGATACAACGGCGGCAAGTGCCACAACGATCGGCTTGAGGAATATCTGGAGTGAATTTCACGGTCGTCAAAATCTCTCCTAGCCAAAGCCAGGAGCCTTCCTCTGGATGAATCAGCATAGCATTTTTTCCCACCCATCCGATTCCTGCGAGGACACCTAGGGAACGTTCAGGGATTGCGCCGGTATCAACATAGGCGAGGCTACGATTTTTTTTAGGCACGGAATATTCGGCGTCGAGTTTCATTGCAATCTTCTCTAATTTTGCTTTGATAACAAAGTGGTAGTCTTCCCCGACGGCATAACGGGCCACTTTTCCCGATGGTATGCCACTACGATTTGCCTCTGAGTTTGGTTCCGAGTTGACTTCGGGTAAGTCTTGGTCGGAAGCCTCTGGTGGTGGGCCAGGAAAAGGTAGAGCGCACACGATGACGGACTGGATCCCAGGTAAAAGTTGGCTCAATGATTTTCGGCGAGAGCGCTGCCGTTTGAGGTAATGCATTTCAGCGGCAAACCCCTGGTTAAGCCACCAGTCATAGAAGTCGAGGCTCGGTAGGTCATCTGGGTTAGCGAGGCCAACGAGGCGAAAACCAAGTGATTTTGCGTAGGCTTTGAGCTTCGCTTTATCCATACCGCTATACATATCATAAAACCGTGTAAAGGCTTCAGGGGTGTAAAGCCGGAAGAAGTTATGCTCGATTTAACTCCTGATAAAGTACAGCGTGAAGATTAAGGCGCGTATTAATGAAACGATCGTCGTCCCTGGATGGGTACACGCGCGCGTTCCCTAGGAGCACTACATAGGTTTCTGTCTCCGGATGATACCAAGCAGAGGTACCGACAAAGCCAGTGTGACCAATGCCATTCTTCCAAGCCGGACCATCTGCCTGCCGCAGGCCCGGGTAGATCATAAAACCATGGGTGAATGGAGGTTCTGAATCAGGCTGGATGAAAAAATACTCCTTTTCTTTCTCAGCAAGCGAAACTGCATGACAAAAGAGCAGCATTGTTTCCTCTAAGGAAGCAAAGAGACCTGCATGGGCCGAATAACCACCGAGTGCCCAGCAATTATGGTCATCTACCTCGCCAATCAATAGGCGTTTATGAATCGGGCAATTGGCAGTCGCTACGAAATCTTGGCGTTTCGCCTGAAGAGAAAATTCTTGAGCGGCTTTAGGAGCATGTGGCAATACGCGGTAGCCCGAGCGACGGAGGTGTAATGGTTGGGCAATTTTTTCCTGAAATAGTTGGCAGATGGGTTGTTTATAGATTCGCTCCAATGCGACGCCAAGTGTGATTGCCCCTAAATCAGAATAAATTGTTTTTGCTTCTTTGAGGTTGGTGCGATTGCTTGCTGCGATCCAGCCCATCAACTCATCCAGATCAATTGCTGACTCAAAATCGCTGGCACGCTCATAGTATTTCTCGTGTGCTAGGAAACCAGCGTTATGGGCCATCAAGTGACGAATACAAATACCTGATTTATCAAGCTCGGGAACAAATTTCTCAACCGGATCGGACCAGTCGAGAAGTCCTGCTCTTTTGGTTTCCATCAGAAGTGGTGTGGTCACCAGAATCTTAGTCAACGAGGCTAGGTCAAAAATGGATTGTGGCCCGACAGGGTCCGGTTCCGCATTGGGTAGGTCCATTGTGGAAACCTTCTCACCACTGCGGTAGTGATAGCCTGTGTAGGAGAACTCCTGCGCATTTTTGCGAAAAATAGCGAGGGCAAATCCAGAGCCCTGTCCTTCAGAGAGGGCTGATTTTAGTAGTGCTTTGGTCTTTTCAATTGCGAGAATCATCTCGCTATTCTGCCATAAAAGAGAAGTCGAGAAAACGACTTGAGACCATTAGTAGCCTGGGCTAGAACTAGGGCAAGCAATTTCCAAAGGAGAGCCCCTATGAGTCTGGAACGGCGCACTTTATCCAATGCCATTCGAGTCCTGAGTATGGATGCAGTACAGAAAGCCAAGTCTGGACACCCAGGCGCACCGATGGGGATGGCCGATATTGCTGAAGTGCTCTGGAATAATTATTTGAAACATAATCCAGGGAATCCAAGTTGGATCAACCGCGATCGATTCATCCTTTCCAACGGACATGGGTCCATGCTTTTATATTCACTACTTCACTTGAGTGGTTATGATTTACTGATGCAGGAGATTCGCAATTTTCGTCAGCTACATTCCAAAACTCCCGGGCACCCGGAAATTGGTGTGACTCCAGGTGTGGAAACAACGACGGGGCCTCTAGGTCAGGGGCTTGCAAATGGGGTTGGGATGGCGCTTGCGGAAAAGAAGCTAGCCGCAGAATTTAATCGCGATAATTTGGAGATTTTTGATCATTTCACCTATGTCTTTGTTGGCGATGGCTGCTTGATGGAAGGCATTTCGCATGAGGCTTGTTCTTTGGCTGGGACTATGGGCCTCGGCAAATTGATCGTCTTCTATGACGACAATTCGATTTCCATTGATGGGGAAGTGGCCGGCTGGTTTACGGATGATTCCGCAAAACGTTTTGAAGCCTATGGCTGGCAGGTAATAGCTAATGTGGATGGCCATGATTTTGATGCGATTCATAAAGCGATTGACGACGGTAAGACCGATCTGAGCCGACCAACTCTGATTCAATGTAAAACGATTATTGGCTACGGCTCACCGAATAAGGCGGGCTCGGCTGACTCTCATGGCGCTCCGCTCGGCGATGAAGAAATCGCAGCAACCCGAGAGGCCCTCGGCTGGACTCACCCCCCGTTTGAGATCCCAAGTGATGTGATGGAAGCATGGGACGCGAGGGAGCGCGGGACAGCAGATGAACGTTCTTGGAGCGAGATTTTTACCAAATATTCGGAGAAATATCCGAAGGAAGCAAAAGAGATTAAACGTCGCCTGACTTGCACGCTCCCAGATAATTGGGAAGCGACAATGAATGCGTTCATTAAGGGGCAACAAGAAAAGAAGGAAAAGACTGCGACTCGTGCGGCTTCGAAGCAAGCGATTGCGGCGATGGCCGAAGTGATGCCAGAGCTTGTTGGTGGCTCGGCAGATTTATCTGGATCGAATTCGACTAAGTGGGGGGCTGCTAAGCCCTATTCCAAGGAGAGCCCGACCGGAAATTATATTCACTATGGCGTACGGGAATTTGCGATGTCGGCTCTGATGAATGGAATGATGATTCATGGAGGTTTTCGACCATTTGCCGGAACGTTCTTAATGTTTATGGAATACGCACGCAATGCAGTTCGCATGGCTTCCTTGATGAAAGTGCCGAGTATCTTCGTTTATAGTCACGATTCGATCGGCCTTGGGGAGGATGGCCCGACTCACCAAGCGGTGGAGCAAGCGGCGGCCCTGCGCCTGACTCCAAATATGGCGACGTGGCGTCCATGCGATACGGTAGAAACGGCGGCTGCATGGAAAGCGGCAATAGAAAGGACAGACGGTCCCAGTTCTTTGCTACTGACTCGCCAGGGTGTCCCGACGATGGAACGAACGGAACAACAGCTTGGCGAAATCGAGCGCGGCGCTTATATTTTGCATAAAACGGAAGGTGCTAGCCTGGAGGTTCTATTCTTAGCAACGGGATCCGAAGTGGCCATCACGTTAGAGGCGGCGAAAAAATTGGAAGGTGAAGGTCGTTCGGTGCAGGTTGTGTCCATGCCATGCGTGGAAGTATTCTGTGTTCAGCCAGAGGCGTATCAAAATTTGGTTTGGCCGAAATCAGTTAAGAAACGAGTTGTGGTGGAAGCAGGTATTGCGGGATACTGGCGCGGATTTGCTGGGGATGATGGCGTGATTGTCGGGATGAATAGCTTTGGTGAGTCTGCTCCGAATGGAAAGCTCTTCGAGCATTTCGGGTTCACCACTGAAAATATTTATGGAAAGGCGCGGGCCTATTTCAGCTGAGTTATATACTATGCGATTTCTTGCTCTACTAAGTATCGCTTCAAACTCATGCGCGTAGGCTCATCCATAGAGACGAAATGATAAGCAACGCCTTGGCCCTGCTTTATACCACGTTCGCGAACCATTAATGCAGATATACTTAAAGGATAGTCCTGGTTAGGGAGGCGGAACTTCAGGTAAGACACGTAGTCTTGGTTTTTCGTCACAAATTTCCCTATAAGGAAAACTCCTTCCTCTGAGAGATTCTCTGTTTTTAGGGTGTAGAGATAGTCACCATTTTTCTCTTCCACGAAGAGATCATGGATTGATAGACGTCTAGAATTTCTGCGCTCCACTTTATTTACTCCAACTTCTTCACTAACTAACGTTCAACTTCAACAGATGCTCAAACTGCTGCCAGCGTATTATTACCGACGCATTGTTTTCTCGCTTATTTGTATGCTGCGTATGCATGCTGCGCGCCAAAATTTCACCAGCAAAATAGACGATCCAGGAATCTTTTAATTTCAGTGGCTTAGCTTGGTTTCTTTGTAGCCGGACTATTGAAAAAATTCCCTACCCCAGGGCAGAAATCTATAGAAGAATTCGACAGTCATGGAAGTTTCCGACAGAATAAGAGAGTGATAAAGGGATAAAGCAGGGGCGAAATTTAAATGCGACACTACCCACCACAGGCTCTCCAATTTCAAATGCCTCATATGGGTCCAGTTGTGAAGACTTTGCTTTTGACCTGCGTGGTGGTTTTCCTGATTCAGCTTACAACGCAGCAGTTCTTTGGGCTTCCGTTGAGCCTCTATTTAGGGTTTGTGCCGAAGGCCCTGCTTTTTGGTTGGGTTTGGCAGCTTTTCACCTATGCATTTTTGCATGGAGATATCCTCCATATCCTCTTTAACATGCTGATTCTTTGGAGCATAGGCTCAGAGCTGGAGCATATTTGGGGACCTCGGTTCTTTCTAACCTATTTTTTCTTTTGCTCGGTCGGCGCAGCCATTACCTACGGACTTTTTACTGCGGCAGGGGTGGGTTCTTCGAACCCGAATGTTCCAGTGGTGGGGGCTTCGGGTGCGATTTATGGAATGTTGCTTGCCTACGGTATTTTGTTTGGGGAGCGAACCCTCTATTTCTTTATGATCTTTCCGATGAAGGCGAAGTATTTCGTGGCTATTCTGGGCGGGATTGTGCTGGTGACAACGGTTTTCTATTCCGGCGGTGGCGTGGCGCATACGGCTCATTTGGGTGGAATGCTTGTCGGCCTTGGGGTCCTTGTTTCCTTGACCTATTTTCGTCGGCGGGAGCGTGAGCTGTTAGGCCGGGAGCGCGAGTCCTTGGGTCGGCAGCGTCGAATCCAGGCGGCTACCCACTTGCGGCTTGTCGAAGACGAGGACGGGGAATCGGACAAGCCGACGACTTGGCATTGATTTATTGACCCGAGCGGACAGCTCTGGTAGTTTCGGACCTCCTGGGAGATTGCCATGTCTGAAAAATATGAGGATTCCATCACTTTTGATGAATGTTTGCGCGATAAAGAATTCGATGCTCGCGTTTTGGGTCGCAAGCGGCTAAATAAAAAATTGGACGACGCGGAGCTTCAAAAATACTTAAGTTCACTGGAAGATTGTGCCGATCGCTCTGAGGTGGTGAACGTGGGGGATATTATGGCTAATGATAATCCGATTCATGTTGGCCGCAATCTACCTACAGTCGAGCGCAAGGATCCGGCTTCATTTGAAGAGTTTGAACTCGAAGAACAAACGCAGCGATTTTTTGAGCACTAATAATCTAAACTCTAAACCGCTGTATGAGACTACTATACAGAATACGGGACTGCTGCGTGTACAGGATTACTGTACTAGGTAGTTATAAAAGAAGGTATCGTTGACTGTTCCCTCACGAATAATCCCATTCACCTTTTGTGTGATGTCATGTTTTAAACGGTAGATGGCCTGCCCCATAGAAAGTTCATTAAAGGAACGTGTGCCAACCAGGCTTTGAATTTTGTCTTCAATCTTGGCTCGAAAAAATTTCAGCTCCGCTATACAGGCTTTATTGTTACATTCCAATGCTACGGCAAAAGATGCGTAATGGTTTTTCCCCCCAACTTGTGTGCGTAAGTTCACATTCATTTCTGGAAGACGCAAGATCCGCACTCGTCCATCAGCTGCTAGAAATGCATTTCGTTCCGCTTTAGCCATTGCCTGGATTTTTTTTCGTTCTTCAAGCTCTTTCACGGTCGGACTCTTATAGACTTTTTTCATGTAGTAGACGTAGCCAAGTACACCTGTAGTGGCGAACACGTTGAGTAGAATCAAAAGAAAGACGGGGAGGCTATGCCCCATGATTATTGTTGGTCTCAGTCTCACGTTATGAATCCCTTCTGCGCGTCATTATAGCTCAAACATGAGAACTCTCCCCATAGCGCAGCAGAAGTGATTCGTCTTTGGCCGCCTTAGAGCTTTACAGCCTCATACGGTAAGCCCAGATCATCTGCAACCGGCTTATAGGCCACTTTTCCATTATACACGTTCACGCCGTGGTACAAAGCCTTGTCGCTCTTCACAGCTTCTTTAAAGCCAAGAGTTGCAAGTTTCACCGCATGGGCCAGCGTGCGGTTCGTGAGTGCAAAGGTTGAAGTGCGAGCAACTGCGCCGGGCATATTTGTCACACAGTAATGTGTAATATTCTCTTCCGTATAAATTGGATCGGAGTGAGAGGTTGGGCGAGACGTTTCAAAGCAACCACCTTGGTCGATCGCTACATCAACTGCAACAGAGCCCTCACCCATTGCTTTAACCATTTCACGAGTCACCAGCTTTGGAGCTTTTGCGCCAGGAAGCAGAACTGTTCCAATCAATAGGTCACAATTGGCAACTGCATCGTAAAGATTTACCGGGTTGGAATAAACTGTGTTCACAGAGTTGCCCCAAATATCATCTAGGTATTGCAAGCGGTTCATATTCACGTCGAGCATTGTGACCTCGGCACCCATTCCACGAGCAATTTGTGCAGCGTTAGTCCCTGCCGTGCCGGCACCAATAATTGTCACGCGCGCACGAGGAACGCCAGGTACGCCCGAAAGCAGTACACCTTTGCCGCCTTGGTCTTTCTGTAGATAGCGTGCGCCTACTTGAGTCGCCATTCGGCCAGCCACTTCAGACATTGGCACTAGAAGCGGAAGCGACCCATCCTCCAACTGAATGGTTTCATAGGCGATAGCTGTTACGTTTTTTTCCATAAGCTCTTTTGTTAGTTCCAGTTCCGGAGCTAAGTGTAAGTAAGTGTAGAGAATCTGACCGTCGTGGAGGCGATCTAAGTCAGCGCGGATTGGTTCCTTCACTTTAACAATCATTTCCGCTTTTTCAAAAACTTCATCGGCAGTCTTAAGGATCATTCCGCCGGCATCTTCATAGTCTTTATCGCTAATGCCAATACCAGCTCCCGCTTTTGTTTCCACATAGACCTTATGTCCATGCTTTACAAGCGCCATAACTCCACCAGGCACTAAGCCTACACGATTCTCTTTGTCCTTAATTTCCTTTGGTACACCGATAATCATTTCGCCCCTCCTAGCTTCACGCTCATTTTGCGCCCATTTTGTGCTAATCTTGCGCTACCGGACACGGCAAATTAAATCGCATGCCATCGAAGGCAGGGACCATCCGCGGTGGTAGTGACTTCCGAAAACTGTCATACTCGATTTCTTGATTCATGTGGGTAAAAATTATTTTTTTTGCCTTAATTTGTTGTGCATAATCAATTGCTTGCTCCACGTTGATATGCGTAGGGTGGGGTTTCGGTCGCAAACAATCGAGGATTAAGACGTCCAGGTCCTTTAGCCTCCGCATTGTCTCCTCGGGAATACGCGAAATATCTGTAATATAGGCAAGTGAGCCGATCCGGTACCCATAACAAGTAATCTTGCCATGCTCACAGGGAAGTGGCGTCACCTCAACTTTATGGAGTTTTGGGTCATGGGCCTCTTTCAGACGGAATGTACGTTTTCCAACTGGATTGAGGCTCAACTGGGGAAGCCCCCCGCCAATTTGTGTTGGATAGAAAATATAGTGGAAGCGTGAGTGAATAGTATCCATTACGCGCTTTTCCCCATAAAAGGGGATCTGATAGCGCTGGAGGAAATTAAAGGGACGAATATCGTCGATACCATGCAAGTGATCGGCGTGCTCGTGGGTAATGAGGACCGCATCTAGCCGTGTTTTCTTTTTATGAAAATACGTCAGGGCTTGCTGGCGTAAATCTGGCGAAGTATCGATCAGGATAGAGCCCTCGCCACGGCCAAAGGGCTCTATTAGAATTGAGGCACGTAGACGACGGTTCTTCGGGTCCTTATGATGAGGCATCTCACGACCAATCATTGGTACCCCAATAGAAGTACCACAGCCCAGGATCGTGATGACCATGTTAGGCAGGGGGCTGCACCTGTGCGCCAGGGCCTTCGATGGTTTTGACCTCACTAGGCTTCCTCTGCTTATCCTTCTTCTCTTTCGGATTAGTGTTTGCACTCGTAGTGTTGGCCTTGCCCTCAAAATGGGCACCAAATTTCATGACAAACTTAGGGCTATAGGCGTCCCCAATTAGAGTGCCGCTCTCGGCCACTGTAATCTTATTGCGGGCGTGAATATCGCCATGAACAAAGCCATCGATAATGATTTCATCGCAATGCACTTCGCCGTGGATGCTTGCTGTCTCACCAACGACAATCAAGGACTCATCTAAGCCATGCACTCTGCCGTCCACGTCTCCATGAATGCGCGTGAATCGATCAAAAACAAATTCACCCCTTAGGCGTGTGCCTTGCCCGATCAAAGTTAGTTCTGATTCAATCTCCAAATTTGGGTTTTGTACGTAAGTCATTGAACCTCCAAAAACTAAATTGTCGTGCCCGGAATATGTAGCGAGGCTAAGACTTCGCCAGAATAAGAAAAAAGTAAAATCTGAAAGCCGATATTCTTTAAATCACTTTTAATATTTTTAAAGGAGGCCTCTGAGGAACGAAAACGCGAAATCCCAAATGTCTCGCCATTGTTATAGGTCAGTAAAATATTATCGTTCGGGGAGAAAGCACCTTCTGGATAAATTTTTATACCATTTGGAGTCTTGGCCAGCACAATGATATAGCCACGTACTTTTTTCTGATTCGGAAGTTTATTGATGATATTGAATTGCAGGCGTACGTTCTTCGAATCCTCATTACGAATGACTTTCGGCTCTTCAATATTTATCGGGGAACTATCGGCACGCACAGATAGTGGTCCGAGCAATTGCAATGGGTACTTAAAGTCGGAAGCATTTGCAGGGAATTTAGTTAAATCTTTTTTGTTCGATAGATTAGTTTGTAGCTTGGAGATTTCCGTCATCAATAGGTTAATGCTTTGGAGTTTTTCCGCATCGGTGTTCGTCAAAATTGGAGGCTTGTCAGTGATATAGTTGTCGTAGATATAGAGCGACGAAAAAACAAGTGAACAGATCAGGAGTAAAGCAAAAATACCTGCCACCAGGGTAATATTCCGTTTTAAGCGAGGCACCGGCAAATTAAATGTGCGAGGAGCTCCGTTAGCGCGCATTAGTACCAGTGTGAGATGCTCGGATAACTTTACGTTCATACCCTAATCATACCCTAAAGGGACATAGAAGGATTAGCCTTTTTGACAGTGCTCCGCGTATACCGTAAAATTCAAACTAGTAGGCTTGGGTAAAGATTGCCCCTAGGGAGCACAGGATGCGCATTCTCTGGATGGATATGTCCCCTATGCCGTGGAAGCAGGCAGATGGCTGGGAATATCTGGAACAAAATTTGATCCAATTTGTTTGCGTTAGCGATGCTGATAGCGCACGCCAGTTGCTCCATGACGGTGAATGTTTTGATGTAATAGTTGCAGGTGCTGAAACCGAAGGTGCTCTTGAGTTTTTGAGTGAAGTAAAGAGCCACTCGGTTTGGGAAAAAATTCCTTCCATTCTTGTTTCGGCCATTTGGCAAAAGCAAGACTTCAAAGATCATTCTTTATCCCCAGGCGCAGCTTATAATTATGCGAGATTGCCCATGCCGGTTGATGGATTTCTGGATGTGATTCGCTCTCTCAAGGAAATCTCTCGTGAAGATTTAACTGATTCGGCTCTGACCTTTGATTCAATCCCGGCCTCTGCTCCAACCCCGACCTTTGATGATCTAGTTTTGACCGACACCACTGCTTCTCGTGAACAATCCGAAGCCCCAGAATCGTCAGGCTCAGCTGCTCCGGTTGAGGACGCGGATGTGCAAGTACTGCGCAAATATTTACATATGCGGGAAGAAGAGCTTTCCTCTGTGCTGCACGAAAAACAAAACTTACTTAAGATGCATGAAAAGCTGGAAGCCAATATTCAAGTCTTCCAGAAGAAGGTACGCGAGCTAGAGCATGTTAGGGCGGATAAGTCGAAAGAAGTTGAGCGTCTTAACAAGGAAGGCTCGGAACGTGAACGAGATTTAGTGGAAGCGAAGGATCAGGCGGAATTTGAAAAAGACACTCTGATAGATCGGGTGCGGTATTTGGAATCCGAGTTAAAGGAGTCTAAAGACAAGTACTCAGTGCTAAAGGATCGTGTTCGTCGAGATATTCGAAAGATTCAATCGCGGGAAAAAGAGTTAGAAACTCGTTTGGAATTGATCAAGCGTGATTCGGAGACACTAGTTCGTGAGCGTGATAAGCAGGTATTGGATCTAAAGCGCAAAATCGACGCTATGGAGTATGACTTAGACTTAATCCAAGACAGAAAAGTACAAGCAGAGAATAATGCGGATAAGTATGTGGATAAAATTTCCCGTGTAGCAAAAACTTTGCAAGTTGCGTTCGGAGTGCTTGAAGAAGATAAAAAATCAGACAAATCAGACAAAAAAAATGAGGAGCTGGAGCCAATTATTGGCGGGGCACTCGAGGGTGCAGATGACGGAACAGAGAGTATCCAAGCATCGGCCGAAGGCGTAGCAACGCCAGACGACGTGGATACAGATGGTGTCCAAGCCTCAGACGAAGGCGTAGTAACAGAAGATGTTGGAATTGATGTTGCAGAATCTGCAGATTCTAGTGCTACAGAATCCGCGGGTGCCACGGCAGTAGAGGAACTTTTACAGAAGAAAGTTGAAGAACTAAGCGGTGAAGAGTTGGAAGAGGCTGAAGCCTCTACACAAGTGTTCAATGTCAGCGACGTCGACAATGTTGATGTTTCAGATGGAGAAAACCCGGATGATGGCATGGGTGAAGCGATGGGCGGATAAGGTTTAACCTATCTGATAAAGAATTGGTTTGAGCGATACGTAGATGAAAAAAGAAAATGAAACAGTTGAGGCGCTGAGAAACCGTTATGAGTTGATGGTTCGATTTTTGACGGAATGCGCTGGATCCAAGGAGCCTGGTGCTGTTTCTCAGTCCGTACAAGCATTTCTACGCCATCGATTATTTCCCGAAACATTTACTGTATTAGACGCCAAACATTCAGGAATACGTTTTGAAAAAGGAGAGTTCTATCGCTTTCGTAGCGGTCGATTGACTTTATATATACCTTTATCGGTGCCTGAAATAATCGATTTAACTGGGGTCGCTGCGGAGAACGCACTCGAAAAATTTGAATTAGAATCGCTGTATGAATCGATCGAATTTTTTAATGAAAAATATGATAAAATTACTGAACTGAGAGGTTTAAGCTATACGGATGATGTAACTGGGCTCTATAACCAGCGTTATTTGGAAACGGTTTTGGAGAGAGAGTTTGCTTTAGCCAAGCGCAACCAGACCTCATTTTCGGTTTTGTTTCTTGATTTAGATCATTTCAAACAAATTAATGATTCTTATGGCCACTTAATTGGCTCACGAATCTTATATGAAGTTGGTGAAGAAATTTGTAAAACTCTTCGGGAGTCTGATATTACATTCCGTTTTGGTGGAGATGAATTTATATGTGTTCTTTCGCATACAGCGCTTCAGAGTGCGCTTAATGTGGCAGAACGACTTCGGATTCAACTGGAGAAAAAACGATTTCTAGCCAAGGAGAGTTTAAATATTCGTATCACGACGAGTGTTGGTGTTGCTTCCTATCCAGACCATGCTACGACCCGTGATGAGATTCTCAATGCGGCCGATGAAGCGCTATACAAAGTAAAGGATGGAGAGCGCAATAGAGTAGTATCCGCACTCAACGAATTGCAGGGGTAGCGCCATGATTGCTGAGAAACCCTCGAAGGAATTTTCACAGAAACCAAAAGATAAAAAAACGAAAGTCGTTGTTAGTGATTTTCACATTGGCAAGGGACGCTTTCTTAAAGACGGTACACCAAATATTTTGGAAGATTTTCACTTTGATGTGAAGTTCGTAGAATTCTTGGAGTACTATTCTTCAGGAGATTACGCAGAAGCCGATGTGGAATTGATCATAAATGGCGACTTCCTAAACCTCTTGCAAACCGACTATCTCGGCGCCCATAGCTATATGATCACTGAGAAGATGACGGCCTATATGGTACGTGCAATAATTACCGGGCACCCAGAAGTTTTTGATGCGCTTCAGGCCTTCGCCACAAAATCGAATCACTCCATTGCTTATGTGATTGGCAATCATGACCAAGCGCTCTTGTTTCGCTCAGCTAGACGGATTCTGATTGATTGCATTGGCCCTGACCTGCGCTTCTATGATTCTCACTATGATTTTGCTGGCATTCGCATTGAGCATGGACATATGTATGAGTCTATTAATCGTTGTGACTTGAAGAATTATTTGATTGAAGATCCTTCCTATCCAGAGCCGATCCTGAATTTACCCTGGGCCTCCTACTTTGTTGCGGCATATCTGCCGCGCTTGAAAAAAGAGAGGCCTTTTGTCGATAAAGTGAAGCCGTTTACAAGCTATATGCGTTGGGTATTAATTCATGATTCGATATTTGCGATTCGCGGGGGTATCTATATGGCGATGAGTTTCTTACGCTTAGCGCTCTTGCAAGACCGCCACCCAATGCTCGACTTTCGCCTAACTTGGTCGCGCTTGAAAAGCATAACTTTTTATTCTTCTCTCTTGCGTGCGGCTTGGAGCGTGATGCGTCGGAACCCGCAGCTCCATACTGTAATCTTTGGCCACACGCATGTTTTGAAATACAAACAGTGGAGTGGGGGTAAGGAATATTTTAATATTGGTTCCTGGAATGAGTTCACTTCGCTTGACGTTGGTGATTTCGGGCTGCAGTATTTCTTGACCTATGCTCTCATCGAGCAGACCGCACCAGATCGGAAACCACAAATTCGCCTCAAAGAGTGGAAGGGTCGTTGGGAGACTACAGTTGACGCGACAAATATGCCTCTTGGGCCACGAACAACGTTTTAAAGTGTATGGGTTACTAACGCGTGAGTATTGATGAACTCCAGGCCATTGAAAGTACTTTTCGCCTGAGCCTTTTTATAGGTATTTTGCTTATAGTAGCTGCCTGGGAATGCTTGGCTCCTCGACGAAATTTGACACAATCAAAATTGGTGCGTTGGACGAGTAATATAGGCATATCTGCAATTAGCACCTTTTTGCTGCGACTGTTGATGACAGCTTCGGCGCTTGAATTTGCCAGGATAGTGGAAGAAAATTCTTGGGGGCTATTCAATACACTTTCTATCCCGTATGTTCTAGCTACGATCCTAGCTATTTTACTCTTAGATATGGCGATTTATTTGCAACATGTGATGTTCCATCATGTGCCGTTGTTTTGGCGCTTACATCGCATGCATCATGCAGATACTGATTTTGATGTCACCACTGGAATTCGATTCCATCCAATAGAAATACTCCTATCTTTTAGTATTAAGCTTTCTGTTATTTACGTATTGGGGATTGGCCCATTAGCTATTTTGATTTTTGAAGTCTTGCTAAATGGCACGGCAATGTTTAATCACGGGAATATTAGGCTGCCACAGGGACTTGATTGCATATTGCGACTTTTTGTCGTGACACCTGATATGCACCGAGTGCATCACTCCGTGCATATAGATGAAAGCAATTCCAATTTTGGCTTTAATATGCCCTGGTGGGATCGCATCTTTGGTACTTATAGAGCGCAACCAAGGGATGGACATACAGATATGCAAATAGGGATGCAAGAATTTCGCGAATCGCGATGGCTTTATTTGCATCGTCTATTGGTTTTGCCTTTCATCAATTATCGCGGTTGAATTGTGCAAAAAAAACGGGTACAGTATTCGGATGCAAACTGCTGCTGCCGTCATACCGGCACGTCTCGGATCAACTCGTTTACCAAACAAAGCCCTAATTGCCTTCAACAATCGCCCTATGGTGTTGCATGTCTGTGATCGTGCACGCGAGGCTGAAGGTATTGGCCGAATTATTGTAGCCACTGACTCAGAAGAGATTGCGCAAGTCGTGCGTGAGGGTGGCTATGAGGCAGAGTTGGTTACGGAAGATTGTCCATCTGGCACTGACCGGGTCGCTCGAGTGGTAGCTAAGATCGACGAGAAAGTAATTGTTAATTTGCAAGGGGATGAACCTTTTATGGAGCCACAGGCCATTGCTATGGCTGCCCAGCTTGTCTTGTCGGGCAAGACTCGCATGGGTACCTGTGTAACGGATTTCCATTCCGTAGCGGAATTTAGAGATCCAGCTCAGGTGAAGTGTGTCTACGATGATAACGGTGTGGCTTTATACTTTTCACGTGCGGCCATCCCCTATTTACGGAATGAAGGATTGACTGGCGCGTCTAAGGAAGAAAACTTGTTGCGCGCAGCAAACGTCGGTAGGCACTTAGGTTTGTATTCCTACGATCGAGAATTTTTGCTAAAATTTGTTTCGCTAAAGCCAAGCTTTCTGGAAACCACTGAATCCCTAGAACAACTTCGAGTCCTGCAATATGGGGAGCCAGTTCATGTGGCGCGTGTGGCGAGTGAAGCTTTTGGTATTAACACCCCAGAAGAATTGGAGCGGGCAAAGCAATTTGCTAAAGAGCACTACTAAGATGAGGGTTAATCATGGCTAGGCAACAAAAATATATTTTTGTTACGGGCGGAGTAATTTCTTCCTTGGGGAAGGGGTTAGCTGCAGCGTCGATCGGTACTTTGTTGGAAAGTCGTGGAATCACAGTAACCTTAATTAAGATGGACCCCTATATTAACGTTGATCCAGGTACGATGAACCCAACACAACATGGAGAAGTATTTGTACTAGAGGATGGTGCAGAAACAGACCTTGATCTTGGTCACTATGAGCGATTTACGAATGTAAACCTGTCTCGTAAAAACAATTTTACAACGGGTCAGATCTATGACCGTGTGATCTCCAACGAGAGGGAAGGAAAGTACTTAGGGCAAACCGTCCAAGTGATTCCGCATGTTACGGATCAGATCAAAGCGCATATTAAATCGGCAGCTGAGGGTGCGGACGTGGCGATTGTGGAAGTTGGAGGTACAGTTGGTGATATTGAGTCTTTGCCTTTTATCGAGGCCATTCGTCAAATGCGCTACGACTTAGGCCGTGAGAACGTCTTGTATGTGCATTTGACTCTTGTTCCTTATATCGAAGTTGCGGGCGAATTAAAGACAAAGCCAACGCAACACTCTGTGAGAGCACTCCGTTCAGACGGTATCGATGTGGATATTTTACTATGTCGATCCAAGCAAGCATTGGATGACGAAATTAAGAGCAAGATTGGTCTTTTCTGTAACCTGCAGAAGGACGAAGTATTTTCTGCCGTGGATGTAAGAAGCATTTATGAAGTGCCAATATGTTTACAAAAAGAAGGCCTCGACGAAAAAATCGTTGAACGTTTAAATATGTGGACGTCTAAGCCTAATATGAGCGCCTGGTCTAAGATGGTCAATAAAATTAAACAACCGAAGTATGAGTTGCATATTGGTATAGTTGGGAAATATGTAGATCTTAAGGAATCATATAAGAGTTTGAATGAAGCCTTAGTGCATGGGGGAATTTTTCACGATACACGAGTGAATATTGAGCATATTGATGCAGAAAATTTAGAGCATAGTGATTCCGCCGTAAGTGATGCTCTAGATGGCATGGATGGAATTTTAATCCCTGGTGGTTTTGGAGAGCGCGGTATTGAAGGCAAAATTGCAGCGGCAAAATATGCTCGTGAGAAGAGACGCCCTTATTTCGGTATTTGTCTAGGAATGCAAATTGCGGTTGTGGAATATGCACGCAATGTTGTGAACTGGCAGGATGCAAGTTCTGCAGAGTTTTCAGAATCTTCAGGTCATCTAGTGGTTGATATCATGGATAAACAAAAAAATATTAAAGGTATGGGTGGCACTATGCGCTTAGGTAGCTATGATTGCAATATTGTCGAAGGCACGAAAGCCTTTTCTGCCTATAACAAAAAGATGATTCGCGAGCGCCACCGACATCGATTTGAAGTTTCGAATAAATTTCGCAACGAGCTTGCAGCACATGGCTTAGTGCTCTCCGGTTTTTGCCGCGAAGAACGGGTCTCCGCCAACGGAAAAGACCTGGTGGAGATGATTGAACTCAAAGAACATCCATATTTTATGGCTTGTCAGTTCCATCCGGAATTTAAGTCCAAGCCCTTAGCTCCGCATCCACTCTTTAAATCTTTTGTGGGGGCGGCACTAGAGTATCGCAAGGGAGCGAAATAAGATGTCGATCTTGACGCTAGAGACTCGCTCCATTTCAATCGGAAACAATTTTCCTTTATTGGCAATTATGGGCTTGAATGTTTTGGAGGACGAATCACTTGCTTTGGAGGTCGCCGCCGAGCTTAAAAGTATTTCCCAAGAGCTTGGTTTTAGCTATGTCTTTAAAGCAAGTTTTGATAAAGCGAACCGGTCCTCGATTGAGTCTTTTCGTGGCCCTGGTATTGATAAGGGCTTAGCTATTTTGGAGAAAGTGAAATCGGAATTAGATTTACCGGTCATTACGGATATCCATGAACCGGAACAGGCAGAACGAGCGGCCGCTGTGGCGGAGATCGTTCAGATTCCAGCTTTTCTTTGTCGACAAACGGATTTGATCGTAGCGGCGACGGAAGCTGTATTAGAGCAAAAAGGGCTTTTGCATATCAAGAAGGGGCAGTTTCTTGCGCCCTGGGATTGCAAAAATATCGTCGATAAAGTCAAAGAAGTATCCGCTGGAAAAAATCTTGTCATGCTCTGCGAGCGAGGCACAAGTTTTGGCTATAATAATCTAGTCGTCGATTTTCTTGGTTTCAAAGAAATGCGTGATTTGGGTGTGCCGGTAACGATAGACGCTACACATGCAGTGCAATTACCGGGTATAGGGAAAGGAAACGCTGGTGAAAACTCAGCTACTGCAGGTCGTCGATCCGGAGTGCCGGTGTTGGCAAAAGCAGCAGTGGCTGCTGGAGCAGACGGGGTCTTTCTTGAATTCCACCCCGATCCGGATAAAGCGAAATGTGATGGGCCATCTTGTTTGTCTCTAGCAGATGCTGCAACTTTACTTCGGCCACTCAAGGCAATTAGAGAGGCGACGACTGGAGAGGCAGCGATTGAAGAGGAGTTGCAATGATTTCTGCAGAAATGTATACCAAGCTAGCTGAAATTAAGGTTCTCGCCTTGGATGTAGACGGTGTAATGACCGACGGTACGGTTACCTATATTAAAGGCACAGGCTGGACACGTACCTTTTCTGTTAAAGATGGCTATGGGTTAAAGCTATTAATGAAGGCTGGATTAGTACTCGGAATCATTTCTGGTGGTGACTCCAAATCGGTGCGGGAACGTGCAGAAATTTTAAACATTCCTCATGTTTATTTGGGCAATGAAAACAAAGTTGCTCCTTATAATCGCATTAAAGAGATCGAAAAAGTTAGTGATGAGCAAGTCGCTTTTGTCGGAGACGAACTATTTGATATTCCAGTTCTGGAGAAAGTTGGTTTTGCCGCAACGGTTCCTCATGCTGTCTACGAGGTAAAATCAGTGGTAGACTATATCACGAGGGAGCCAGGTGGAGCCGGCGCGGTTCGCGAGATTGCGGATATGATTCGCTACGCTCATGATGGAAAGACCTATAATGAATATAAAGAGATATACGCTAGGACTTACCCTCTTTAGAGTCATTCGCTATATTTCTGCGATTTTAGTTGTTATTTCAATTTGGTTTTTGTGGCCTGTGGAACTCGATCAGGGCATAGTTCGGCAAGGTAGCGATGAGGCTTTCATGGATGTTCCTGACTATGTTGTGCGTAAGTTGCGTTATGTTTCCGTCAAAAACTCTCGTCAGTCTATGGAGTTATTTGCCAAAAGTGCGACCTTTCATATGAAGCAAAAAGTGCTTTATGGGCAAGAGATTGATGCCTACTTTTTCAATGGGAAAGGGCAGAAAACGCGACTTCTCGGAAATACAGGGACCTATAGCATGAAGGAACAGAAGCTTTTAGTGGAAGGTGATGTTCGTAGTGTTAGTCCAGATGGATTCAAAATGAAAACCGATATAGCCACTTTTGATGCAGTTAAACGAATTTTTGAGTCTAAAGTACCCGTTGAAGGCGAATCGGAAAATGAGGGAGTTTGGATTCGAGGCGATTCTGCAAATGCTTCTTTGGATTCCAATATACTTTATTTTAATGGTAACGCCAAAGCCAAGTATAAGGATATTCGGTATGGTGATACTCGTATTCGTGGGGAGCGTTCCCACCTAAACCGAGAAGAAAATAAAATTATTTTTGAGAAGAATGTGCTTATTGCTCAAAAGGACATGACAGTAACAAGTGATGAGGCGAGCATCTATTATTTTCGTAATCCAGAAACAGATGATCGCTTAAATTATATGCAAGCGATTCGCAATGTAGTGATTCGGCAGACGGATAATCGCTACTCTCGTTCCCAATTAGCAGAATTTTTTGCGGACTCAGACACGGTTGTGCTGACTGGATTTCCGTCAATATATGATGGCAAAGATACGATTACCGGAGATAAGCTTACTCTGTATCGTACCTCAGGTGTCGTGGAAGTAACATCAGCGAACGCAGCATTTCGAAATGGCACAGACGTGACTGACTCCAAGGATGTTCCCAAACATGGAAAAAGTATTCCCAAATATGGACAGAGTGGTCTGAGTGAATCAGATAAAGAGCTCATTCTAGATGAGTGATTTTTGAGCACGAAAAATACTGAGGATATTACGATGACTGAAACCAAAGTGAAGATACTACGTGCCACGGGCTTAAAGAAATCCTTTAAGAATCATGTTGCAGTTCGAGGAGTGAGCTTTGAAGTCCCGCAGGGAAAAGTGGTGGGACTATTAGGCCCAAATGGTGCTGGAAAGACGACGAGCTTCTATATGGTAGTTGGCTTACTTAATCCAGATGAAGGTTCCGTCCAGTTAGAGGATCAGGATATTACCGGAAAAGCAATGTATGAGAGGGCTAGACTCGGGGTTGGATATTTACCGCAAGAAGCGTCTGTTTTTCGTAAACTCACGGTATATGACAATATCTACTCCGTACTCGAGGCTCAGGAGTTTTCCCCACAGGTTTGTCGTCAACGCGCAGAAGAGCTCCTAGAGGAGTTCTCACTCTCCCGCGTATCGTCCTCCTACGGGGCTTTGCTTTCCGGGGGAGAACGTCGGCGAGTGGAAATTGCACGGGCTCTTGCGCTGAAGCCTGACTTCCTCTTACTCGACGAACCTTTTGCCGGTATTGACCCCATAGCTGTCGGCGATATTCAAGGATTAATTTCAATTTTACGAGATCGAGGGGTGGGGGTCCTGATTACTGATCATAACGTAAGGGAAACATTAAAGATTTGTGATTATGCCTATATCCTTATATCCGGAAATATTGAGGAGAAAGGATTGCCAGCGGACATTGCTAAGAGTGCCAAAGCGCGAGATAATTATTTAGGGAAAAACTTCGAATTATAAGGTTTCTATGGCGTTTGAGATTAAGCAAAGTTTAAAGCTAAGCCAGCGTTTGGTGATGACGCCGCAGCTGCAGCAGGCGATTAAACTATTGCAGTTGAGCCGCCAAGAGATGCAGGAAATGATCAATACGGAGTTAATCGAAAATCCTATGCTCGAAGAGGTGGAGTCTTCCTCTACGCAAACTGAAGCGGATACTACCAACTTAGAAAACCGAGAAGCCGAGGGCATGACGGCCGCTGAAGCCATGCAACCTTCTGGCGACGATAAAATCGTAGAAGGAAAAACAGAATTTGACTGGGAAGAATATGTGGAGAGTTTTACATCTGCATCTCCGGTGCCCAATACTAGGGAAGTTCCAGATGAGTTGCCAAATTTTGAAAATATGGTCTCCAACTCCACCGATTTAGTAACGCATTTAGAGTGGCAAGTGTCCATGTCTAATATGACTGGGGACGAGCGAGAGTTGGCGGATCACATTTTAGGCAATTTAAATGAAGATGGCTATTTTACGGGCTCTTTGGAAGATATCGTTAAGGAAATTGGATTCGATTTAGAGGACGCAGAAGAAGTTCTTAAGATGATGCAGAGAATGGATCCAGGAGGGGTTTGTGCGCGAGATTTAAAAGAATGCTTGCTTGCACAACTTGAAGTACGTTCTAAAGAGGATCATGAGTCGATCGAGAATCTAGAATTATTGATAGAGATTATTTCGCATCACCTGGTCGATTTAGAAAACCGTAATTATCAAGCAATCACGAAGGCGACGAGCCGTTCTTTAGATGAGGTCTATGCGGTTACAAAGCAGATGCTTGAGCTAAATCCAAAACCAGGCAAAGAATACGCTTCGATGTCGGATACGCAATATATTACGCCAGACATTTACGTATATAAGGTCGGCGACGACTATTCCATTGTGTTGAACGAAGAAGGTATGCCGAGGCTTCGAGTTTCATCGTACTATAAGCGAGTTCTGCATCAGGCTCGCGCGGAAGCGAAGCAAAAAGGGGTTAACTCGAAAGAGTATGTACAAGAAAAGCTAAGAAATGCAGTTTGGTTGATCAAGTCGATTCATAACCGCCAAAAGACGATCTTTCGTGTGATGGAGTCGATTGTAAAATACCAGCGGGAGTTTTTTGAGCAAGGTGTACATGCCTTAAAGCCACTCGTATTGCGGGAAGTGGCTAATGATATTGGTGTGCATGAATCGACTATATCCAGGGTCACGACGAATAAATACGCCCATACACCGGTTGGCACTTTTGAGCTAAAGTATTTCTTTAATAGTGGTATTGCAGGGATTGCAGGTGCCGGAGACGTGTCCTCGGAGTCTGTGAAACAAAAGATTAAAGAGCTGATTTCTAAGGAGGACCCGAAGCGCCCATTTTCGGATCAGAGGTTAGTGCAGCTGTTAAAGGAGCAGAATATAAATATTGCCCGCCGAACGGTCGCAAAATATAGAGAGGGTCTAAGCATATTAAGCTCTTCTCGTCGTAAAAAGCTTTTTTAGCTTAAGGAATTTAAGCTGCAGCCACCTTCCAAAGAGTCCAAAGAGCTCAAAGAAATAAGGCCCGGCCAAATCCTATGGCCGAACCGCATCGCCCTTCCTAGGCTTTCTTAATGCTTTCATTGTGACAAAAAGCTTCGTATAGGGCAAAAAGAAGGTTAGGAACTTCCCTTGCCTTTGAAAGAATTACCGGTAGTGATTAGTCGAGTTACACTAGCGTGTAGTCTCTCTTACAAGTTCAGCTTGCCAGGCGGGCCACCAAAATGCTCCCATATGTCCACTATCATCGAATAAGACCATGGATCCTCCGCTGCGCTCTAGAATCGCCCTAAGAGCTGCAAGATCTCCTTCGGTCACAAGAAAATCATTTTTTGCATGCAAGGCTGTAAAATCAGAGTTGTCGATGTTGTCGAGGGCTTGGAGCAGCCCTTGGTTAGCAAGAAGTATTCGCGGGTTCCGTGCGTCGTTCGGAAAGGCTAGTGGTAAGAGCTTTTCGACATAGTCACTGAATGTCCACTTGGATGCCGCGATATACGCCGGATTCCTGCGCCAATAGGTTGCTCTCGGGATTAGCCCAAGACGATTGATTTGGTTAGTAGCGAAGATAAGCCACTTCAAAGAATCGCGGAAACCGTATTGTATCAAGAATTTTATATTGCTTTCTTTTAGCCGTTCCACCCCATTCAAATCATTGTAATAGTCAGAGTCAAGGTCGTGCTGAAGGAGCTTCTCATAAAACTTACCGAAGGCGTAAGAGTATACGCGGGACCAATATTTTGGTGGCTGTGTGGCAATGATCTCGGTATAGGACTGGAGTGTGTCCATGGCATAGTTCATATCAATAGGTGAATTAACAGCCGTGTATCGCGCTACATTGCCCATAAGGCTGCCATCCGTATTCAAGCGATGCATATGAGCCACCGTAAGCCCTCCGTAGGAATAGCCCATAAAACGAATATTTCGAACTCTTGCCCCCTTCGAAATAAGTGCACTCTTAATTGCCTTGGCTGCACCAAAGAGTTCGGTTGCATCAATGGTGAAGTTTCCTATGGTAGCGGACTTACTGACATGACGAGTAAAGCTAAAGGATAGAGGGCTAGGAAGAGTTGCGACGTTATAGCCGGCCTTGTAGAAAATGTTTGCGAGTAGTTCCACGACAGCTTCTGTACCACTAGCACCGAATCCAGGGACGATAAATACGAGGTCTGCTGCACTGGATTGCGTCGCGTATTTGTAAGCCATTCCCCTCGCGTTGTCGAAGCCTTCCATGTCTACACGTTCTGGCAGTAATACTATGCGTGACCTTTTCAACCTTTTGTCTGCTGGTAGGCGGGCAACCGCAACAGTTACGGCGGCGTGAAATGGCTTGCCTGAATAAGGAAAACCATCAAAAATTTGCGGATTTGAAAAGGAGGCGCCAGTAAAAGCTGGAAATAAAAGTGAAATAGTAAGGACGATAGTTAGCAGCATTACCCCCCCTGATTAACTTATGGCGTGATCATTTGCAATATGAATTATTACTCGGAAGCTAATTTTAAGAGGCGGCGCTTAAGCGCCTCAGGATCTACTGGGCTATCATCTAGGCTATCATCTAGGCTATCATCTAG
>JAALKR010000003.1:93950-109212 GCA_011087955.1 Oligoflexia bacterium
GCGCCTCAGGATCTACTGGGCTATCATCTAGGCTATCATCTAGGCTATCATCTAGGCTATCATCTAGCGGGCGATCTAATTCGCTCACTATCTCGGCTTCAAATTCTTCGCGTTGCTCCACACCTTCCACCTTTAGACAACCGTAGATACGGCGGACTAGCATACTTGAAACTTCGTCGGCCACGGCTTGGTTTACTATCTCTTGGTGCCTATTGAGCATAACGCAGAGCTCTTCGTTGGCTAGATACTCTAAATACTCGCTCACTACGCCTGCGATAAATGCATCGCGGGAGTTATATTCAAACTCGTAGAGACGACGCTCAAAGATTTGAAATAACGGATCTTCCCGATGTACTGAAAATTTTTCCTCGCAGTTACGCCTTGTCTTCTCCGGTTTTCCCATTATTATTGTTGTCGGAGTGATGAATGGGGGACTTTAGCTCATTAATTATCCAAGGGGGGTGCTATGCGTTCAGTGAAGCAACTAGTGATTGCGAGCGAGAATCGAGGCAAGTGGGAAGAGTTCGCTGAACTTGGTCAGATATTGGATATAGAAGTCGTTCCTTTGCGAAAGTGGGTTCGCAACGCGAGAATTTTAGGTCGAGTAGAAAAATCAGATTCTAATACCTCTTACGAGGATAACGCTCGTTTGAAGTGTATGGCAGCCTTCAGTGCAGCTAAGGTTCCCACGTTTAGCGATGATTCCGGATTGGAGATTTTAGGTCTAGATGGCAAGCCAGGGATTAATTCTGCTCGCTATGCGAAAGCCAAGTCGGGTGAGTCGCATGACCAGGCTCTACGCAATAAGATAATGGAAGAGTTAAAGGGCAAACCGGAAAAAGATCGCGAAGCGCGCTTTGTTTGTTCCTTAGTCTTTATGGTCGAAGGGCTACAGGTTACTGCGGAAGGAATTTTAACAGGTACGATCGCCAAAAAAGAACGAGGCGACGGGGGATTTGGCTATGACCCAATCTTTATTCCGAGAGAAGGTGATGGTCGAACTTTAGCTGAAATGAGCCGTGCAGAGAAAAACAAAATTTCACATCGAGCGAAAGCCTTCACAGATCTCGTCAGTAAGATCCGGGAAGACAATATTCAATTAGTGCGGCCGTGATTGAAGTTAAAGAGCTGACAAAACGCTACGGACGTCGCTATGCCATAGACGGCCTAAGCTTCTCGATCCAGCGAGGGGAGGTCTTAGGGTTTCTTGGCCCAAACGGCGCAGGTAAGTCTACCACGATGAAGATTCTTTCTGGTTTCATCTACCCAAGCACTGGGACAGCAAAAATTGATGGATTTGATGTGCGAGAAGATGCCCTTGCCGCTAAGGCATTGATTGGTTACCTTCCGGAGCAACCCCCAGTATATATGCAAATGACTGTCACGGATTATATTGACTTTGCGGCAGGCTTACGACACGTGCCAAGCCAGGCACGGAAAGAAGCGATTCAATATGCATTAAAGCGCTGTGGACTTTTGGATGTGCAAAGTCGTATCATTGGAAATCTCTCCAAAGGTTATCGGCAGCGAGTTGGACTAGCACAAGCGATTGTACACAATCCGCCAGTCTTAATTTTGGATGAGCCAACTGTTGGGCTTGATCCGAAACAAATTATTGAGATTCGGGATTTAATTCGTGAACTTGGACAGGACCATACGATCATTCTTTCAACGCATATTTTGTCAGAAGTACAGGTACTTTGTTCCCGTGTAATCGTGATTGATTCAGGAAAAATTCGTGCCCAAGACACAATTTCTGGCCTGGCCGCCAAACTTAAAAATCGTCGGCAGGTACGCGTGATTGTGCGAGTGACCGGTTCTGCAGGCTCCAATGATGATAGCTTCCGTGATTCTATTGGTGTATTGCAAGGTGTCGATTTAGTCGAACGCCAAGAGAGTGATGAAATGCTGCCAAAAGACCTTTTGACGGAGGCCAATATCCAACTTTGGCATGTTGAATCCTCCAAAGAGAAAGATATGCGTAGTGAAATTGCCAAAAGCTCGATTGCCTCGGGCTTTGAGCTTTTGGAGTTACGGGAACTCGAAATGAGTCTAGAGGATGCATTCGTCAAGTTGATTGACCAAGATGAAGCGTCGGAGGTCAGTCATGCTTGATGCTCTTTGGATTGCTCGTCGGGAGTTTCGTTCTTATTTCGCCTCGCCAATCGCTTATATTGTGATTGCAGTTTTTTTGTTTTTGATAGGTTATATGTTTTTTAATCTACTTGGATATTTTCAAGGCCAGGTGCAGTCCTTTATGCGTATGAGTCAAGGGCCAAAGCCAACCGTAACGAACCTGATTGTCTCCCCTTTGTTTGGCAATATTAATGTTGTGTTACTTTTTATTATTCCTTTTATTACGATGAGGCTCTTTGCGGAGGAGCGAAAGGAGCATACAGCTGAGCTCCTATTGACAGCACCCGTGAGCCCTCTACAAATCGTGGTCGGTAAATTTCTGGCAGCCTATGCGCTAGTTTCTCTGATGATTTTAGGCACTACGGCTTGTTCCCTAACCCTAATCTTTGCCTCGAATGTTGATAAAGGAGTGTTGCTTGGCTGCTATGTGGGTATTTTGTTGGTAGCGGCGGCTTATATAGCAATTGGTTTATTCTGGTCCGCCTGTACGGAAAATCAAATTGTGGCTGCTGCAGCAACCTTCGGCTCACTCCTCTTTTTATGGCTCGTCGCTTGGGGAGCCCACCACGCAGGGTATTTTTGGAAGGAGGTTTTAGAGCAAGCTTCAATTATTGTCCATTTTAATTCCTTCGCTAGAGGAATAATCGATACCAATGATGTTATTTATTATTTAGTGCTAGTTGGGTTGGGAGTTTTTGGAGCCTATACCACCTTCGATGCAAATCAATGGGGGAATAGTTAATGCCCTTTTTACGCAAAGCACTCCTATTGGAGAGACGCACTCGCTATGGAGCAAATCTAGTGCTTGTATCAGCTTTAGTGATTGGTATCGCCGCCTTTGTGAATTATCTTTCGATGAATTATAGGTACCGTGCGGACATTTCCCGTTCCGGACTAAATTCATTGGCGCAACAGTCGCGGGACGTGCTGAAGCAGTTAGAGGGCCCCTTGATGATCTATTATTTTGATCGTCGTGGGGAGGTGCAAGAGGCAGTTAAGCGCCTGCTAGACCTCTATAAACATACTTCCAAGAATGTGAATTATGAAGTCATTGACCCGAATTTGTTTCCGGCTCGTGCGAGAATGTTCGGTGTTAAAAATGTTGGTACCTTGATTTTGTCTTTAGAGGATGGCTCAAAGAAGAGGGTTAAAGTTGAGGGTGCGTCTGAAGAGCGAATTACAAATGGCATTATTCGAGTCCTAAAAAAAATCGAACAAAAAGTATATTTTGTTCAAGGGCATGGGGAGCGCAGCTTTATAAATCCGGAAGAGGCGACTTCCATTACATTCGCCCGTGACGAATTGATGCGTGAAGGTTTTGCTGTTGAGGAGCTGCGCCTAGCGTTAGTCGATCAGGTGCCAGAAGATACATCTATGTTGGCAATCTTTGGACCACAAAAAGAATTCACTCAGGGCGAGTTGGAGATTTTGGAAAACTATTTTATGGGTGGTGGAAAAGCATTGATTGCTCTAGATCTAGCCATGCGGGAGCAAGGCCTTGGTCGTGGCAGCCAACAACTTGCGGCTTTGCTTAAAAAACTGGGTGTTGAAGTGGGCTCTAATCTTGTTATTGATACTTCCAGTCAGATGGTGAATCAAGAAGCGCAAGTCATTCCAGGAGTGGCTGGTGCAAGCCTACATGCCATTGTACGGGATTTTCCACGCACAGCTTTAAAGGGTAGAACAGTTGTAAACTTCTATTTTCCGTTAACGACGTACTTCTTTTCTTCCAGGAGAAAATTGGATACGGTGCGTGTTTCGCCATTAGTGAAAACTACACCTACAGCCTGGGCTGAAGATTCTTGGAAGGAAATTGCATCTGGAAAGGTTCGCTTTGATGAAAACCGTGATCATCGTGGAGAGCTTGACCTAGCCGTAGCAGTGGAAAACCCGAAAGACAGACAAGGGTTGCGACTGGTACTCACGGGGACTTCCGTTTTTGCTGTCAACGCTTGGTTACATAAGATGAAGAATCGAGATTTTCTGCTTAACTCTGTAAACTGGATTCTTAGCCAAGAGGATTTTATTTCGATTCGTCCAGTGGCCATGAAGGATACACAATTAACCCTAGATCAATTTTGGTTGCGAATAGTGTTTCTAGCACTCGTTATTGCCTTGCCGATTTCCATTCTTGGGACGGGGTTGTGGATATGGTTGCAGCGACAAAATTTGTAGGAATTATTTGCTTTAATGAATAGGAAGCGTCTGATTGAATGAATCTTAAGACTTCTCTAATTCTATCTTTTGTCTTTCTCGGACTAGGCATGCTTGTCTTCTATGATGCGATTAAATGGCAGCCCGAACGAATAGAGCAAGCTAATAAAGAGAAATTGATTTTTCCCTTTGTCGGAAAGCGCGTTACTTGGATTGAATTGAATGTTCCGAGCCAGGGTCAAAAACGGATGGCACCCACGGTAAACCTTCGTATTCGTTGCATGCAAAAGAATGGTTGTTCCTCGGGTTCAGACCAAAGGTGGGCAATCGAAAGTGTTCCAGGGTTGGGGGGGGATGCAACCTATATCGGCGCACTGATTGGCTCCATTATAAATGTGAAACGAATGGAAAAAAGAGTCAAATTTTCGGAAGAACTGCGTTTGAAACAAAATTATCGATTAGATAAGCAAAACGGTCGGCGCATAACGGTTAAGTTTACAGATATGCCTGAACCGGTTCTGATAGTTTTTGGAGGGTCCACACCGATTGATTCCAATTATTACATGTGGACCAGTATTGCCCCGGAGTTCGTTGAAGTAATCCCACACTATTTTTATCGAGCAGCCGACAGGGATGCGTTTCATTGGCAAACTAAGGCACTTTTGCCAGAGCTAACTACGGGGGCAGCTACAGGGTCAGCTACGGGGCTAACGAATAAGCGCCGTTTGCGTTGGCGGGCAGATAATATTGGACATTGGTATGAGTGTGAACCGAAGAAGAGCTTTGAAGGAGAAGGGTTTTCTTGGCGTTGTCGCGACCGAGACTGGGTGAGTGCGGATAATACAATGCTCGATGGACTCTTTCGGTTTGTGCGGAATTTGCGAGCTTCTTCCCGGGCAAAGCACAGTCCACAGCTTGAGCGTCAATTGAAGCGAAAGCCACAGCTCGAGCTAGAGATTTCTGGAGAGGGTCAGGAGTTTTCTTTACGGTTTTATCAATCTGCTGAACGAGGATTTTGGCTCGTTAGATCTTCTGAGCTGACTTGGATTGGTAAAGTTAGTATGAAGGACTTAGAGAGGTTTCAAAAGCCCATTCAAGAATACCGACGACGAGCGGTCATAAGCCGAAGTGAGAGAGACGGAGTGCATAAAATTGATATTACGCGGGCTAAGAAACTAGTAAAGAGTATTACGAATGCGAAAGAGATAGCAGAGATATTGACACCACTGTCTCGACCAGTGGTGGAATCGTTTCATCGGATGAGTTCACCATCCGGTAAGGCGTGGCGGAAGAAGGCGCAGTGGCAGGTGCGGCTCTATGATGAAAAAAGTAATCTGATGCGGGAGTTAAAAATATGGATGGATGGGGAGGCTCGGGCTGTATTGGATGGAGAAGAGGATTTGGAAGTGAGAGAATTAGGGAAGAAATGGACCAAGTCTTTTTTAAGTTTGATTACGGCAGCATAGGGAGGCAAAAATGTCAGCTTTAGCAATAACGGTGTATGAGCGCGGATCAATGATTCGATCCTATTTCGCCTATTGCCGTCACCTCCTTTTGGACCCACGAGATTTTTTTCGCCAAGAATATTCCCGCTGGGCTGTCACGGAATCGCTAGCCTTTGGTCTCGCTTCTGCTTGGATTGCAGTTTTCTGTGTGTTTGTTATGCAGTCGTTGACCGGGTTAGCGGCCCAGGAGTTTTTTCGTAATTGGTTTGAGCATTTGTTGCTTGGAGGAGAAACAATCGAATCGGCGGCTTTAGCCAAACAGTTCCTCGGGCGGTCGGCCTGGGTACTGGCTAGTCCCTTTGTACATCTTTGGTATATTTTAGCCGCTGCTTGGTTGCTATATTTGTTTACTCGATTGCTCGTGCCGAACTCCAGTGGGGTTTCGCATAAGAGCATGATGAAAATTCTTGGCTTCTCTGCCGTTGGTTTATGGTTCTCCGTAATTCCAATTTTTGGCGGACTGCTGGCCTATATTGTGACGATTGCTTTAACTGTAGTGGGGGTTTCGGAGGTTTATAATGTGTCAATGCGATGGAGCTTGCTGATAGTTGTGCTCCCACAAGTGTTATTTGCGATGATTTTGACAGTTTTATTTTTGGTGTTGTCGTTACTCTTAATGCTGTGGTTGGGCACGGTGCTTGGGCAGATTCTCGAGCAACAGATGGTGAGCCCGTACCCTTTGCCTTTTTAGAGCCCCGGATTTTATGGTATAGTCTTCGGGGCGGTTGGCGGAGTCGGCGACTGCTCTGGCTCTATTAGTTCCAGAGAGTTATACCAATCTGCGAGCATGGGGAAGGTGTTGCTCAGGCTTTTACCACGTCGCTCATCGTATTGAGTATAGAAGGACTTAAAATCATGCTCATAAGATCTAGTCGTAGATGCGCAACGGCGCAGTTCGGCTTGTTTCTTTATGTATTCAACTAGACGATTTAAGCAGTTATGCTCCCATACGGAAATGTTCTCATTCATTTGGTTCTTTTCAAGCCAGCGGAGCAATTCTTCTCTGCACCCGTGGAGTAAATCACTTGGCAAGAAAGTTGGTGACATGAACTTCGGTAGGCTTAAAATATTGGTTGAAAAAACTAGCTTTTGACCACCAAATTTCTGTTTCCATTCTAGCACTTGGTCGAGAAAGTCCGTGAGTGAAAAGAGACAAAGTGAATTGATTGTCATCATTACATTAAAAACACGGATATTTCCATTTCGTAAAACATGCTCGATGTTTTCACAAAATAACTCATAGTCGAGCCCATCACGAATATATTCTGCCTGCTCCCCCACGGCTTCGCAAGAAGTATAGAAATCGAATTCTTTCAATCCATGGGAAACGGAAATTAGGCGATCTACTAGCTCTCGGCGAGCGCCTAAATTTGAATTCACTGCTAACCGTAGTTGTTCTGGGAAGTCATTTGCCAGGGATTCCATAAATTTCCAAAAATCCTGCGATAGCATTGGCTCGCCACCCGTAATGCGAAGTTCTTGCAAAGACGTTCGTAGTTCAGGCCACCATTTCCAAAATGCGTGTATATAAGGGTTGTTGGCAGAGTTTTTATAGAGAGCGGCCCATTTCCCATCTTGTTGGAAGACCGTTGCTCCGTCGGACACCAAGTTCTGATAATACCCGTTTGCTGTAATATCTTGTCCCCATTTAGAGGAAAAGGAAGGGCCACAATAAGAGCAGGCAAAATTACAGTTGCGGTCAAAGGCGATCTCTAGAGTCTTTAGGTCTATGTTGTTATCGGCTCCAATTTTTGGAAGCGCTTTTACTTCTGCGTCCGTATAAATTTCTGTCTTATAAACTCGGTCGGAAACATGTTCCTCACTTAAATCCTCAATTCGCCAACAGTAGTCACATTCCGAAGGTCGCTTTCCATCCAGCATTTCTTGGCGAGAGGCTTTCTTCTCTGGCGTGTTATGTAATTGTTTTGGATTCTTACGAAGCGCTTCGATAGAAATTTCATGCATTGGGGTGTGGTGGCAAGAGGCTGTATGCCCGGAGCCCAGCCAAATCGTTGCATTGTACCATTTTGCTGCGCAAATAGAATTTGATATGGGCTTCATTATCCGGTGAAGATATTCTGAGTGGCTTTCTGTCTTAAGTTTAGGCATTTGGACTGTCTTCCATCAGCTCTGAAAGTTCTGGGAAGACATCGACAAATTTCTCTTCGCGTATGCGGTCTAGCTTATTTGTTAGTTTTCGAAATTCAGGCAATTTATGAGTGTAATCTGCTTCATCCAAAAAGTGCAAAGCATGGCCCCATGAGTTTTGCATATAATCCAGTGATTGAGTGTCGTCAGCGAAATTCTTCTCTCCCCATTCCAGGTGTTGATTATAACGTGCACGAACTTGGTCTTTTAGGTGTTCGGGTAAAGCCTGAATGCGGTAAAAATCTGGAAACTGCAAAAGATTGATGAGGAACTGATCCGGATTGATTAAGCCTTGTTCGACCCAAGATTGATGAAAGTCTGGCAAGTGAAGGGCATTGAGCAATCCAAGCGTGCTTGCAATAAAAAACGTCACGTTTGGGCATTCTCGCTTCACGGCCAGACAATTACGCTCAATAAGATCCCATCGGGTGCCTTTACGTATAAATTCTGCCTGCGGTCCCATGGCATCTAGACTTGCACCAATAAATACTCTTTTGAAGCGATTCCAAATTTTTAAAATACGGTAGTCTTTGAGGTGTATGTGTGAAAGGTTGGTATTATAGCGAATGCGAACATTTTGCATGTCATTGGCGAGGAAAAAATCAAGGATGTGATAATGCTCTTCCATAAGCAAAGGTTCGCCTCCTGCAAAATAAATCTCTTCCACGTGAGGTAAGAGAGGCTCTAGTTGTTGCCAAAGTTCTTTCGAGGCCTTAGTTGGCGTTAGTATTTTTTTCGGAACAGATGACTCTCCCCAAGCAGTACGATAGTCAGGATACCAAGCTGTCGATAGCAGGGGGCCACAAGTACGGCATCGGAAATTACAAATATTCGAAAAACGAATATCCATGTACGGCATATTTACTTGTGGCAACGAACCATCAGGCGTTGTTTCTAAAACCTTATCGAAGTGATGCTCAAAATCGCGATTGGATTTTTTTCGTTGCGAGGGAACGCTGCTTTCTTCGAGTTCGTAACAGCTCGCGCATTGAGGGGTGCGCCGCCCGGCAAGCATATTTTGCCGCAATTCACGAAATGGTTTATCATTCCATACCTCGGAAATAGTTTGGCTTTGCAGGTCGCCCATTGCGCTTTTTAATGGCGCAATACAGCAAGGGAGGACCTTTCCTGATGGGGGTATATGCATATGTACCCATGGCAACATGCAAAATACATTGGATTTTTCTAAGAGCGTTTCCTGATCTACGGGCGTCATGCCTTTACCATTAAATCTAAGTTTACGGACCTAGACAAGTAAAATAATTCTGACTAGATTGAGTTAGATAGAGGGAAAAAGTGGTGACCAGTAACGAAAACCAAGCCCATATTGATTCATTACGCATTCGCATGCAGCGAGTAGAGAAGCAGTCTTCAACGATCTGTGCCGCGAAGTGGTTGCAGTCCACAATTTATTTGCATAATGGGCAAACCCACTCTTGCCATCATCCGGCTGTGCATTCCATTAATGCTGAAGTGATTATTAAAGATCCGAGTGCACTTCACAATACAGCAGTGAAGTTGAAAGCGCGCAAAGATATGTGGCGAGGTAAGCAGACGAAGGAATGTGAATATTGTTGGAATATTGAAAACCTGAAGAAGGATCATATTTCTGATCGTATGTACAAATCCGCCGACGAGCGTTGGTCCTACCCGTTCCTAGAGGAAATAGAAAAGGCAGATTATTCGAAGAATGTAATTCCACGTTATTTAGAAGTGGCCTTTGAGAACACCTGTAATTTTAAATGCGCTTATTGCACGCCTGACACCTCATCGAAATGGATGGAGGAAGTGCGTGAGCATGGCCATTATCCGACGAGCTGGGGCACGGGTAATCTCGATTGGATCAAGCGTGTCGGAAAGATGCCGATTCCACGTACGGCAACGAATCCATATGTAGAAGCCTTTTGGAAATGGTGGCCGGAGCTCTTGCCTGAATTGCGTGTTTTCCGAATCACAGGTGGAGAGCCTTTGCTGAGTCAGCATACTTGGCGAGTGATAGAGGATATTACAAAGGGCGAAGCGAGGGACTTAGATTTTGCTTTGAATTCAAATCTGAACGTGCCGGATAAGCTCTTTGAGCGCTTACTGTCGGAAACGCCGGCACTTACGGAAAAATTACGAAATTTTGAGATCTATACCTCTTGTGAAGCGGCTGGAAAGCAAGCGGAGTATATTCGTTATGGGATGGACTACGAGGTTTTTTTTAAGAATGTGGAAAGATTTTTGAAAGAAACGCCTTCGAGGACACGCATCAACTTTATGATTACCTTTAACGCACTCTCACTTACGACCTTTCTTGGTTTTCTTCATAAAGTTTTACAGCTTCGTAAACAATACAATGAGAACCCTGCTTTTAATCGATTGCCGATTATGATTGCCTATTTACATTGGCCGCCGTTTCTTTCGATGCGGATTTTGCCGCGAAATATTCGCGAGAAATATGCAGCAGATTTTCGTGCGTTTGCTTTGGCATATGCAGGTGCCTTTGATGAAAAAAATGGGACCGGCGCTTTATATTTAGAAGAGAAAGACCAACTAGAGCGTTTAGCGGATTTTATGTTGGAGGATTTACCAGAAAAGGGCGTAAAACGTGACCGTAAGGATTTTGCTAAATTTATCGAGGAGTATGATCGGCGTAAAAATTTAAGCTTTGTTGAAACGTTTCCTGAGTATGCAGATTTCTATCGAGCATGTAAAATTTTATAGTCTCATGTAGGAGTGATGGACTATGAATAGGCGAAAAGACGAATCCTATATTAAGTATAAGCGGCGAGTGATAGATCCAATTTCCTCATCCTTTTGTGCGGCCAAGTGGTTGGATGCAACAGTTTGGTTGGGCTCTGGATCGACGACTTCCTGTCACTTACCCCCTGCGCATCATGTTGACTTAGAAGCGCTAAAGGAAAATCCTTCAGCCTTACATAATACGGAACATAAAAAGCGCCAAAGAGCAAAGATGCTGCGTGGTGAACGGCCGAAAGAGTGTGAGTATTGTTGGCGTATTGAAGATATGGAGCGCGATGCGGTTTCCGATCGTGTGTTTAAAACGATTGTTTATTCAGAAGACGCAATTGAAAAAGCGCGAGTTGGTGGCGCCGAAGCGAACATCAATCCCGAGACTTTAGAAATTGCCTTTGACCGCACCTGTAATTTTGCCTGTTCGTATTGTAATGCTGCGTTTTCTACGACTTGGGCAAAAGACATTCGCAATGAAGGTCCATATCAGCATTTAATTTCTGACGGTGCACAATCCTATCAAGGTAATGGCAACTGGGCAGATGCTGTTAAAACCGGTGAAGTGAACCCGTATGTCGATGCCTTTTGGCGTTGGTGGCCGGAGCTATCGAAGAGTTTAAAAAAGTTACGAATCACAGGGGGAGAGCCTTTGCTTTCGCCGGAAATTTGGAAGCTTTTTGATTTTTTTGAGCAGAATGGTTCAGGAGAATTAGTTTTTGGGGTTAACTCCAATCTTGGTGGTCGAGATGAATTGATTACAAAATTGATTGAGAAATCCAAATTTATCAATCAATTTGACTTTTATACTTCGAATGAGTCCGTCAGTGAACAAGCAGAATATATTCGTGATGGTCTCAGTTATAATCGTTGGTGTTATAATGTGGAGCGAGTGATTAAAGAAGGGAATCTGCGCACCTTTAATGTGATGATGACAATTAACTCTTTGTCTTTGTTTACAATTACGGACTTTATGGACCAGATGCTGCGTTGGAAAGAGGCCTATGGCAAGGATAAGCCGATATGGTCGGTGAATATTTTACGCTTTCCAAGCTTTATGTCGCCGTTGGTGCTGCCGGACGATATTCGTCAGGAGCGCTATAAGCACTTACACAATTGGTTGGCTGAAAAGAGGGCGCATCCACTAATACGTGAGTATGAGTATAGTAGTGTGAAGCGACTCATAGATTATCTGGAAGTTGTAGATCAGCCGCACTGGAAAGCGTCAGAAAAAGAGGTGCAGCGTAGGGATTTCAAATCATTCTATGAACAATATGATGCACGCCGTGGCAAAAAAATCCGCACAGTCTTTCCGCAATTAAGTAATTGGCTCGATCAGATCGAAGTTATTGGGCAGCCTCACCAGGAATTGGTTTCCGAGGATGCTCGTGAGGCCTGGGAATAGGTATGTTAGTGTACACTTTCTACTCTGCACAAGCTATCAACGTTACGACTACGGCGGCGCTTTGGGTACGTTTGTATTTCAATGATTCATTAGTCCTCTATTTTTAGTTTCGGTGTGGTGTTTTTTGTATTCTCTATCTACGTTGGCTGCCAGATTTTTGAGAACTGTATTGAGTAAAATTATCTAAAACAAAGATTCAAACTCTGGAGACTGGGCGCAACTTGGACAATAACCGGTAATTTCTAGGTGATGTTGAAGGCCCCGATAGCCAGATCTCTCCAGTTTTTTTTCGATGGCTTCGATAATGCAACCTTGGAGTGGCTGGAGTTCATCGCATTGAATACATTTAAAATAATGTTCATGAAACTCATTCGCATGTTCCGAAGTCTCTGCGAATGCATAGCGAGTAGCCTCACTTTGGAATTTACTTTTCTTAAGCATGCCTATTTCATCGTACACAGCTAAAGCACGATAAACAGAAACTAAATCACAGTCAGCATCTTTTGACTTGGAAATCTTCGAAAAGATTTCTTCAGGAGTTAGCATCCGGTTATCGCTATTTCTTTCTAAGACTGCGGCAACCGCTAACCTAGCTTTCGTAACTCTTAAACCATGAGCGTGCAGTTTCTCAATTGTTTGGCTTTTGTTGGTCACTCGTATAGATGGCTTCCATATGGAACCCACCGGGGCTAGCCCCATGGTGGTCATGCGGATATGGAGGGTGTGGATGGGCGTGAAAGAGGTTTATCGGAAGCGCGTGCTCGTGGGAGTGCTCAAAAATTTCAATGCAATGGACTCCACAAAGGGCTGCAATTAGTACTCCTAAGTAGTCGAAAGTGCTGCTGATTTTTAAATTCTTTTCTTGCATCATCATGGCTCCAGTGAGGGCGGATTATAATGCGTTAAGCTAGTTATTGCAAATTATTTGCAATAAAGATTTGTTTCCATTATTTTCTGTCGAGTTAGAAGGGAGAATTCTTCAATGGAACATCGCCGCTATTTAAAAATTCTTTTCGCTGTATTGGTCGCGTTTATTGCAGTCAATACTCTCACGTCAGTTGCTTTTTCAGACAGCGGACATAAACATCGTCACCACGGTGCTCATGAACATGGCGCTGGAAAGCTTCAGTTGATACTAGATGGCAAGAAACTAGACCTTGTACTAACTGTTCCAGGCGCGGATATTGTTGGCTTTGAATATAAGGCTAAGTCCAAAGAGGATAAGGCGAAAGTCGAAGCAGCTAAGGACAAACTTAAAGACGCCGATAGCCTAGTGACTGTTAGTTCCGAGGGAAGTTGTGAGTTTTCGGAGGGCAAAGCTGAAATTAAGCAGGATGGCGCTCATAACAAGTGGAAGATTAGCTTTCATGCTGAATGTGATACTCCATCCAAGGTCAATGAACTGAATGTATCGGCGTTCTTAAAAGCGTTCCCTAGAATTAAGCGACTGAAAGCGGAAGCCGTCTCTGACACAAAACAATTTGCCGGAAAGATCTCAAAGAAGAAATCGAGCGTAAAATTGTGGTGAACAAAATTTACTCGCTGCTTCAAGGACTCCATTCGGTGCAGCTAGCTGCATCGGCTTGGCGCCGCAGTAGTTACGCTGCCGAAGTCCCAATTACTCGTATCGGGCTGCTCTAGCGAGCTAGTACCAGAAAACATATCGCTCATATCGGTTACCGAAGAGACATCTCCTCCAGAAAAGGAAGTGAGGTTCCCGCAAGAGCGAAAAGCGGCACTTAAATCAGTCCACCTCATATTTCCAAATTCTATGACTTCGATGGGCTTTCCTCTCCCCATAGGCAATCCCATTCCCATAGACATGGGCACGCCCATAGACCCGAGAATTCCCATAGACCCGCAGCTGAGACAATATCGCTATCCTTGGCCAAGTAAGATCGGCATTGATGAGCATTTCTTCTCAAGGAGCAAGGGATATAAAAGCTTCGCTACAGTAATCACCGACATGAATAAAAAAAGACTAAAGGAGGTTGCAATGGGCAAAGGCCAAGCAAGTTTGCACGAGGCTTTCGAAAACATTCCAGGCAGAGAGAATGTAGAACTTGTGGCGCTTGACCTATCCGATACCTACAAAAGCTTTGTTAAAGGCTTCTTCCCGAACGCAAAATGCGTTGCTGACAAGTTCCACGTGTTGCGCCTCTTGCATCCACATATCAATCGAAGGCGAAAGGATGTTACCGGTGATCGCAGAACATTACCCATTCGCAAGCTATTACTTGTTAATGGTAAAAAATTGGACTACTCCCGAAAGTACGCGCTTTCAAAATGGCTAGAAAGTTATCCTGAACTTAGAGAAGTATATTCCTGGAAGGAGCGGATGCATGGGTTCTACCGCATTAAAGGCCACAAGCGAGCACGCATCGCCTTTCAGCGCATGACCGACGACATGGCTCATTCGTTATTGCCGGAGATAAAGCGCCTTCGGAGAACCTTGATGCGTTGGCGTGAGGAGATACTACTGTATTTCAGGACACGACTTACCAATGCACGCACTGAGGGCTTCAATAACGTTAAAGACCATTCCCGCTTATACGGTAAACGTAAGGTCAATGGCTCTGCCGTTGACCATAAAAAGGAGCTGCGGATCATAGAAACAATAAAAGGGCTGTATGAAGAGGGGATAGCAGCTAGGGCCATTGCTCGAACCCTCGACACTATGAAAATCCCTACCAAGCAACAAGGGAAGGGATGGCATCACCACATGGTCATAACAATCTTGAAAAGAGAAGGGCTTTACGAAACCAAATGTAAACCAAGGAGGAAGAAATGAATACTATCGTTAACCTGCTTATCGCCACCTTGCTTTTGCTTGGCTCGGGTTACGCCGCCAAGAAATTACTCTTTACTGTAGAGAAGGCAGCAATCAAGCGCCTTGATAAGAGATTATCAAAATCAGAATCGTTTGCCCAGAAGCTAACGGGGATAAAGCTCGATTTTTAATTTGGTCGAATAACTATTGGTGACACTATGTCCACCATGCAAACACTAATTGCGGTCATTGGGCTGCATTTATTTTGGTGAACTATTTCTTAATGCTGTATTGCAGAATTCAACTGCTCCAAATCAATTAAGCTTGAAATAATTTGCATATGCATGTTCTAATTGCTTCTGGATTTTATATAAATAGCGATAGCCCGGGGGATAAAATAAAAATGGACAG
>JAALKR010000018.1 GCA_011087955.1 Oligoflexia bacterium
TACTCATCCCAATGGCAAAGAAAGAACCAAAGAAAACCTCCAAGAAACCAAGCCCGCCTCCTCATCAGATTCATGACGCTCTCTTTAACGAAATATTTAGTAATAAGAGGTATGGACTAGATCTCTTCCGTTCCGTCCTGACGGACGCAGAGTTTAAACTCTTCAACTGGAAGACACTCAGGCCAGAGGTCACAGTGTTCACAGATGACAGGGGGGTAGAGCGAAAGATTGATTTGTTGTTCTCAGTTCGAGTCAAGGAGTCGAAGGAGGAGGTGCGTATGCTTTTTATTCTGGAGCATAAAAGCTATCAGGATTCAAAAGTTCTCCATCAGATTCTGAGGTACCAAACTCTGGCTTATAATCGTTGGAACTGGAAGTATCCAGTGATTCCGATTCTCGTCTATCATGGACGGGAGAAGCACTGGAAGGGGAGCTTAAAGTTTCAGGATTCTATTAAGGGCCTCACCCCTTTGCTCAAGCAGAAATCTGGAAAAAACATCCTTAATTTCGACTGCAAGCTCTTGAATATTCACGATATTCACTTGTATGGCGGTTTGAGCAAGAAATTGATTTCTAGACCAATTTTACTTATAATGAGTAGGATATGGAACATCAGCGACAGGAACATCCAGTCGATGTTCAAGATGTTCCAGGCAGCCCAAACGAATACGGGTCTAAGTCCAAAGGAGCGCCGAGACCTTACGGAAAAGGCAGTGGACTACCTTCGTGCAAAAGACCCAAAAGTTACAGCTCGGATTGTTAGAATTGAAAAAGAGGTTGTAGAAGAGGAGTACAGAATTATGCCAGCATTACAATATTCTTTGGATAAGGAACGAGAGGCAGGTCACAAGGCAGGCATCGAGAAAGGCCGTGAGGAAGGCCTGGAGGCAGGCCGTCAGGATACTGCGCTGCGACTACTCGAAGAAGGAGTTGATGCGAAGATCATTTGTCGATGCACCGGGCTTACTCCTGAATCTGTAGAGAAATTGCGCAAAAAGAACGACAGCGAAACGGAGTAACCTGTGTACTTTCGCATAATTTTTCCATCTACTTTAGAGTGATGATTCGAATCGAGTTTTCTATGGTTTAGAGGGTTTAGATAGTTTAGAAGCCAGAGTTTGCGGTAGATACAAGGAGACCAGACAAAGACGTAGCGAGGCGTACTAGAAGTACGTCGAAGCGAGGCTTTGTACGTCGAGCGAGGCTATGGTGCAGTCGACACCGTAGATGCCGTGGAATCGGGTTTCTAATCGTTTTTTATAAGATCCTCTTGCATTAACCCTATATTTTTTATATACTGCTTCGCGTCTAACAAAGGGAATGCCTATGCCTCTTGAGCAGCAACGCAAAGAACTTGAAATTAAGCATCGCCAGCAATTGGCTATGCTGAATGATGTGAGTAGCAAACTTCAGGGATTGATTGAGTCGGAGAATTTGTACAAGGAAATAGTGCATATTATTCAGGAACGGTTTCATTATTATCATAGTAGTCTGTGGACAGTGGACTCTATGCGCGCAGCTACGTTGCAGGCCCATAATGGTGACTATAAGCACATACTGAGTCCGGGCTTTGTTCTGAAAGACGAAGGTATTATCGGGCACGTAATTAGTACAAACAAGCCCTATATTTCGAACGATATCTCCAAAGATCCGAATTTCTCTAGCCTAAAACTCCCCACGGAAACAAAGAGTTCACTCTGTGTCCCAGTGATGGGGGGCAAAGGCAAAATTAAAGCTCTAGTCAATATTGAATCGAGCCATGAGAATGAGTTTGATGATGAAGACTTGCATGTGATGGAATCTGTAGCTTCGCTAGTTTCATTGGCACTGAATTCCGCACTTCTTTATAATGAGATCGATGATTTTAATAAGCACTTGAAAAAGACAATTGAAGAAAAGACGTTAGAGCTGCGCAAAGCGCACGAACGAATTTTAGCGCAACAACGCCTATTGAAGAAAGAGAACCGTGCATTGCGGACAATTGTATCTAAGTCCTACAGTGACAAAGATATTCTCGGAAAGTCTCCTGCAATCACTTCACTTATATCGATGATTGATAAGATCGCACCGACAAGGGTTTCAGTTCTGATTCAAGGTGAAAGTGGCACCGGTAAAGAACTAGTAGCCCATCGAATCCATCAGCGCAGTGAGCGCTCGGATCGCCCATTCGTAGCAATCAACTGTGGAACGTTACAGGAATCACTTCTAGAGAGTGAGCTTTTTGGCCACGAAAAGTGTGCATTCGCTGGCGCAATCAACCAAAAGATTGGTTTAGCTGAGACTGCCGACGGTGGAACTCTTTTCCTTGATGAGATTGGCGGGGTCTCACTTTCCTTACAAGCCAAGCTTCTACGCTTTATTCAGGAAAGTGAGCTATATCGCGTTGGCGGAAAGACGCCAATCAAAGTGGATATTCGCATCCTCTCAGCAACGAATAAAGACCTAGAACAGGAAGTGCATAATGGAAAATTCCGCGAAGATTTATTTTACCGCCTGAATACAATCACACTTCGCGTACCGCCCCTGCGTAAGCGGCCAGAAGATATTCCATTGCTAATCAATTACTTCCTGGAAAAATCGAATTTTGGTTCCCACCAAATGCTTTCAGTTGAATCTAGAGCAATGGCCGCATTTCAGGCCTACAACTGGCCAGGAAACGTGCGCGAGCTACAAAACTCTATTGAGCGCCTAAAAATCTTGAGCGAAGGCGCCATTATTCACTTCGAAGATCTTCCGTTCAATATTCGTATGGCTAAACGAATCGCAGAAGGCAACACGAATAATACTATCACCCAAAGCATAAAGCACATGACGCTGGAAGAGCTCGAGAAGAATCATATTTTGCAGATGCTCTCCTACCAGCAGGGCAATAAGACGAAGACTGCGAAGGTGCTCGGTATCACAATTAAAACACTCTATAACAAATTACATCGTTACAGACTATTACAGCCCCAGGCAGAAAAGGATAGTAAGACCACCAGCCGCAAGAAAAATCCGGTGGCAGAAAAACCGTGGCCGACCCAATAATTTTTTTGTGGTAAGGTACATGAGACATAGAAGAGAAAGTGATGACAACAATGAATAAGAAGGCAACAGAAAAAAAAATGGAAGCAAAGAATACAACGAAAGCTAAAGGATCCGCTGGGGTTCCAAAGAACTTCCGTCAGCAAGCGGATATCGAGTCATTCTACCGATTTGTCTATGAAAATGACCTTCGCAACGAGGCTGTGCAGATTTTTCGTGAGACTAGAGCGCAAAAAGTTGCGCTTAAGGTCGCTAAAAATCGTTTGAAGCACTGAGGACTTCCTCGGATGAATAAGGTACGCCTTCTAATTACCGATGGATTTTCATCGGACGGCTTGGCTAAACTTGGAAAATTCGATCTATTTGAAGTAGATCTCAATAAAGGCCTGGACGAAGCCGAAGCCGCCAATAAAATTAAAAATGCAGATGCAATGATTATCCGTAGCGCTACCAAGCTCAAAGGAGCTTTGCTAGATGCAGGAGCGGATTTAAAGGCAATCGTACGCGCAGGGAGTGGTGTGGACAATATCGACGTAAGCGCTGCCTCCCAAATGGGCATTTATGTTTTTAATACTCCTGGCGCAAACAATAACGCTGTTGTCGAACTAACCATTGGATACCTCTTTAGCTTGCTGCGCGAATTACCTCGATGCGCTAGCGGTATGAAGGCCGGCAAATGGGAAAAGAAAGCACTAGTTGGAGGCGAGGTGCAAGGCCGCACGATTGGCCTCATTGGGCTCGGGGCGATTGGAGCTAGCGTAGCTAAGAAAGTTAAAGCACTAGGAATGCGCGTGATCGGCTTTGATCCGAGAGCAAAAGAACTCGGCGCGAACTCGTTCTTAGATGAAGTCTGTGAATCCGTAGATGATGTTTTTAAGAGCTCCAACATGGTCACATTGCACTTGCCGGCTATCGAGTCCACAAAGAATTCGATTGGTAAAGCTCAGTTTGACTTAATGGAGAACGGATCTTATTTGGTCAATTGTGCTCGTGGTGGAATTGTTGTGGAAAAGGACGTGATCGCTGCCTTAGACAGTGGGAAACTAGCTGGCGCAGCATTCGACGTATTCGAAACTGAGCCAGTTTCTAAAAATGACCCACTAGTTATGCATGAAAAGGTTATTAGTTCTCCACATATTGGAGCCGCAACAAATGAAAGTCAGAAAAAAGTAGCATTGATGGCAGTTGAAAGACTGGTTGGCTTCTTTAAGGACAATCAATCTGAATGTGCTTTAAACTCAGACTCTGTAAGCAGATCATAAGATTCTGTAAGCAAGCCATAAGAGGTAAAGATGGGAAACGTCGCAGTCGTAGGTTCGCAATGGGGCGATGAAGGCAAAGGTAAAGTCGTAGATGTGTACGGCGAGAGCGCTGACCTTATTATTCGCTTTCAGGGTGGAAATAACGCTGGCCACACTATAGTCGTCAATGAAGAAAAAATAGTACTACACTTAATTCCAGCAGCTGCTCTCCACGATAATAAAACGTGCATTATTGGTAATGGAGTTGTGGTTGACCCTGAAGTGCTTTTGCGTGAAATTAATCAATTGCAAGAAAAAGGCTATCTTCAGTCTTCTTCATTACTAGTCTCTGATCGTGCTCATGTGATTATGCCGTATCACAAACAACTCGATAAATTGCGGGAATCAAATACTAGCGCAACTTTCATCGGAACAACCGGGCGAGGCATTGGGCCTGCCTATTCCGATAAAGTTGGGCGTCGAGGTATCCGCATGGCTGACCTACTTCGTCCGGACTACTTGGAAAAGCGCTTAGAAGAAGTCCTTCCAGAAAAAAATTGTATATTACAGAGTTACTTTAATGCTCCACCTTTGGAAGCGTGCGGCCTAATGGATCAACTCCTGACGTTGGCGGAGAGGCTGAAGGACCGCATTGTGGATACTCAACCGCTCATCCACAATGCGCTGAAAGAGGGCAAGAAGGTGATGTACGAGGGGGCACAAGGCGTCTTACTAGATATTGATCATGGAACTTATCCCTATGTGACCAGCAGTAACACCATTACTGGCGCTGCACTCTCCGGTGCAGGTGTTGGGCCTAACGATGTTGACCAAGTGATCGGGATTACAAAAGTCTACACAACTCGAGTCGGCGAAGGGCCGTTTCCAACAGAGCTAGAGAATGAAACAGGAGCACTGATTCGAAAAGTTGGTGGCGAGTTCGGTGCAACCACGGGGCGAAAGCGCCGTTGTGGCTGGCTAGACCTTGTAGCACTAAAACATGCAAAACGTGTCGCTGGCTTTACTGGTTTAGCGTTGACAAAGATTGATGTATTAAGCGTCGTCGACGACATAAAAATTTGCACCGCTTATGAATTGAATGATGAACAGATCGATTATGTCCCATCTACCCCGGAAGACTATGAGCGTGTAAAGCCAATTTATAAAACTTTTGTATCGTGGGATGAAAAACTTCCGAAAGTAAAGTCGAAGAAAGACCTTCCAGCGGCACTACAGGAATATATTAAATTTATCGAAACAGAACTTGAAGTCCCTGCTGTATTGCTCTCGGTCGGCCCAGATCGGAACGACACAATAGTTATCCATAACCCATTTAATTAGCAATCATTCGCTGTTATCTTTGACGTTCGTGACTACAATTTCAACTCGCCGATTTTTTGCGCGCCCTGCGGCCGTAGAATTGTCGGCGATTGGTCTTCCATCTGCCCATCCAGCAGCAGAAACTCGTCTAGCCGGCACCTTATAACGAGCGCTTAGATACCGGACTAACCATGCAGCCCGAACCGCTGAAAGCTCCCAATTTGTCTCGAATTGATCACTAACCCTACCCTCAGTCGGGTTGTGATCAGTGTGACCTTCAATCCTAAGCAGTCGTTTAGATGGAATGATTGCTTCGAAAATTTTATTAAACACTGGTAAATATTTTAGATTAACGCTTGTCTGGCCTTCACTGTAGATGGCGTTCGCTGAAAGGCGAATAACCAAACCTCGCTCATCATAAACCAGTTCCAAGAGTTCTTTCATGTCCGTAGTCTGCAGTTGATACTCTAATGAATCTTCAATTCGCTCAGCAATCTCTTTAAGTTCTGGTGACGGCGCTGGCTGAGCATTCGTGTAGCCCATCTGCTTGGCCACAATATGGCCTCTCTGTGCGGATGGTGTTGAAAATACTTGTACTGTCTTCCCTGTACCTAAGTCCATCCTTCCAGATGAGCCGGTGAAACTACGCTCGATAGATTCTACAATTTGCTTGATCTTAGCCTTGTCCTGGTTGGCCATTGCATACATTACCACAAAGAACGCAAATAGAAGAGTGATGAAGTCCGCGTATGAAATCATCCAACGTTCGAGATTAACGCGCTCCGGATCTTTCTTTCTCATATATCTTCTTCAATTTCACGCAAACTAGGATCAAGGAAGACTTCTAGTTTTTCTTTGAGAAAATGTGGGTTGAGCCCTTCCTGGATACCTGCAATCCCAAGCTTAATTACTTCAGCTCGCATTGCAATTAACTCGGCCTTGCGCCTCAGCTTTGTACCCATCGGGATGAAAATTAGGTTCGCAAACCCCACACCATAGATTGTTGCAATGAAAGCAACCGCAATACCGGGGCCAATCAGATCTGGATTGTCTAGATTACGCATCACGAAGATAAGGCCAAGCACCGCGCCGATAATTCCAACCGTTGGTGAGTAAGCACCGTACCCTTCGGTAAAAGCCTTTGCGCAGGCCTGAAGATCGTCCATCTCCACATAAGCTTCTGTTTCCAAAATTTCTTTTACTGTATCCGGTTCAAATCCATCAATTACATATTTTAAGGATTTCTTAAGCTGTGGATCCTCAATTGATCCACGTACACCCTCAATAGCCAGCACACCCTCTTTACGAGCAAGAGTGGCAACTCTTACAATTTCTTCAACCAGTGGGCGGTAGTCCATGTCTACATTGTTAAAGATAACTTTGGAACCTTGGCCTAGCGCTCTCTTGATATCTTGTGATGGGAAACTAAGTAATACTGCACCAGTCGAACCACCAAATACGATGAGTAAGGCTGTTGGGCTCCAAACAGCACTCATAGGAAGATGTTCAAAGTGGGCGCCAAGTAAAATTGAAGCAACTCCCAGAATCAGTCCCCCGATAGACGTGATGTCCATTACTAAGGACTCCTCTCCACGAACCCAATTCGTTTAAATTCAGCAACTTTCTGCATAATTTCTGCAATCGACTCTCGAACCATCATCTTTCCATTATCACCAATTAACGTGATTAATGTGTCCGGAGTGCTTTCAATGAGCTTAATTTGTTCTGCATTGAGCAGAAACTCTTTATTGTTTAAGCGATGAAGTAGAATCATTTCCTATGATTGTATCAATCTTTAGTAATTTTCCAACCTATGATTTGTAAATGGGCTAGCAGTGAAACACGTGGATAAGGAAATCTCTGACTTGATTAAGTATGCCGTGGTAAGAGGGAATTCATGGATAAGTTCAAGCTTAGTACAAAATTTACACCCAAAGGAGATCAGCCACAGGCAATTGATTCCTTATGCTCAGGTATTGAGAGCGGTCAAAAACACCAAGTCCTTCTCGGAGTTACTGGCTCCGGTAAAACCTTTACTCTAGCGAACGTAATTGCCCGACTAAACCGCCCCTGCCTAGTTGCTGCTCCCAATAAGACCTTAGCTGCTCAATTGTTCGAAGAGTTTCAGCTCTTCTTTCCAGAGAATATGGTTCAGTATTTCGTCTCCTATTATGATTACTACCAACCGGAAGCTTACATTGCATCGACTGGTACATTCATCGAGAAGGATGCTCAGATCAATGAAGAAATTGATCGACTACGTCACGCTGCAACTTTTTCCCTATTGTCCAGAAAAGACGTAATTGTCGTTACCAGCGTCTCCTTCATTTATGGCCTTGGGTCTCCGGAGCTATATAATAGTTTGCACGTCGATCTTTTGGTCGGAACGGAGATTAAACGCAAAGAGCTTCTAAATCAATTAGTAGAACTGCAATACCAAAGAAATGACGTGGACTTTACCCGTGGATCTTTTCGTGTACGTGGTGATGTGGTGGAAGTCTATCCCGCCTATGCCGATGAAGTTGCAATTCGCATCGAATTGTTTGGAGATGAGATTGACTCTATCACCCAAGTGGACCCGCTCCGCGGCTTACCCTTAGGCAAACTCAATCGCATTTCGATTTTTCCTGCCTCTCATTATGTAACCGAAGCAGAAACACGCAAACGCGCAATACATACAATTCAAGATGAATTGCAACAACGTCTAACAGAGCTAGACTCTTTAGGTAAAACCGTGGAATCGAAACGCATCGAGCAACGCACATTGTATGACGTGGAGATGATGCAAGAAATTGGCTATTGCCAGGGAATTGAAAACTACTCTCGGCATTTAGATGGTCGAAGTACCGGTGAGCCGCCTCCGACGCTTCTAAATTATTTTCCTGAAGATTTTTTAATGGTTTTAGATGAGAGTCACGTAACTGTTCCTCAGATTGGTGGAATGTACCGCGGTGACCGTGCCCGTAAATCCAGCTTAGTAGAGCATGGATTCCGCCTACCAAGCGCTTTGGACAATCGCCCTTTAAGCTTCGAAGAATTTGAAAAGAATGTAACAAATCGTGCCTCGGGTATAGTCTATGTTTCGGCAACTCCAGCCGCATATGAATTGCAAAAAGCAGAGGGAGAGATTGTCGAGCAAATCATTCGTCCAACTGGTTTACTCGACCCAATCATTCATGTACGTCCAGCCACGGATCAAGTAGATAATTTGGTAAATGAAATAGTAAAGCGCACGGAAGGGATTGAACCTGCGGATCGTAGTCGAATCCTAGTGACGGTTCTAACAAAGAAGTTCGCTGAAGATTTAACTACATTTATGTTAAACAAAAAAATCCGCGTAAAATATCTCCATTCAGATATTGAGACTTTAGAAAGAATAGAAATTTTACGCGACCTCCGTATGGGATTATTCGACGTGCTTGTTGGTATTAACTTGCTTCGAGAAGGCCTTGATTTGCCAGAAGTGTCTCTAGTGGGAATTATGGATGCTGATAAAGAAGGATTTTTGCGCTCGGAACGATCTCTTATTCAAACAATCGGTCGTGCTGCTAGAAACCAAGAAGGGACGGTAATCCTCTATGCAGACAAGATAACAGGCTCGATGGATAAGGCGATAACCGAGACGAAGCGAAGGCGCAAGATCCAAGAAAAATATAATGCTGAACATGGAATTACGCCAAAAACCATTCGCAAGAGCATCGGCATCGGTCCTAGAGGCGCAATCAAAGAGTCAGAAAATTCCGGTCGTGGCTCGATCAAAGAGTCGGATGAGTCTTGGGTGGAGGCCAATGCAGTACTCGATGAATTTCCGAACCTCAAATCTTTGGACGATGTTCGCAAAGCCACCAATAAATGGCATGAAGCAATGCTAGACGCTGCCCGTGAGCGGGAGTTCGAAGAAGCAGCTCGACTGCGGGATCGTGTGAAGCGCTTAAAACAATTGGAGCTAAAGCTTCTCGAATCAAAGTCTTAATCTTCTTCGAGGTCCGAAGAGTCATAATAGACAAACTCATCGTTCTTATAGTTTCGTAGCACAACCTTATTGCCTTTGCGCTCTTTTACATACTCTGGAATCAATGGAATTTTTCCGCCACCGCCCGGGCCATCCACTACATAGTGAGGAACGGCCATACCGGAAGTCCAACCACGAAGATTCTCGATGATTTCCAATCCTTTCTCTACTGGAGTGCGAAAATGCGAAATCCCCTGAGCCAAGTCACATTGGAAGATATAATACGGGCGAACCCGCATCATAAGTAATTTATGATTAAGCTCTTTTACAATCCCAGGGTCATCGTTAATGCCTTTTAGCAGCACCATCTGGTTATTAATCATACAACCCGCATCTGCAAGGCGAGCACAGGCCTCAAATGCTTCTGCTGTACATTCCTTTGGATGATTGAAATGTGTATGTACAAATACTGGCTGATGCTTGCGGATCATCTGAATAAAGTCGTCATTTATTCGTTGTGGGAGCGTAACCATATTCCGCGTCCCGAGGCGAAACACCTCAATATGATCCATGCTCCTTAGCTCGCCCATAATATAATCAAGACGTTCATCACTATTGGACAGAGGATCTCCTCCAGAAATCACGACGTCTCGAATCTCCGGATGGTTACGGATATAGTCCAAACCGACTTCCAACTGTTTCTTTTGAGCAGCAGAAGAAGGGTCTGAAACTTTACGCTTACGCGTGCAATGCCGACAATACATGGCGCAGTTGTGGGTCGTATAAAAAAGAACACGATCTGGGTAACGGTGCGTGACGCCAGGTACGGGCATATCTTTTTCTTCACCAAGCGGGTCTTCTAAATCAGTCACATCAATCGTTAGCTCACCCATCTTCGGCACGGACTGCATACGAATTGGACAATTTGGATCGTCTGGATCCATTAGTGCCGCATAGTAGGGAGTGATCGACATATTAAACATCTCGACTGAGCCCTCATAGGCTTTTCGCTCATCGTCGGTTACATTGATTACCTTTTCAAGCTGTTCCAGCGTACGCACGCGATTGCGTTGCTGCCACATCCAGTTGCTCCAGTCTTTCTCCGAAACATCTTGCCAAATTTTGCCTCGATCCACACTCGGGAAACGCTTCGTAATGCGTTCATTGACTGGGTTTAAAACTTGTTTAGGTGCTGTTTCCTTTTTTGTATTGCCTACCATGCCGTCACCTCAAGCTGACTGATTTGTGTCAACTTTGTAAACTGTCCTATTACTTATTATGAGCCAGAATTTTAACGTCGTCCTGGAAAAGAACTTCTACCTTTGTGCTATCCCTGAGCTGCTGAACTACCCCAACGCCAAACCTTGGATGCTTTAAAATATCTCCCACGCCAAAATTGGCGGAAATACTATAGGGAACTTCTGCCTTACTCGCGGCCTCTTCCAACTGCCGCTTCCATTCCACGTTGCAAGGAATCTGTTCCACTTTCTGCCTAGGCGCACGTTTAGAAGCAATAACCCGAGCCTTTACCGTACCGGCTGATCCTTTCAGGTTTCGAAATCCATGAATCGCGTTGCATGTTCGACACTGGCACTTTGCCACTGGGCCTGAATTCCCTTCCTTATGCGCAATAATATTATGCATAAGATCCAGTTTGCATCTGCCACAATATGCGAGAACCTCTTGCCCAGCCGCCATAAATTTGCCTCTCTACGTGGAAAGAGTTTTACTATAAAGCACCTAGTAAGTATAGCAAAACCAATCGCGGTTATTATGAGTAGATCGACTAGAAAAGAGAAGCTTCTCGAAAAAGCTCGAAAGGTAGACACGGGCCCCGGTGTGTACCGCATGCTAGATAAGAACAATCAGATTATATATATTGGCAAAGCCAAAAATCTTCGAATTCGGGTGCGAACATATTTTCAAGAATCAAAAAACCCACACCCCAAAACTGCCTTGCTTGTTTCCAAGATTCATAGCTTTGAAGTCATTTTGACTGACTCCGAAGCTGAGGCCCTAATTCTTGAAAACATCCTCATTAAAAAACATAAACCCCGCTACAATATCCTCTTAAAGGACGATAAATCCTATCCATATCTAATCGTTGATTATAACCACTCCTTCCCTAAACTAGTTTACACTCGAAAATTCCGCCGAACGAAGGGTATAAAAGTATTTGGACCCTTCGTTAGTGCAGGTGCGATTCGACGCGCTAGCCGTTTCCTTAACCACACATTTAAGCTTCGTGATTGTTCAAATTCTGAGTTTGCTAATCGGAGCCGCCCTTGCATGAATTTCCAAATTGGAATCTGTAGCGCTCCCTGTACTAATGAAATATCTCAAGAAAATTACAATGCCTGTCTTGAACAAGCGCTAAGCATATTGACCAGAGGTAGTTCCGCCGCCCTAAAAGACATGGAAGCTCAAATGGATAAATTTTCCGAGGAAATGCTCTATGAAGAATCCGCACGAATTCGAGATCAAATCACCGGGCTTCAAGAACTATTAAATGAAGGCGAACAAGTAATCGCCTCAAATAATAAAAACAAGCTCGGTGAGGCAGACAAAGATGTAATTGCAATCTATCAAAAAAATTCTGTCGCTGCGATTACTGTAATGTTTGTTCGAGGTGGCCGACTTATTGACCGTATATCCTATGAAATCAATTCCATTTCCAATGAAAACGAAGAAGAAATTCTTTCGAGATTTCTAGCTCAGTTTTATCTCACTAGAGACTCCTTACAGTCGGTGGAAGTGGAGACTGCGCAAGACAATGTATTCCTGCCTGGCACCGAGCTCAATGCAATTCCATCAGAAATTTTAATCTCCAAAAAAATTCCCGATTTGGAATTATTCCAAGAGAGTTTTGCAAACCTTGGTATCAAGGCTCGCTTGAAAACCCCCAGTCGTGGCAGTAAAGCTGAGCTTATTTCCATGGCAGAAAAAAATGCGAAAGAAAACTGCCTAGAATACCTCAACCAATCGGAAGACATATATCGAACCCTTGGTGAGCTCAAGACACGCCTCAAACTGCAAAACTATCCGCGACGTATTGAATGTTTTGATGTTTCCAATTTAGGGGACACCGGCATTGTAGCCTCACGAGTTACTTTCATCGAAGGCAAACCTGATAAAACTCTTTATCGACGATACAAGATGAAGACAGTCACAACACAAAATGACTTTGAAGCTATGCGTGAGGCTCTAACCCGCAGACTAACTCGTTCTAGTAACTACAATTTTAGTGAAGATAAGGAAGACTTACCTGACCTGTTGATTGTCGATGGTGGTAAAGGACAACTTTCGATGGCCGTAGAGGTATTGAAAGAACTGGACATAACGGGCATCGATTTGGTCTCACTTGCAAAGTCAAAGACGAACCGTAATTTTAAGGGTGATGACATAGTAAAAACCCAGGAAAGAGTATTTAAACCAGGCAGAATGAACCCTATTGGATTGAGGGATGGTTCTGGCATTTGCAAGCTAATGCAAAGAGTCCGAAATGAAGCACACCGATTTGCTATCGCATTTCAACGATCTCAAAGAAAAATTAGCAACTAGTACAACTAATGCTAGTGCAGACTCTGCAGTCCTTTTCGAGCTCGATAGTTGCATTCATGGCAACGAACCACTTCATTCGTCGCCATATTCGTAAAGTCCGCAAAATAACTGAATTGAAGCTGTGAAGCACATACTGGGCAAGTTTCCAACTGCCGGATAACCTCATCTTTGCTGCTCGTTGGGCTAACATAGGGTTGAAGCCCTTCGAGTTCAGCCTGAAGATCAGAATCACTGAAATCTTCCAAATCCTTCATTCCACATGCCCCCCTTGCCTATGTAGCCTATATGAAGCATGTCGTCGTATATCGCTTGGCTCTTTAGAAGAAAAATTGAAGGTTGCACCTTCCACCGAAACAACGTAGAAAAGTTGTGATGAATTCATCGAATACAGTCTCTAACCCTGGAAAAATTCACTCCGATTTAGAGCAAATATTGCAATGGAGTTTTCGCGGCCTGACAGATCTGATGCTACCGCCAGCAAAGGGCAAAAATTTCGGCGCCTCTCAGACGATTTCGCTTTCAGAATTTACGAATGCGACAAAAAACTGTCAGAGTTGCGGCTTACACGCCGGTCGCAAGCGTGTAGTACTTGGCACCGGCAATGAGTCAGCTCGATTAATGATTGTGCTACCGGCCCCAAGCATGGAAACGGAGTCGAATGATTATCCTTATTCTGGAACTTCGGCAAAGCTGCTGCGGAAAATGATTCAAGCTATAAACTTAAACCTAGCGGAAGTTTATTCGACCCCGGTTTTGAAATGCGCTCCAAGAAAAGGGCGCAGCATAAGTGATGCGGAAATTTTAGAATGCCAGCAACACCTCCAAAAAGAGATTCAGATTGTAAAGCCTGAATTTATCTTGAGTATGGGTGAACTAGCTGCTCGTACACTACTGCGAACCGATGCAAACTTGGGAAGCCTTCGTGGCAATTGGGAGCTTTTTCTGAATATACCACTCTTATGTACCTGGGAAGCGGAGCTTTTGCTAAACAGCCCGGACAGAAAGCGAGAAGCCTGGGCAGATTTGAAAATGCTTATGGCTAGAATGAGACCATGATGCGATCAAGCAATCTACTATTTATTCTCCTCGCTTCATCCATTTTTGCTTTTTATCCTCTTGCCTACGCAGAGGAAGAGAGCCCAGGAAAAAGTATCATCGATAGAGTTGTGGAAAAATTTAAAGCGGGCGCGAATCCAAAAGATAAAAATCAAGATCAGGCTAAAAAAGCAAAGAAAAAATCCCAGCAAAGCAGCAAGGACGTTGTTAAAAAACTTCCACCTCTGATTAAATTCAATAAACAATATCTGAAGTCAATCAAGAGTGGTGTGACTGTTCTTTCCGAAAAAGCGTTCAATGACTTGGCTGTCGTGCCGGCCATCAAGCCAATATCCTATATTGTCATGGACGGGACGATAAATCCTGGTAACGCCTCGTTTGTAGAAACCTCAATCAAGCATGCCAAGGAAAAAGGGCACCAGGCCCTTATCATGCGAATGGACACGCCAGGTGGGCTTCTTTCGAGTACAAGGGATATTGTTCGTTATATTTCTGAGGCTAAAATTCCAGTCATTGTCTTCGTCCATCCAGGTGGAGCAAGAGCTACTAGTGCTGGAGCTATTATTTCAATTGCCTCTCATGTCGTGGCTATGTCACCAGGAACAAATATCGGGGCTGCTGCCCCGGTAGCTACTGGTAAGAACCTCGAAGGAGACTTGCAGAAAAAAGCCAAAAATGATACGGCTGCAATGGTGAAGGCTCAGTCGAATTTGCGCGGACGAAATACCAAAATGGCGGAGCTTATTGTACGTGAATCATCTTCATTAACTGCTGAAGAGGCTAAAACGCAAAAGCTCATTGAATATACACCATCAAATGTGGATGACCTACTTCGGTCCTTGCATCGAAATCAGATTCGGATGACTAAAGATGGTGCCAGTGTTGTACTGAATACGGCGGGACTTACTGAGAGCTCTTTGGTTCGTCTTAAAATGAACGCATCCCAAAAATTTCTTCACCTTGTTGCCAATCCAAATATTAGCACTCTTCTCATGGCATTTGGCGGAATGGGACTTTATGCAGAGATATCCAGTGGATTTACACTCTTATTCCCTGGTGTCTTTGGAGTCATTTGCTTAATCTTGGCTTTTGTTTCTTTACAGACCCTTCCTATAAACGTTGGGGGGTTGATCCTTTTTGGTCTGGGTATGGTCTTGATCATGGCCGAGGCATTCGTCTCGACCTTTGGCCTGCTTTCCCTCGGTGGAATAATCTCTCTTGGAATTGGCGCCCTGTTCCTCGTGGACACAACTAAGTCAGATATACAGGTATCCATGAGCATAATTGCTCCAATACTTGCTGCCCTAGCTATCATCATGGGTCTAGTTTCTTATATTATTGCCCGCGACCGAAAGTCCTCGACCAATTCTTCTTTTGATCCGCTATTGGGTAAGAATGCCACCATTCTTGAAATATCTGACGATGGTAGAACAGGTAAAGCATTCGTTCAGGGTGAAATTTGGCAATTCCGCTCAAATGAGCCCTTTTCTGCTGAAGACATTGGCGTAGTCAAAGGCCAGGATGGAATGATTTTAGAAATAGAAAGGTATAGAAAGGAAATAACATGCAAAGTTTAATTGAGAATAGTGAGAGCTATTTAATTTTTTTCGTCCTTGTATTCATGTTCCTCGCGAGCATGGTCAAAATTTTAAATGAATACGAACGAGGAGTAGTATTCCGACTTGGTAAAGCACTACCGAACCCCAAGGGCCCAGGCGTCGTGCTAATTATCCCTTTAATTGACCGAATGGTTCGAATTGATCTACGTACGGTGACTTTTGACGTTCCCGCGCAAGATATCATTTCTAAAGACAACGTTACATTGAAAGTGAATGCGGTAATCTATTTCCGTGTAACTAACCCTTTGAAGTCAGTGATTTCAGTTGAAAACTATATGTATGCAACATCTCAACTAGCACAAACCACGCTAAGGTCTGTGCTCGGTGAGGTAGACCTCGATCAGCTTTTGATGGATCGAACCACTATCAACCAAAAGCTACAAGCTATCCTAGATGAGCATACGGAAGGGTGGGGGATTAAAGTCGCTACCGTGGAAGTGAAGCAAATTGATCTTCCAATGGAAATGCAACGAGCAATGGCAAAGCAAGCAGAAGCGGAACGAGAACGACGTGCTAGCGTTATTGCTGCTGAAGGCGAATTTCAAGCTGCAAAGCAACTAGCTGCAGCTGCTGAGACAATGGGTAAGCAAGAGCTCACCTTGCAACTTCGTTACTTGCAGACACTCAAAGAGGTAGCCTCCTCAGAAGGGAATACCACTACCGTGTTTCCTTTCCCGACGGAGTTCTTAAAGACTTTCGCCTCCATAAGTAAATAAAATTCGGCTAACTATCATCGAATGCCTCAGCTAATTCGGTGATATGATGGGGGAATGCTCCACGGATGGTGTGCTTGGCTCTGGATTGGGTTTGGGTTTCTACAAGTTAGTCTTTCTACGGCTGCGCCTACATCGCCAAAGGCGCCTAGAGCCGTAAAGGCAGCAAAGGCCCTTACAACGGACAGCCAATTTATTCGCGTCCATGTAAAACGTGGCAAGCAAGTTAATATTTCTGGCTACGGACTAAATATTGATTCTAGAATTAGATTCAATCAATACAAGAAATTCAAACTTCGATGTGACAGCGAAAAAAAAAACGGGGAAATAGTTATAAAGAGCCTTGGGCGCTTTCGTTCTCCTCTCGAGTTTCGCTCTAAGAGTGGCTTTTTATTCGTAAGTGGCAAACCTTATCGGAAACTTCTTCGGGTAATTGCGAAGAAAAAAAAATGCATCGTTGTTAATATTAGCCCACTCGAACGATACATTGCCGGTGTGGTAGCAAAAGAAATGCACCCCGCCTGGCCGATGGAGGCACTAAAAGCACAAGCTGTCGCCGCCCGATCCTATGCAATTGCAAACATGAAAAAACCCCGCTATAGCGATTATGACCTCGTCAGTACGACGATGGATCAAGTATATACAGGCGCAACAGGAGAAGACTCCAGAACACTATTAGCCGCTCGTGCAACTAGAGGCTTAGTGCTGAGAGAAAGAAGGGAGGTTCTACGCGCCTACTACCATTCCCATTGCGGCGGGCGAACGGACATACCTAAAAACGTCTGGGGGAGATCTGAATCCGGATACATCTCGGTTTCATGCCCGTTTCATAAAAGGCATCAACCACAGAGTGTATGGCGACACGAACTTCCAAAATCATTTTTACAAAGAAAACTTAAGTCATTGGCGTCTGTTTTACCTCAGTCATTTCGGGAACTCGCCAACCTACGAGTTTCTAAGAACTTTAATTCTAACCGAGTAGTAACTGTAACAATGGCTGACGACCGAGGAAATTCGTTGGAACTTGAGGCTAATCATTTTCGAAAAATCATTGGTAATGGACTCCTAAAGAGTACAAAGTTCCACATCATTGACCGTAAAGATTCTATTGAATTTAAAGGCTCTGGTTTTGGGCATGGGGTTGGTCTCTGCCAATACGGCTCTAAAGAGATGGCAGAGCGAGGCAAGAATTTCAAATCAATTCTCAAGCATTACTATCCACTCGCTAGTCTAAGAAAATTGTATTAGGGGAGACAGGCCCTAGGCTAACACTATGAAAAGCACAGCAAACGTCAACGGAATAATCTCACCGGCCGAAGAGGCAAAAATCTCCATTTTGGATCGCGGCTTTTTGTACGGCGACTCCATTTATGAAGTTTTTCGTACCTATAATGGCGTTCCTTACCTCTATGCCGAACATGCAGATCGATTTGAGAATTCTGCACGACTGGCACAAATGAAGTTGTCGCAGACTCGTGAACAAATTCATAAGGAAATTTCGAAGACTATTGAGGCATCTGGCGCGAAAAAAGGCGACGACGTCTATGTTCGCTATACAATTACTCGTGGTTCCGGGCCAATTGACCTAGATCCAAATCGAAGCCCTTCCACTAGTTTCATTATTTTGGTGAAGCCCATTCCGGAGTGGCCACAAGGCTCATATTCTATTGGAGTGAACTTAGCTATCCCTAATATTCGAAGAAACTCTAGCCAGACCCTGGAGCCAAACATTAAGGGGGGAAATTATCTAAACAACGTTTTAGCAGTTGGGGAAGCAAAGGCAATGGGGGCAGACGACGCACTTATGCTAAACCTCAATGAGAAGCTCACTGAATGCTCGAATTCAAATATTTTTTTTGTCTTCAACAGCTATGTCATCACTCCCGCGCTAGCTTCCGGCAATTTGGATGGCACGAGTAAACGAATCGTAGCAAAAGTTTGTGAGGCGAATCATATTTCCTACGAAGAGCGAGAGCTATCTGCAGAAAACATCCTCCCAGCAACAGAGTGTTTTATTACTAGCGCCACTAGAGAGGTGATGCCAGTCAGAAGTATACAATTACCTGACGGGAAAAAAGTGGCGTTCCCTGAAGGTGGCGGAGAAATGACGAAGAAACTGCAACACCTATACAATGCCTATATTCAAAAATACGTAGAAGATCATTGGTCCGAAGCATTCTACTGAGTCTTACTGGAGCTGTAGAAATACAGGTAGAAATACAACCTCTGCCCCTATTTTTCTGTCTAAACTTTAGACACCTAACAATATCATTGAGAAGAAGTCGGATATCAGCTACCCTGAAGGTGTATGTATACCGTAGGGAGATATTCATGACTGTATTGATGAGCCACGCTGCAACGGCGTTCGCGTTATCTTTGTTTTTGTTTTCCACTCCGTATGCACAAGCGGACTTTACTGGTGCTTTTGAGAAGGCTGAAAAAAAGGCTGAGGAGCTCGCCCCCGAAGAAAATACTAATAGCAAGGCAGCTGCGGACACCTTAGAGACCGCGGGCACTGTAAAAACGGTGAGCGACTGGGTCGGCGTCACAGCTACTGCAGCGACCATAGGTACCGAACTCTACGAATGGGGCTTCGTGGATGATGAGAAACTACAGGAACTAGATTCCGAATACAGAGTTGCCGTTGATGCCGGCAACAATGAAAGAGCTGAAGAGGTTTTAGCTGAATTAACCCAACTTAATGAAAAGAAAAAGATGGTTGCAAAGGACCAGGCTAGCACACAGAAGTCACTAGGCACGATTCAAAAGGTGGCTGGTTTTGCAAACTTAGGTGCCGCAACTGGATCCATTGCTTCCGCCGTCATGGGCTATCGGGCGGCTAGAAAATTGGAAGAAGGTAAAATTAGCAATAGCGGAGAAACTAGAAAAGCAAAAAAAGCCGCAAAGAAGGCGGCCAATCGGGCGCTCGTTTTCGGTGCCGGTGAGGCTGCTGTCGGGCTTGTGTCGTTGAACCTATCGAAAAAGCACAAAGAGCGCGCAGACTCACTAAATTCTCTAGCTGATGATCTAGACTCTCCTTCCCCTGCCTCAAATATACGCCCTGACCTTCCCTCCGATGTACGTATGGATATCGATGAACTATTCGATAAAGTGGCTGTAACCAAATGTGGGGCGGGTGCGGAGTACCGCGTACTTAGCCCAGATAGCGCTGTTGAAGGTTATGATCCGGAGGCTCCACGAGTTGCAGGTAATGCAAATTCCAATGAAGTGCAATACAGAGCCACTTATAACCGTATTGAATGTCTACCGCCAACAGTTGTAGATGCTGATACAGATACAGGTGAGGACCCTGCCATCATCAATCCTCCCGATGGTGGTATGGCTTTCTGTACCTCGGATGTATTTGCTTGTCCGGACGGATCTTTCGTTGGGCGCGATGCCAGTAACGGTTGTCAATTTATGAGCTGCCCAAAATCGACGACCATTACCGATGCTTCAAACACTACATCCACCACAGAATCGGGAGAAGTTCCTCGACTACCGTCGTTGGCTGATGAACAGGAAGACCTTCAAATGGACGGTGTGGGCGCTGAGGTTGAACAGAACTAAGAGGATATTCTGAAAAGTTACTAAAAGCCTTAAATCACAAGGGCTAGCGGAGGCTAGTCCCCGGCGATCAGTCTGAAAAGCCATTTACTTGACTCATATAAACTTCTAGTTCCTGAACTGAAATAACAGCAGTTCCGGGAACTCCTACTCCTGCGCCTGCAGCATAATTTGCCATAGTCGCCGCTTCTTTAACAGAAATTCCCGCAGCAATTGCCAATGTAAGCATTGCAATTACGGTGTCCCCTGCTCCCGAAACATCAAAAACTTGGCGCGCAAACGTAGGGACATGAATAGGAGCCTCCTCTCGGGAGAATATTGTCATTCCATCCTTTCCTCGAGTGATGACCAGAATTTTGCATTCTAGCTCGCGCATTAGAGCTCTACCACATTCTAAGATGTCGTCCTCCGCATACAATTCCTTGCCACATAATTGCTCTGCTTCCCGCAAGTTCGGCGTAACCATATCCGCACCTCGGTAATACTCAATTCGAGAACAATCACTGGTAGAAGGCGGATCAACAGCTACAAACTTATTGGCCCCCTTTGCAATACGAATCAACTCTTGGGCTACACTCTTAGTGATAGTGCCTTTTGCATAATCCTCAATTACTAAAGCATCCATCGCCTCTATTCCATTTTCAATCGCTGCGCATAGTGCCCCCTCTTGCTCCTTTGTCAGCGGAGTACGTATTTCGTGATCGACGCGTACCACTTGTTGCCCCATCGCAATTACACGCTCTTTCACCGTGGTCCGACGACCTTCATGCTGCATAATTTTATCTCGATTAATAGAACACTCATCGAGCATCCCAAAAAGGTCGTCTGCAAAACGGTCTTTGCCAATAAACCCCGCCAAATGTGGCCTTGCGGAAAATGCTGCTAAATTATTCGCTACATTGGAAGCCAAACCCAATTTACTGTGAATCTTTTCCACAGAAACAATCGGTACGGGAGCCTCTGGGTTCAACCGAGTGGCTTCCCCTTCCGTGTAACGATCAATTCCCACATCGCCTACCACAAGAATTGGCTTACTCTTGATTTGAGATACAATTTCTTGAAACCGACTTCGAGATAATTGAAATTGGTTACTTGTCATGAGATAATCCCCTCGTCTCCGTCGTAATCACCTTCTAAGTCGTCGTCAAAAGGCAAACTCGTCATCTCGACCTTAGAGGGCTTTACCATGGATATCTCTCCACCGCCCAAAAGCACATCCAACTGCACTTCTACGTCCTCAATCGATATTCTGGGCATGCACGAGTAATATATACAAGATGCGCCGGCACATTTAAATCCCTCCGCACAATTTACGTCAGGAACTAAAATCGTAGACTTATCTTGTGAGGATACGCCTAAGTTTGTGCCATGTGAAATGCCATATGGCCCCCAGCGCATCCCACTTTGCACCCTAATTGGAGAGAACAAAGTCACCACACGAGTGCCCACTCCAACAGCGATATGCATTGGTCCTGTACTGGGCACAACAATCGCATCACAGGAGGAAATGACAGCGATAAACTCTCCCAATGATTCAGTACCTAAGTACTTGGAAAGAACTGGTGTACCTGACTCATAACTATGAACTTGCTCAATTTTTTCGTATACCCGATCAACTAAATCCTTCTCATCAGGGCCGCCTGTAATTAGGATATTATATTTTCGAACTAGTCTCCGTCCTAATTGTACATAATATTTTTCTGGCCAATTCAGTGCTGATCCAGCCATACCTGGATGAATTGCTACTAAAGGAAAATTTGAAGAAATATTTTTCTCTTCAAAAATCGATGCAACACGAATTTTTTGAGCTGGGTCTACGGTAATTTCTGGTCGATAACGATGGTGAGCGACGACAACTCCAAGATCACGCAGTAGCTGTAAATTATAATCAGCCTCGTGCATTTCGACATTGGATCGATTTTGGCGAATCCCCATATTAAGAAATATCCAGGACCACCATTTTGAGAGGCCGCCAATACGAAAGGGAATCCCTGCTAAAAATGTGGCAAATGCAATCCGAAAATTACCTTGCATTATGACAGATACTTGGTAACGCTTGCGGCGCATAGCCAGGACCATGCGAAAGAGACCTAAGATTCCTCCTCTATCCAATTCTTCAAAAACAAGAAGCTCAGAGACATTCGGATTACCCTTAAGAACATCTTTAACCGCGCTACGAACACAAACAGAAATCTTGGCCTTGGGTTGAATAGATCGAAGTGCCTTCAGGGTCGGGGTGATTAGAATTACATCCCCTATTTTATCGCCGCGAACGACGAGTATGCGTTCCACTTCTCTGAGCAAGAATAACCTCCTTATAATCATGCACCATTTCTACGATTCTCTCTAGAACCTCTTGTATGTTTAATCCACTCGTATCAAGTTCTTTGGCGTCGTCTGCCTTTTTAAGTGGAGCGACTGCTCGCTCAGAGTCATTCTTATCTCGCTCCCGCAAATCATGGAGCACTGTTTCATAATCAGCGTTTTCACCTTTACCCGTTAACTCCTTTTGCCGCCGTTTTGCTCGCTCGGACTCCGAGGCAGTGAGAAAAATTTTTACTTCTGCATCGGGAAAGATAACGGTCCCGATATCTCTTCCTTCCATGACAGCGCCACCAGCTCCGCCCATGCGACGCTGTTGATCGAGTAATGCAGAACGGACTGCTGGAATAGCCGAAACAATTGACGCCATTCGAGAGGCCTCTTCCGTGCGAATTAACTCGCTCACATCTTGACCTTCTATCCAAACTCGACTGCCGGATTCAGAAGCACGAAATTCGATATTGATTTTTTCGGCGAATGCGCCAATCTGTGCGATGGATTCGGCCTTTGCGGTTGATTCGGCCGTTAAGCCCTCTTGTAAAGCTTTCCATCCAACAGATCGATACAGTGCACCTGTATCAATATGAATATATCCAAGCTCTACTGCCACTAACTTAGCTAACGTGCTTTTCCCACTGCCTGCGGGACCATCAATCGCTATAATCGGTTCAATGCGCATCATTAGGACAACACCTTCTCTAATCTTGCAACTAATTTTTCGTTTTGTTCTTTCGTGCCAATAGTAATGCGCAAATGTGTTTTTAACCCAAAGTCAATCACAGGGCGCGTGATTAGCCCTTCCTTCAATAACGCGCTATAGATAGGGATTGGGTCCCTTTCGAAGTCGACTAGGACAAAATTTCCCTGACTAGGCCAAGTTCGAAGACCCATCTCTTTATAAGCATTCTGCATTTTTTCTAAACCTTGGGTATTCAAATCAACTGATTTTTTTAAGTGCTCCATATCGTCCAAAGCAATCAATGCTGCGTTTAATGTGAAGCTCGTTACATTGAATGGCATCTTTACTTTCCACATGGCCGTAATAACGTCCGGATGCGCAATTCCATAGCCAACACGCAGGCCCCCCATCCCATAAGCCTTAGAAAAAGTGCGTGTTACGACAATATTGGGATACTCTTTGTATAACTTGATTGGATCTACATAGTCTTTCGCAATCACGTATTCATAGTAGGCGGAATCAAGCACTACCAAACACTTGCGCTTACGCATCTCTTCCAAGAAGCTACATAATTCTTGTTTTTCCACATATGTTCCCGTCGGATTATTGGGGTTTGGTAAAAAAACAACCTTTGTTCGCTCATCACAAGCAGTCGACATAGAGCTCAGGTCCGCCTTAAGATCATTGCGCAGTTTTCCTTCTCGGTACTCTACTCCGTGAATTTTAGCTGAAATACGATAAGCAATAAATGCCACTGCACAAGAAACAATATTGTCACCTGGAACACAAAAGGTCCGGACCAAAAATTCCAGAACCTCATTAGAACCATTTCCAATGATAATCTCTTCCGGACTCACACCATTCTCTTTTGCTAATCGCTCACGTAGGTAATAGTGAGCTGCATCTGGATATAGACGAACTGCATCCACGTTATCGTTAATCTGGGAGTAGATTTTGGGCGAAGGGCCAATTGGGCTCTCATTGGAAGCCAATTTGATGATGTCACTGACTCCAAGTTCTCGCTCTAATTCCTCCATCGGCTTTCCCGGTTGGTAAGGAATCGACTCTTCGATATATTGTGGCACTGGATGAATATTTAATCGTTCACTCATTCCCGTCTCCCTAAAACCTATCGCGGAATAACCTTAGTTCGAGCCTTCCATTGATCATTCAATTCTCGGGTAAATTTTTGTAATACCTGCCCTGCAAACTTGGACCAATCGGTTAGACCCATTTCCTTCAAACCAGCCGCAGCAATGGGTGCGTCTGTCGGATCCAAGTTTATACCAAAATGAATCAGAGACGACACGGGGGAGGCTGTCACAATGGATACGGACAATTTTCGCCAGCCGGACTTGCTTGAACTTTGCCAAAACAGGTCATCTCCATCACGCTTAAATTCACCTGGCATACCCATTTCACAAAGAGTCTCCTGGACAATAACCGTAAAAAGGCGCTGCTGCCCAATTGCCCAATTCAAGTCTCCCTGAAAAAACTCTCCAAGAAAGTGAATCATAGACTTTGCTCGAATGAATGTTTTCGCTTCTCTATCTTCTAGGTCGACCAAAGCATCGGTCTGAACATCCGTAGGCCCCTGAAATGCCACCACTGCCGAGCCATATTTTTTTGTATGTTCGGCAATCCAATGCGGGCGTAGTTCTGGTCCGTTATAGGGTATCTCTTCTTCTAAAATTTTAGTAAAAATTTGAAAGCTCACGCCAATGCCTCCATCGCCCTAGCTAGCCGCTGACAGGACTCACATTTCCCACATGGCTCGGGCTTATCGCTGTAACACGACCAAATTAACTGAAATGGTAGATTTAGTTCACTACCTCGACGAACGATGCCTTGCTTATCCATTTCGATAGAGTAAGAGTCCACACCAACTTTTCCATTAGTCGACAATGAGAGAGAAGAATTTAAGGCCCTCAAATAGTCCATCGAGTTGTCCGGAAACGTAGTGGCTTCCTCTAAGTTGAACCCCACGAAAATACGATCGATACTTCTTGCCTCCGCAATCGCAGCAGCAACGTTAACTAAGACTCCATTTCGATTTGGTACCCAAACCGCCTGCATAGTTTTACGCGTAATCTCCATTCGGTCCAAGTCATCGAATTCGATATTGGGAACATCTAATTCTTTATTCGTTAAAGCACTTGTACTGAGACTTGCTAGCCACGGTAACTCGACTTCAATCAATTCAATGGAATAGTGCTCACACAACGCTTGAACCGATCTCTGCTCGGAAAGCGCTGCTCTTTGTCCATAGTCAATAAAGCAGGCATAGACCTCGCCAATTTCTGAGTCTGCCACCGCAGCTGCCAAATTGAAGCTTGAGTCTAGCCCTCCCGAAAGGAGCACCAATGCCGTCTTTGTGTTCATGGGCGCTGATCAAGATGAGCGTAGCGTTTTCCGAATCGAATGACCTTCTTATAGTAATCTAACGGTAGCCGCCGTTTCCCCCGAACGAACCGCTCAATGCGGGTAGGACCCCAATTATAGGCAGTAACATACTGTATTCGGTGTGGAAGTCGCTCCCGTAGTTCATGAAGATAGGCCATCCCGATCTGCAAGTTATGGTGCGGATTTTCTAAAGTTGCCCTACCCCGCCACTTCATTTTGAGCCGTTCTGCCACGGCCTTGCCGGTGGATGGCTTTATTTGCATTAGTCCTACAGCTCCGGCAAATGACTCAATTTTCGGGTCAAAATTAGACTCGACGTGAATCAAACCAAGGATAAAACCAGGAGTAAAACCGTATCGCTGGCATAGCCCTAAAATATCGTGCGCCAGACGACGGGCCTTGATTCGAGAGAATTTGGAATTTCGAGTCGCTAGAATATTCGCCACTGTATCCACAGATGGGTAACCCGCTTTCCGGCCGACCACCACGGTCGTACTGACCTTCTGGCTAGCTACGACTGCACTCGGCTCTGTAGCAGCCACAGGCTCCCAGTGGGTATTTTCCCAAAACTTCCAATGCTGGATGGGCTGGATTTCCCAGTTCGATAACGCGCGGTCTACTTGACTCACATCCACATTAACCGCCAAGTAGCCGACTATAGCACTTACGGCCCCTGCCCCAAATAGGGCACGAGTCTTGTTAATTTCAGAAATAACCCGCCAAATCATCATGGGCCATTTGTCTATCTGGAACGGACTAGAAAGTCAACGCTCCTCGATATATACATGCATGAATGGAAGAATCATTTTTACATTTGTGGCGCAGCCATTTGGAGCGAGTCCTGTTCTCCCTTTTTGAGGAGCCCAGGGAGCTTCTGGCTGTAGATATTGGTATTCTGGCTGTCGTTCTCGTTCTATTTTTCGTACTTGGGTTCTGGCTTGGCCGCCGTTCATATGATGCCCGAGAACCTAGTCCAGAGCCGCCCAGTCAAGAACAAAGCCTAAAAGCGGGGCCAGAGCTAGAGCCGGGGCTGCCCTCTAAGGGAGAGGTGCTTTGGTCTGCAGCACTAAAAAAGAGTCGAGAGCCACTTCTTTCACGCCTACAAGATGCATGGACTAACTTAACTGGCGGCGAAACTTGGTCAGAAGATCATCCAATGTGGGAGTCACTCGAAGAGGCGTTAATCACCTCAGACATTGGCCCACAAATGACAGACACTCTACTCGACGGCCTCAAGCAGGATTTTCGCGAAAAGCCGTCGGAAAAACACCTACGAAAGCGACTTCGCTCACGCATGCTGGAAGTTTTCGAGCTAGTTTCAGAGAAGCCTTCGGATGTACAAAACGGTAGTAGCGAGGATCCGAATATCACCATGCTGATCGGGGTGAACGGTTCGGGGAAAACTACCACTGCCGGTAAACTCGCCTTTCAATTGAAGCAGGCTGGAAAGTCCGTAGTACTCGGGGCTGGAGACACGTTCAGAGCTGCTGCTATTGAACAGTTGCAAGCCTGGGCCGATCGCATCGGCGTAGAGTGTATCAAGCCGGCCAAGGGCGCAAACCCGGCGGCCGTCGCTTTTGATGCCGTTGCTGCGGGAATTTCCCGCAATGCAGACGAAGTTATTATCGATACAGCGGGACGCCTCCACACTAAAGACTCGCTAATGGAAGAACTACGGAAAGTGGGTCGAGTAGTTGCAAAGAAAATTCCGGGGGCCCCACACCGTGTACTACTTGTTTTGGACGCCACTCTTGGACAAAATGCTCTAATTCAGGCCAAAGAGTTCTCATCCGTGATCGAAGCTACTGGCGTTGTGCTAACCAAGCTGGACGGCTCCGCCAAGGGTGGGGCGGCACTATCTGTTGTGTCTGAACTGGGGATACCGGTAGTAATGGTTGGTGTGGGCGAATCCGCCGAAGACTTACGCCCTTTCTCCCCGGAAGAGTTTGTAGAGAATTTGATTCCAGACGCCTAACGAAGTACCATCAAAGAAGATAAGGGAGCTAACCTTTGGATAATTGGTATGAAAAATAACCGCCGTCAGTATCTGATTAATCCGAATTTCCAGCTAAAGTTTGCCTTTTTGATCACTTTAGCAATGTTTGTCTTTAATATGGCATTTCCGCTTTTCATCTTAAACATGTTTGAAACATCGGCGGAACACAGCTTAGTCACCAACAACCCAATAGCACAAAATGCACTGAACCAAGCACGTAAAGAGTTTATTGCTTTGATGGTGGTCCTAGAAACTTGTTTCGTCTTGATGACTTTTGTTTTAGCTATCTTTCATTCACATAAAATTGCAGGGCCTCTTTATAAACTTAAAATTTCTATGCAAGCGTTAAAGCAGGGCGTATTAGATCGTCATATTAGTTTCCGAGCTAAAGATAACTTCCCAGAGCTTGCTGATGAGTTTAATGACATGTCGGATGCGATTTTTGCTCGCAGACGTAAAGAGCTAGAAGCTATAAACAATATTCTTCCCACAGTTGAAAAACTCCACACTAAATTGGGCGGCAATCAAAAAAAGATGGCAAATGAAGTGCTCCAGTCACTACAAAGCTTAAGTCGTGGCGCCCAGCAAAATGACTAATCCTAAAAATTTTACCGCAGAGCAATTATCTGAGAAATACCTACGTGGCAAAGGCTACGACCGTACATATCGAAAATTGGTTATGTATCGGGATTTAAACGCAGCTGGAACAATTTTTGGCGGCACGCTAGTATCTTGGATGGATGAAGCGAGCGCCATTTTTGCCGGCGAGCATATGGGCTCTAGGCGCTTGGTGACGGCAAAGATTGATGAGCTAAATTTTGAGCAACCAGCCCGCCTTGGAGATCTCCTCGAAATTTGGTGTAGCGCTAAACGAGAAGGCTCCTCTTCATTAACAGTTAACGTACTCGTAATTCGCCGCACCTCAAGAGACAGTACTGATAACACACCTCAGCCGAGCCAAATCTGTAATTCTGACTTCGTATTTGTTGCTATAGATCAAAATGGCAAACCCCAAGCCTGGAATATGAGCTAAAAATTAGGGGTAAGTTTGCCTTATTGGACTGGATCAGGTACCTGGTAGCGATTAGTTACCCGGTGATAGGGTCTTCAGATTTTGGGGGAAATATATGGAACGCTTCGTCGGATTTGTCGGTATCTTTGTGTTCTTGGGTATAGCCTACCTGTTTTCAGATAACCGTAAGGCAATAAGCGCCAGAGTCGTTGTTTGGGGTATGCTACTGCAGTTTATTTTTGCCTTACTCGTACTGGGGATCCCAGCGGCTGGCATCTCTGGTCCACTTTCCCCAATTTTCTCATTTGCCAACGATGTATTTGCAAAAGTACTAGCGTTCACCGATGAAGGCTCAAATTTCATTTTCGGATACCTCAATAAACCGGAAAGCGGCGATAAATTTATCTTTGCCGTAAGCGTGTTGCCGACAATCATATTTTTCTCCTCGCTAATTGCAGTCGGCTACTACTTAGGAGTGATGCAGAAGCTCGTCAAAGGCATGGCTTATGTAATGCAGAAGACGATGGGAACGAGTGGTGGTGAAACGCTTTCCATGGCTGCCAATATATTCGTCGGTCAAACGGAAGCGCCACTTCTCGTAAAGCCATATGTTGCCAAAATGACTCAATCGGAGCTCATGACAGTTATGACGGGTGGCTTTGCAACAGCAGCTGGAGGCGTATTAGCTGCCTATGTGATGATGCTTCGGGATGCTATTCCAGATATTGCTGGCCACCTGATAACTGCATCTGTCTTGTCTGCTCCTGCCGCGCTGGTAATGGCAAAAATTTTTATCCCTGAAACGAAGAAGCCTCTTACTCGAGGCACCACTCATTTAAAGGAAGATAAGGTCACGGATGTAAATGTGATCGAAGCTGCGGCTCGTGGGGCGGGAGAAGGCTTAAAGCTAGCCCTAAACGTTGGAGCCATGTTACTTGCATTTATCGCGCTCGTAGCGATGCTAAACTTTGGCATTTCCTGGATTGGCGATCTTATTGGATTCAGCTCCTGGGGTAAAGGCTTAGTGCCTGAAGCCATGCTAAAGGGGGGCGAAGCCAAATTAAGCCTACAATTAATCCTAGGCTGGATCTTTGCCCCATTTGCATTCTTTATGGGTGTTCCATGGTCAGAGTGCGCGCTTGTGGGCAGCTTGGTCGGCGAAAAAATTTCACTAAACGAGTTTGTTGCCTACCTTAGCCTTTCTGGAATGCAGGAGAGTTTGAGCGAAAGGTCGATGATTATCGCCTCCTATGCACTTTGTGGATTTGCAAACTTTTCATCCATTGCAATCCAAATTGGTGGGATCGGCGGAATTGCGCCAACTAGACGGTCCGACCTGGCTCGGATCGGATTGCGTGCAATGATTGCCGGCACGATTGCGGCATGCTTGACTGCCTGCTGGGCCAGTATACTTATTTAGTTCGGCTAGCACACCGGCTCAAATAATACACGGTACCAAATTATCAGTTAACACGATACAGCTGTGTTGGGGAATTTTTGCGATAAACCCCTCGAAATTCTTTACACATTCCTGTACCCTTTGTACTGAATCGATCAATATGAAAAAGACTGTCAGGAGTATGAAATGAAGTTGAAATGTCTTTCTAAAATGAATTTTATTGCAATGCTGTGTACGACAATTGTGCTTAGTTTCGGCGCTGTTGGTTGCACTAAAAAATCCTATAAAAGTGAGGATGGCAAAGCGAGTGGTGTCTATGATCCCGAGCTTCGAGAGGAAACCGAGTCCGAACGTATTCATTCATCAGACAAGAACACAGCGATGGGATTGCAAACGGTTAATTTCCCTTACGACTCTTTCGAAATTACTTCGGGAGGGATGTCTGCACTTCAAAATAATTACGAGATCTTGATGGAGAATGAGAGTCTAGAGATTCAAATTGAAGGTCACTGTGATGAACGCGGTGGAATTCAATATAACCTTGCTCTCGGTGATAAGCGAGCAAATGCACTTCGCAGAAAACTTATCTCCATGGGTATCGACGGAGATCGAATTGAAACTATTTCTTATGGAAAAGAGCGGCCGCTTGCTCTAAGCCAGTCGGAAAGTGCGTGGGCGCAAAATCGTCGAGGAAATTTCGTAATTACTTCAAAATGACTCGAGAATTGAATACGCCAGGAAGATTGAGCTCCTCAGCTCGCTATCTTTCTGGCTTTCTTGTATCTGCCCTATTCCTTACTGGCTGTGGAGTCATTGCTACAAGGCCCGCTCGCCACCTTGGTTATGCAGAAACTGCCTTCATTGCAGCACAAAAGGCTAATGCAGAAGCAGAGTCCCCTCAAGAGTTTCAGCTCGCGCGAGAAACTTTACTCAGAGCTCGTGCAGCCTATCGCTTAAAAAATTTTAATCTAGCTCGAAAGCTGGCTGTTCGAGCTAGATTACTTTCTGAAGAGGCCGAATTTTTGTCCATGTTTAAAGACGCAGATAAATCATTACTTCCTAAATCAAATCCTGAGGGCGATGAATTTTGAAATTATTACTAACCTTAATAATATGCCTATCACTGCCCCTGAGCGGATGCCTTAAAACAAAAGCACAGATCAAGCGTGAACAGAAGCAGGTTGAAATGCAAAAGACACTCAATCAAAATATTGCCAGTCAAGAGCTCAATATTGAACAGACTCAATTACAATTAGGAAAAATAAACGGCAAAATCGAAGAATTGGAATTCTACAGAAAGAAAGAGCTGGAACAGAATCGAAACACGCTGACAAATTATAGTGAGCGTATTTCCATGCTGGAAGAAAAAATTGCAGCCCTAGAAAAAAACCAAGCGGACTTCTTGGAGGAAATGAAAAGGCTACAGAGAGATAACTTGCGCATACTCCAGAACAAAGGAAGCCGCAAATCTAGAGGCAATGCTTCTTCTTTCAGAAAAGGAGTTCAGGCATTTGAGAAAAAGAGGTATTCGGAAGCAGCCTCCCATTTTGAGGCTTTCATGAAACGTTATCCAAAATCGAAAAGCTTTTTGCGTGCCAGTTTTTTACTCGGCCAATCTCACTTCAATCTCAAAAAATACATGGACGCTATTGTTGCCTACTCTACTGTCTATGAGAAAAATGGAACAAATTCGATCTGGCGTCAATCCGCTTTAAATATTGCAAGAGCTTTTTATCGCTTGGGCAAAAAATCGGATGCAAAGCCATTTGCTCAAACCGTGATCGATCGATTTCCAAAATCTGTGGAAGCAAAAAGAGCTCAGTCTTTGCTTAAATAGGAAGCCCGTTGCGTCCTGCAACTCACTCAACTCACACCAGAGACAGTTGACTGAATTTATCAATTTAATGTAACCTCTTACAAAGAGCTACTTTTAACTGAAAAAGAGCAAAATTCAGAAAGAAGAGGTAAGTATGAATAAATATCACATAGTGTCAATAGCGAAGAAGGGACTTTTTTTAGGGATATTACTCATCGCTGTTCTAGCAGTGAGGCCAATGGGGCTTAGTGCAGATAATGCTTCGACATACAAGAGCATGCTTGATCATGATCGTGTCCCAGGAGAGTTTGTTGTACGCCTGGAAAGCGGCACAAAGTCATTAAACAGCATGAAGGCGACTTTCTATCGAGATCCAACTTTAGGTGTCCAGTCATTTAAAGCTTTCGAGACAAATGCTGCGCTCGTGGAAGTTAAAATCGCTGATGACACAAAGGCAGAGTTATTCCTAAAGACAATGAATAGTCACCCAGGCGTTCGCTATGCAGAGCCAAACTATACTGTAAGCTTGTCGAGCTTGGAAGTGCTGCCAAATGACCCAAACTTCAACTTACTTTGGGGGCTAAAGAACACTGGCCAAACTATTCGAGGAAACAGAGGAGAACAAGGCGCTGACATTTCTGCGACAGAAGCTTGGGCGATTGAGCGAGGCTCAAAAGATGTATTAGTAGCTGTTATTGATTCAGGCGTTGACTATACTCACCCGGACCTTAAAGACAATATTGCTTTAAATCAGGGCGAGATGGGCTTTGGCACGGATGGGCAAGATAAAAGCACTAACGGAATTGATGATGATGGAAACGGGTTCATCGATGACTGGAGAGGTTGGAACTTTGCTGTTCCCGGCGGGGGCACTAATGATCCAATGGATGATAATCGTCACGGAACTCATGTTGCAGGCACAATCGGCGCATTTGGTGATAATGACATTGGCATCACTGGTGTAGCTTGGGAAGTTGGAATTGTTCCGATTAAGTTCTTAAGTGCCTTCGGTTTTGGAACCATAGCTAGTGCAACTAAAGCTGTTCAATATGCAACCACTAGAGGCGTGGATATCATGAATAACTCTTGGGGTGGTGGAGGTTTCTCCCAAGCGTTACTTGAAGCTATTGAAGAGGCAAAAAGTGCGGGAATTCTTTTTGTAGCAGCTGCAGGAAACTCTCGTAGAAACAATGATGTTCGCCCTTCTTATCCAGCTTCATATGAAGTGGATAATATAATCTCTGTTGCCGCCACAAACAATCGCGACAGACTCGCTTCATTTTCAAACTATGGGAAAAGGACAGTTCATATTGCCGCGCCAGGGGAAGACATCTATTCCACGCTTCTAAACGGCGGATATGGAATGCTTTCGGGAACCTCGATGGCTGCACCACATGTCTCCGGCGCAGCTGCATTGATTTTATCGAGTTACACAGAAGAAGATTACACTAAGGTTCGTGAGCGAATTCTCGAATCCAGTGATCGGAAACAAACACTTGCATCCAAAATTATGTCTTCTGGCCGCTTGAATGTCTACGAGGCTCTCCGCTATTCTGCCGACGTTGATCCTCCGGATGAGGAGGACCCGCCGTTGTGCCTGCCGCCGTACTACTATTACAATGGGAGGTGCTTCCTGCTTCCCAGCGAGTGGTGGTGAGCATCTACCGTAATTAAAAAGCCAGGCGATCGCTTCGCCTGGCTTCTCTTTTAAATTTATCGCTTAGAAAAGTACTCTTGTGAGCCAGCTGGGTCTGGCTTCATAGTGTCCTTACCAGCAGACCAGTTGGCTGGGCAAACTTCACCGGTCTTCTCGTGAGTTTGGAACGCTTCCAAAACACGAAGAGTTTCATCCACAGAACGTCCAACGCCCAGGGCATGAACCACTTGGTAAGAAATCTCTTGCTTAGGATTGATTAGGAACAGTCCACGAAGAGCCACTCCGTCTTCCAACAGAACACCATAATCAGAAGCGATTTCTTTGTTCATATCAGAAAGAAGTGGGAAGTTTAGCTCACCCAATCCGCCTTTGTTGCGTGGCTGGTTAACCCATGCAAGGTGAGAGAACTGAGAATCCACAGAACAACCAACAATCTCACAGTTCAACTTTTTGAAATGTTCATAGCGATCAGAGAATGCAGTGATCTCGGTTGGGCAAACAAACGTGAAATCTAGTGGATAGAAAAATAGACAAAGCCACCTTCCTTCAAAATCCTTAAGTTTAATATCTTTGAAGTCCTTTCCAACAACTGCAGTCCCCTGAAATTCAGGAGCCTGGCTCTGCACGAGCGGGTTGAGAGATGACCACATTGCTTCAGTTACTTCCGACATTAGACCTCCTTAGCTAAACGTCATTAAATCATTACAAGCCTTATACAAACGTCTTACAATATGGAACACATAGCTAACAAGGTCAAGCAAGATCATGGTAAATCTCCTAGCCATGACAACTGCTCGCGTAAAAATCAATCCTAGTTTTTGGACACATGACCTCAACATCCCCATTGGATCCGACCTCGTACCGGCTTCTCTTTTCCAGGAAAATTCGCATTACCTGGTTTTTGATTTGGAAACAAAAACCTTAGCTGACGCAGTGGGAGGCTGGAAAAATTTCAAACAGTTAGAAATCTCCATCGCCTGTGCTTGGGATTCCAAAACCGAAGAAATGCTCGTGTTCGAAGAGAAGGACATGCCAAAATTAGTTGACCTGCTGTGCTCGCGCCTGGTCGTTGGCTATAACTCAAACGGCTTCGATTTACCGATCATGGAAAAATATGGCCTCGACGTGGGCAAGGTTGACTCCTTTGACATTATGCTAGACATGCAGAACGTCTCGGGCTGGAAATTCGTAAAGCTCGAAAAAGTGGCCACTGCCACGCTTGGCACCGGAAAGAGGGCAGAAGGTACTATGGCCGTACAGTGGTGGGAAGAGGGCAAGGTCGATAAAATTATTGAATATTGTAAGCAAGACGTGGCCGTTACTCGTGACGTTTTTCAACACGGAATAAATAAGGGTTTCATCAAAATTGCCAAGGCAGACGGATCCTCCGTGGAGTTTCCAGTCGACTGGTCCTAATAAGCTACTGGCTTATAGGTCTTCAAAAATCGCCCTACGGATTGAGGAGCCGACCCCTCTAAACAATTCCCAAAAATAAAAAATCCTACCCCCTTCGCCGCCACAATCTCTGCACTAATTTCAGATAAATCACGATGGAAATCTTCCTGTGGCTCTAAAGTTTGATCATACGGTGCCATCCAATCCATGGAAGCGGTCTTTTCTCGATGGGAAGGTAAGAGTGCTCGCAACAGTATGGGAGCCTTCGCCACCAATCCCGCTGCCCGCAAGCGCTTCCACTGCCAAGCTATAGAAGGCAGGTTGGTATAGGAATGCAAAGCCATCTGGTGCCCATGTCTCCGAATGAGTTCTATAAATTCCTCGTTCCAAAGCTCACGGTCCCGGACCTCTACATAAAGTGGTATCTCACTAGGAATAGCTTCCAAAAAAAGTGTTAATCTCTCCTGAGCCCCATCGGCGGAGAGCCCTCCTTTGGAAAAGGCTAAAACAACTGTGGCCACCCGATCTTGCATAAAGCCTATAGGGTCCCAAAATTTTTGTAAAAAAGCAGCTGCATTTAAAAATTCTGTGTTCTGCTTGCCCGCCAAAGCTCCAAAACGAGGATGCATTGGAAACTTTGGCATCGTCAATTCATTCGTGACCTTTACACAGAATCGAAAACTACTTGGAACCTGATTGAGTAGCTTCCGCATATAGGCTTCTCGAGGCCAGTCATAATAGGTGGCATCCAAACTTACTATCGGAAAAAGATCTGCATATTCTCGAAGACAATTCTTTTCGAATTCCATTTGAGATTCATAGACAGAAGAATAAATTGTTCCTTCCCAGCCACGAAATTTCCAAGACGAAGTTCCAAGAAATATTCCAGAACAAATGGCCTCTCCCATTAGATCTTGTTTGAATGGTAAATCGCGAGTTTCCTTGGCAGAGTTGGAACGGCCAAAGAAAAAACTTTCTTGGTAAGCCATGACTAAACATTAAACCTAAAATGCATAATATCCCCATCCTGCACAATGTAATCCTTCCCCTCCATGCGCATTTTTCCTTTGGCTTTTACTTCTGCCTCAGAACCAAGGCTCATGAGATCATTATATGAAAAAACTTCTGCTTTAATAAAACCACGTTCAAAATCGGTGTGGATGACCCCTGCGGCCTGTGGCGCTGTATAGCCCTTACGAATTGTCCAAGCACGCACTTCTTTCTCGCCCGCAGTGAAATATGTTTGCAGGCCGAGCAGGCTATAACCTTCACGAATCAGACGTGCAAGTCCCTCTTCCTCAAGCCCCAAAGTTTCGAGAAAATCTTTTTTCTCTTCTTCGTCCAGCTCAGAAATTTCGGCCTCAATTTTTCCACAGATAGCAACGACCTTAGATCCTTCTTTTTCTGCGTGGTCCGCCAGTAACTTGAAATGCGAATTATTCATTGGATCCGCAACGGAGTCTTCATCCACATTCCCCACATAAAGCACTTTCTTTTGCGTAATCAAATGTAGATCATGAATATGAGTCAACTGATCTTCATCGAATTCAAGGGTCCGTATTGGCTTGCCTTCCTCAAGAGCAGTTTTTACTGAATTTACTGTTTCTAGCGCCGGGCTCGCCTTCTTTGGGTCACGCTTCATTTCTTTTTCTAAAGCCTGTACTCGCTTTGCAACGGTTTCCAAATCAGCAAACATTAGTTCCGTATCAATTACAGACACGTCCCGAGCCGGATCAACAGAACCGTCTACATGCACCACGTTCGTATCCTCAAAGCAACGAACGACATGACAGATTGCAGACGTTTGACGAATGTGGCTTAGAAATTTATTGCCTAATCCCTCACCTTGAGCAGCGCCCTTTACTAGGCCCGCAATATCAGTAAACTCAACCACTGCAGGAATGCTCTGCTGTGGTTTCACTTTTGTCGTAATTTCTTCCAGCCGGCGGTCAGGAACTTTAACCATGCCCACATTCGGCTCAATCGTACAAAAGGGAAAGTTCTCCGCCTGGGCCCCTGCTTTGGTGATAGCATTAAAGATCGTCGATTTGCCGACGTTTGGTAACCCTACAATTCCACAGCTCAATGACATAATTTAGTCCTTTTCCTTATTTAATCCTTTTCCTTACGATTGAAGCGATTCATGGCTTCAGAAACCTTTCCTTCAACCAACATTTCTAAACAAGTAGCTACTTCCGGAAATTGCTCTTCCCAGTGCTTTATCTCCTCATCCGTAAAGTTTCCTAGAACATGACTTATTGGCCGTATCTCCGGGTGTGGTGGACGCCCAATTCCTATCCGCAGTCGCAGATAGTCGGTACCGAAAAATTCAATACTCTTAAGACCATTATGAGAGCCAGAGCCTCCTCCGACTTTTACGCGAAAGGTTCCTTGCTGCAGATCCATTTCATCGTAAACCACTATAATATCTTTCACGGGGATTTTATAAAACTTTGCAACTGCTTGAATGGAATCACCGGAGGCGTTCATATAGGTTAGAGGAAGGAGTGCTATCGCATCCTGCTCACCAACCGAGACTCGCGCTACAACTCCCTTGAGATCACGTTTCTCATTAAAAGAGCCGCCCTGACCACTGGCCCAATGCCGAACAATTCGAAAGCCAGCATTGTGGCGATTTCGTTCATACTCTCTTCCGGGATTACCCAGGCCAACAACGAGTTTCACGGATCATGTCTCCGTTAGGTCAATCAAATAACGAGCTGACGGAATCGTGATAATGAATCCGTCTGATTGTCTCACCAAAAAGGCCCGCCACGGTTAGCACTTCGAACTTGGAGCTCTTTAAGGCTTCACCACGCAATGGAATCGTGTCGGTGAAAACTACTTTTTCTAAAGCAGATGCCTGAATTCGTTCAACTGCTGGTCCGGAAAGCACCGCATGGGCTGCGCAGGCAAAAACCTTTTTTGCTCCATGTTTTTGCAAAGCCTCGGCGGCTTCCGTTAGGGTACCAGCCGTATCGACCATATCATCCACGATCAATGCATTACAGCCTTCCACCTCACCTACGAGGTGCATCGCTTCCGCTACGTTCGGACCAGTACGCCGCTTATCGATCATGGCCACTTTAGCGTCCACTTTCTTGGCATATGCCCGCGCACGTTCCATACCGCCTGCATCTGGCGATACGATCACTAAATCCCCCTTAGGCACTAAGGACTCCCGGATATAATCAAGCATCACTGGACGAGCAAAGAGGTTATCAAAAGGAATATCGAAAAAACCTTGAATCTGTCCGGAATGTAAATCACAGGACACAACGCGGTCCACACCCACGGCAGTAAGTAGATCGGCCACAAGCTTTGCCGTAATCGGTGTACGAGGCGCTACTTTGCGATCCTGTCGTGCATAGCCGTAATAGGGAATCACAGCGGTGATTGTGCTCACAGACGCACGCTTTAGCGCATCGGCAATAACCAGCACTTCCATCAAGTGATCATTCACCGGATTGCACGTACTTTGCACGATATAAACATTCGTACCCCGTACGTTTTCTTTTACCTCGGCGAATATCTCACCATCCAAAAATCGCCGTAGTTCCAGTTTGCCGATTTCGACACCCAAGGTGTCCGCAATATTTTGCGCCAAGGGACGATTCGAAGAGCCGGAGAAGACCAATAATTTACCGGGTAAGGATTCCAACATGATGGCTTTTGTATACCCCCGGGGGCTCCGCATTTCAATCAAAGACTCTATATTCAAGCGACTAGCTGGGATCTACATTCAATGGTAGAAGGTCGATAATGAACAGTATCATTCTAGGCATTGAATCATCTTGCGACGAATCTTCGCTTGCCATTGTCCGCGGCGGACGGGAAGTTCTGGCTAATGTCACCGCCCGTCAAGAGGAGGTTCATAAGCGCTGGGGGGGTATCGTCCCGGAGCTGGCTTCTCGAAAACACGCGGAAAGCCTTTTACCCGTCACAGAACTCTGCTTGGAACAGGCAGGCTTAAGTGTGGACATGGTGGATGCAATTGCCGTCACAAACCGCCCCGGACTTATGGGCTCACTCATTGTGGGTGTGAGTGCTGCAAAAGCACTTGCTTATGCCACAAAGAAGCCCTTGATCCCCGTGAATCACCTGGAGGCTCACCTAGCCTCTGTTTTCTTGGAATTTGAGGGAGATATCGCCTATCCAGCCCTTGGCCTGATTATTTCTGGTGGCCATACAAGTCTCTACCGAATAGAGCAAGACTTCTTAAAGTTCACCCTACTAGGCCACACTCGAGACGATGCAGCTGGCGAGGCTTTTGATAAAGGGGCACGCCTCCTAGATCTTCCCTATCCCGGCGGACCTGCAATTTCCAATCTGGCGCTTAAGGGAGATGCAAATGCTATCGACTTTCCTCGAGCTTTGCCGAGTAAAAATACGCTCGATTTTTCATTTTCCGGATTAAAAACCTCGTTAGTGAACTTTCTACGTACGGACCATGGTCAATCGAATGCGGATATTGCCGCAAGTTTTCAAGAAGCCATTGCCGACGCGTTAGTTCGAAAAACGAAACAAGCACTTGAAAGAGATCACTACCGCTCTGTTGTCGTAGCTGGTGGAGTATCAGCTAACACCCGCATTCGCGAAAAACTGACGAATGCGCTGACTTTGAAAATAAACCTACTAATTCCCGATTTAAAATACTGCACCGACAATGGAGCGATGATCGCAGCCATGGGAGATATTCTTTATAAACGAAAAGAGTATCTCCAAGGTTCGGAATTTTACTCCCTTCGCCCTAGCGCTCGAACAGAGCTGAAGGGGAAAGTGTCTTAAATGGTGAAAACAAAAACGAGGGTGAAAAAATCTTTGGGACAAAACTTCCTTATCGACAACCATGCCATTGCTGAGATTCTTGGTGCAATCCCTGAAGATGCAAAGGCTATTCTAGAGATCGGACCTGGAAGAGGCGCATTGACTTTGCCACTTGCCAGACTGGGCGCGCGCATTCTGCTTTTAGAAAAAGACGAGCAAGTACTTGCTGGAACTAGAACCTACTTAAAAATTGAAGGTGTCGAAAATTTTACCGCTTGGGAAGGCGATGCTCTTGAATTCGATTTTGCTAGCATTTGGAACGATGGGCATGCGGAAGGTGATATTGTTGTCGTTTCCAATCTTCCTTATAACATTGCTACGGAGATTATGTTTCGCCTCCTAAATTTTCAGTCCAAGATATCTGCAATGGTATTGATGTTTCAAGAGGAAGTCGCTCGAAGAATTTCTGCCTCGAGCGGATCCAAAGCCTATGGTGCGATCTCGGTTCTCGTTCAAAATTATTATCAAGTAGAGCATATCCTCAAACTTTCCCCGGAATCTTTTCGTCCGCGCCCTAGAGTGGAGTCAGGAGTTTTAAAATTTGTTCGTAGAGAACGTCCGCTTTTATCCATTGCCGAGGAGAAGTACGGGAAATTCAGAGACTTTGTGCACTTCTGCTTTCGCCACAGAAGAAAAACATTGCTGAATTCGCTTAGCCACAATGTGGCTGAGCTGCCGATCCGTAATAGATGTGGTAAAACTGAGCTAGCCTCAAGCCTACGTCGTCTTGGAATTGATGAGTCCCGTCGAGCCGAGACCCTAGAGCTTGAAGATTTTTTAAAATTGTTTCAGCTATTTAGTTCATAGCCAACATAGCCGGAGAAATACACGTGGCCAAATCGGGGAAAGGCAGCAAAGGTGGTGGAGAAAAGGTTATTGCGACCAATAAAAATGCCCGCCGTCAATACCAAATTCTTGACACCCTGGAAGCCGGAATTGTACTCCACGGAACGGAAGCGAAAACCATTCGCCAAGGAATGTCGCAGATGACAGATGCCTACGTGTATATCAAGAATGCCGAAGCTTTCCTCGCCAACCTCAATATTCCGGTGTACGAGTTTGGCAATCGAGAGAATCATGAACCACTAAGAGTGCGAAAACTGCTTTTGCATAAACGTGAAATCAACCGTTTACGCGCTACGATCGAGGAAAAAGGTAGAGCAGTTGTTGCCACTCGGATGTACTATAAAAAAGGGCGAGTAAAGGTGGAATTAGGGGTCGGACAAGGCAAAAAATTACACGATAAGCGCCAAGACCTGAAGGACAGAGACCAAAAGCGCGAGATGTCGCGCGAGATGAAAGTTCGACAGCGCTAAGTATACCTAAAATGGAGATACGCCCAAAAGTTGTGGGTCAGAGCCTAGGCAACCCCCTCTTGGTTGG
>JAALKR010000019.1 GCA_011087955.1 Oligoflexia bacterium
TCGCATCAACTCCTTCTTCGAGTAGTCGCAGCGCAGTATCCTGACGGCCTGCCTCTAGCCCTGCCTCCAGGCCTTCCTCACGGCCTTTCTTAATGCCTGCCTCTAAGCCTGTCTTGTGACCTGCCTCTCGCTCCTTATCCAAAGAATATTGTAATGCTGGCATAATTCTGTACTCCTCTTCTACAACCTCTTTTTCAATTCTAACAATCCGAGCTGTAACTTTTGGGTCTGATGGGTTGGAAAAATTTAGAAGCTGCATTTTATGGTTGTTCTAACCTAACCACCTTTAAAGGCGGAGATGTTTCTCAAGTCACAGACATGAGGCATATGTTTTCTGGTGCTAGCTCGCTAGAGCAGCTCGATACGAGTAATTGGGATGTCAGCTCCGTAGAGAATATGGCCCTTATGTTTATTTTTGCTAGCAAGCTAGAGCAGCTCGATCTGAGTAATTGGGACTTCGGCAGCGTAGCTAGTATGAGGAATATGTTTGTGGACGCTAGTGGACTAACCACGGAGAGCTACTCAGATATGCTCATGCGAATTGTTGATACTTCTATTAAAGATTCTATCCCTCTCGGCGGGGGGCTAGCCAAGTATAACGACTGCGGCGCCAAAGCGAGGGCCATACTTATTACAGCCCCTAGAAACTGGGATATCACCGACGGAGGGGCGCAGGACGGCGGAGTCGATATAGATAGATGCACCAAGTGGAGTCCTAGTCCTCCTTGATGAGGTGGGTTTGTTGGCATAGCTGAAGAGCGGTTCCGTTTATGTCGGCGATTTATAGGCCAAGCCACCCCAGGTAAAGCCAGCACCAAAAGCCAAGAATAGTAACGTAGCCTTGGGTGGAACAAGCCCCATCTCCTTTGCCTCGTCTAGAGCTAAGGGGATTGAGGCTACCGTGGTATTGCCATACTTTCAATATTATTAAAAATTTTATTGTCAGGAATCTCTAACTGCTTTTGCACCATCTGGTTTATGCGCAAGTTAGCTTGGTGAGGAATGACTAAATCAATATCGTCGACTGTTAGTCTCGCCATCTCCATAATTTTTTGCAGCTTCCGGCATTCGTCGTATTGCGTGCTTAAAAATTGCCTTTCCCTCGTTATTTCGACCGTAAAGCTCGAACGCTAAAAATCCAAAAGGGCACTGAGGCGAAACGAAAATTTTTGGATGATAGTTTTTCGGAACTTGATTTTATTTATTCGGCTAAAACCACGAAAGTGAAGGAAAAGAAATTTCTGGAGCTTTTGGTTTTTACGGTTTGTGAGGGCACTAAAAAATGGCAGACGCAAATCAAATAGGTTGTCTTTGAGGGAGCGGACGACACTTTTCAAAAAAGAGTACACAAGTTTTAGGGATTGATCAAAAAATTTGTGAGTTTAATAAGGCCTGGGAAAATCCAGTTCCGGTCGATTATGCGTTGCCTAAAACTGAAATTTTGGTGACAGGTACAGGCAAGGTATTTTATACCTTTAGCCACCATGTGGAGAACTAAATGATGAGCCCAGTGCGTAGACATATAATCACCCTAGCAATACTCCTCCCGATTATTTTCATCATACGGGCATCGATAGTTGAGCCCTACCGCATTCCATCGGGTTCGATGATACCGACGCTGCTGATTGGGGACCATATATTCGTCAATAAAATGTCCTACGGATTGCGCGTGCCATTTACAGATATTTTTTTGACGGGGCAGAGTGTGCCTGACCGTGGAGATGTTCTCGTATTTCGATATCCGAAAGATGAGTCGATTAACTATATCAAGCGAGTTGTTGCGCTGCCTGGAGAGACAGTTGAGGTCCGCAATCGGGTCGTTTTAGTGGACGGAAAAGAGATCAGCCACATCCTTGTGGACGAGCCCGTTCATACGGAATCGATGGTAGCCCCAAAAGATCTGCGGAATATTAAGCCGTATAAAATCAAGATAGGCGAATACGATGCGGTTGTTTTGCATGATATTTATCAGGAATGGACAAGGAATTGGGGACCGAGAAAAGTTCCTGAAGGGCATGTGTTTGTCATGGGGGACAATCGAGATCGTAGTTCCGATTCGCGAATGTGGGGGCCAGTGCCTTTGCAGAACATAAAAGGCAGGGCCATGTTTATTTGGCTCAATATAATGTTAGGGCTCTCAGATGAGGAGCAATTTCAATTTCGTGCAAGTCGAATCTTCGAGTCTGTACACTAAGGTCAGTAAAGATGCAGCCTATTCCACCGTGATCATCTTCATCAGTTCGTCATAGCGAGTCGCGATGTCATTTTCCGTTACTTCTTTGAGTCGATTAATGCTGAAGTCCTGCACGGTATAGCTTGACATTACCGTTCCATAGAGCAAGGCTTTTTTCATCGTTGGGAAGTCAAGACCGGCATTATTTTTCGCCATATATCCTATAACGCCACCAGCAAATGTATCACCTGCACCCGTTGGGTCGACTAGCTTTCTCAATGGTAGTGCCGGAGTTGCAAAGAAATTACCCTCCATCATAATGAAAGAGCCGTATTCGCCTTGCTTAATCACTAGGGCTTTTGGACCCATTTGGGCGATCTTTTCGATAGCAGCGATTAAGTTCTTGTCGTCACCAAGTAGGCGTGCTTCCCCATCATTAATAATCAGAATATCAATTTTAGGAAGTGCCTGAAGTAACTTCTCTCGCGCTCCTGTGATCCAAAAGTTCATCGAGTCCAGAGCAATGATTTTTGGACTGCGAATTTGCTCTAGGACATGTATTTGCAGTTCTGGATCAATATTTCCTAGGAACAAGTATTCTGCGCCTAAGTAAGACTCGGGGAGCTTTGGGTCAAAATGCTCAAATACATTTAATTCTGTATTGTGGGTAATGGCTTGATTCATGTCATCTTTGTATTCACCCTGCCAGTGGAAAGTTTTGCCTTCGGCCCACTGCACGCCACTAGTGTCAATACCGCGAGATTTTAAATACTCAATATGGTCCTTCGGAAAATCTTGTCCAACCACGCCGACGACTTTGGTTGGGGCGAAGTTTGAGGCTGAAATAGAAAAGTAATTCGCAGACCCTCCTAAGGCCTGGTCTACCTTGCCTGCAGGAGTTTGGATGGAATCAAATGCTAGTGAGCCAACGGTGACGATAGCGCCCATAAAAATAGTTTCCTTCTATGTTACTACATTGCTCTTTCATTAGTAGCGTCGTTAGGGAAAGGTGTCAAACGTAGGCGTTCTGCATTAGGTTGTGGAATTGATCTTTACTCTCGGCCAAGACTAAGCGATAGTAAGTGCCAGGATATGTGCGGCATTATCGGCATCACGGGCGTAGAACAAGCGGCCAAAGAAGTATTCGTCGGGCTTTTTACTCTACAGCACCGAGGACAGGATGCGGCTGGGATTCTATCTTATGATGACGGGTCTGAAAATCCAGAACAGTTAGGTTTTCATATTTGGAAAGACACTGGTCTCGTCGACAACGTATTTAACGAGCATATTATTGAGCGTTTATCGGGGACGGTTGCAATTGGCCATACTCGCTATTCCACTGTCGGGTCGAGTGAAGATAAAAGTGATGTGCAGCCTTTCGCGCTGAACTACCCTTACGGCATAGGAATCGCTTTTAATGGTAATATTGTTAACTATGGAGAAATCTCTGAAAAGCTACGAAAAGAGCACCGAAGGCATTTTCTGAGCACTAGTGACCTGGAAGTGATCCAAAACCTTTTCGCGGACCGCTTGGCACAGGTAACAAATGGCAATGATGTGACGATGGATCACCTTTCGCAGGCTGTGCAAGCGGTCTATGATGAAGCAATTGGTGGCTATTCGGTAGTTACTTTAATTGCAGACCACGGGCTCGTTGCCTTCCGTGATCCGAAAGGCATTCGGCCGATGATCTTGGGGCGTAAACAACTCGCAAACGGAAAATATTCTTATTGTGTGGCTTCTGAGGCGATTGTCTTTTCATTCCTTGGCTATGAAGCAATGAGAGATGTGGAGGCGGGTGAACTAATTTTTATTGATCGAGACGGCAATCTCCACAGTCGTGTTCTTGAACAGACAAATCAACGAGCTCATTGCATGTTCGAGTGGGTCTATTTTTCCGGGGTAGAGTCCATTTTAGAGGGGTTGCCTGTGTATGAGGCACGACTTAAACTCGGTAAGGGCTTAGCGAAGATGATTCAAAAAGCGATAGATAGCAACGAGATGAGGCCTGATATTGTGGTGCCAGTGCCAGAGACTGCTCGAATTGCCTCTATTGCGCTCGCGGAGGAAATAAATGTTCCATACCGCGAAGTTTTGATTAAGAACCGCTACATCCATCGTAGTTTTATCCTCGGCACGCAAAATAAACGGGCTAAGGCCGTGGATTTGAAATTAAATCCGGTGCGCACGGAAATTAAAGGTAAAAATGTTCTCCTCGTCGATGATAGTATTGTCCGAGGAACGACCTCTTCACGATTAATTAATTTAGTTCGCAGTGCAGGTGCGAAGGAAGTCTATTTCGCTTCTACCTGCTCACCGATTCGTCAGCCTTGCTATTACGGAATTGATTTCCCGAATGAGAAAGAGCTACTAGCAACGGGACGGTCGGAGGCGGAAATTGCTGAAAAGCTCAATGCCGATAAGGTGGTCTATTTGGAGCAGAGTTCCTTGCGTAAAGCGATTGGCCACAATGAGCTGTGTATGGCTTGCTTAGATGGGAAGTACCCGACGGATGTGAGTTCGGGGAAAAAATTTTCACAACAGCGTCAGCGTCAACGTTCACGCGTCTGGCCCTAGTAGATGTCCCGTTGTTTGCGTAAAAGAAGGGATATAACCATATGGATGTATTAGTTCTGTTTGGTTCCAAATCAGACGCTTATATCTATGAGCCCCTAAAATCAGCTTTGATTGCAGAGGGGTATAACGTTAATTTTCGTATATTTTCCGTACACCGTAGGCCAGATGCTTTAAGCCAGGAGTTAGAGCAGGTAAGTGAGAATATTGTTGTGGCGGGTGCAGGCTTGGCGGCTCATTTGCCTGGGGTGGTGGCCTCAAAGGTTTTGATGCCAGTAATTGGTATTCCCTTCACTTCAGCCCTTGGCGGAATGGATGCTTTGCTGGCGATGATCCAAATGCCATTTGGTATTCCTGTTTTGTGTACGGCGCCGGATAATTTTAAGGCAGCAATTGGGTTTTTGGACAATGTGAATAAACTGAGCCTGTGCTACAGCGGTGCTCCGTTGTATGTAGTGATCGAGCGGAATAAGGAGTCTCTCCCATATGTCACGCATATTTTGAAGCGTCTAGAGCAATTGGCACAGAAAGCAGAAGCGGAGTGGAAGCTAGTCTATGAACCAGTTGTTGGGGCAGTAAATATTTGCCTCAACCCGGTGGATCTACGAGATGCGGCTGCACCACCTCCGTTTGTGGCTCCAATGGAACCTTCGATTTTAATCCATGTACCATTAGTAGAAGAGAATGCTTATTGTGATCCTCAAACAGGCTTAGCCTTATTGCAGAAATTACGGCACGGCGGGGTTTGGGTCGGATTGAATAATGTCGGCAATGGATTTCTGGCGGCCTTACAGATGGCAAACCAGAACGGGCGTTTCTCGCCAGTGCTGACGAATGTGAAGAAGGGCTATATTCATGGCTAACTCAGAAAAGCCTGGCTCTGATTGGCCTGACTTAGCCTATAGTGGATCGGTGAAAGATATTTATGGCCCAGACCAAGAGGGTTATCTCTATTTTCGTTTTTCTGACCGCTACTCCATTTTTGATTGGGGGGAAATGCCGGATCAGCTTCCGGATAAGGGAAACGCGCTGGCCGTAATGGGGGACCTATTCTTCCGAGTCTTGAAAGAGCAGGGGATTCATTCCCATTGTGAAGGACTCTTAAGTGACGATCGTAAGCGCCTAATGCCTGGATCGGTCACGAAAAATCTCATGGTGCGAGCTGTTCCGGTAACGAGGCCAGAAGAGCAGTCTGTTAAGGGAAAACTAAGTTATGACTATAGCTTCTATGAGAGTCGGCCGGAGGATGGCTTGGTGCCCTTAGAAGTAATTTTTCGATTTGGCGTGCCTCAAGGATCATCTTTATTGAAGCGACTCTCAGAGAGTTCGAGTTATGCTGCAACGGCGGACCTAAAAGCTGGCGATTGGTTACCAGAGCCGATTGTCGAGTTCTCCACTAAATTAGAGCCTTCGGACCGAATCCTTTCTGCGTCAGAAGCGATGGCGATGGCTGGGTTGAATGAGGTGGAGTTTGAAAGTTTGAAGACGCAAGCCCTAGATGGGGCAAAAGTACTGGCGCTGATCTTTCGTGAGATGAATTTGGAACTATGGGATGGCAAACTCGAGTTTGCTTTCCAGGCAGGACGAACAAAAGAAGCTCGCGACTTTCTCCTTGTGGATTCTATCGGTCCCGATGAACTGCGATTGCTCAACAACGGAATCCAGATATCGAAGGAATATCTACGGCAAGTCTATACAGGATCGCCTTGGGAACTAGCCCTACGCGAAGCAAAGAAACTAGCGGCAGAAAGGGGTGTAGCCGATTGGAAACAGATTTGTCAAGAGGAGTTGGGGCAAAGCCCAGAACCACTACCAAAGGAAGTTGTCGATGCCATGGCAGATATGTATCGGGCGATGGCCAATGAATTAGCCATTGTTGCGGACTCGGAACGGCCCTTTCCTAATACACAGAGTCTTGAATTCATGATAAAGGCACTCAAGCAACTAAAGGAGTCCAACCCATGAAAGTTCTAGTTGTCGGAAGTGGTGGCCGTGAACATGCTCTTGCTTGGAAACTCAGCCAATCGCTAAAAATTACTGAGTTAATTCTGGCCCCTGGAAACGATGGTGCGGCCTTGGAGCCGAATATTCGCCGCGAGAAGGTCTCCCTTGGCAATGACTACGCAGATCTATTGGAGTTTGCTAAAGCGGAAAAAGTTGATTTTGCCGTAATTGGACCGGACCAGGCCTTAGCGGATGGGCTTGTCGATAAATTTGCTGCGATTGATATTCCTAGCTTTGGCCCCTCTGCAGCCGCTGCCAGAATCGAAAGTTCAAAAGCCTTCTCCAAGTCCTTAATGGAGAAAGCAAATATCCCAACGGCTCGCTTTGTGGTTTTTGAAGATGTGAAAAAAGCGCGGGATTTCGTGGAAAATTGTGAGTGGTCGGATGGTATTGTGATCAAGGCCGATGGGCTTGCTCTGGGCAAGGGGGTTATCGTAGCTGAATCGAAAGCAGAAGCGCTAAAGGCGGTCGATAAATTTATGTTGGATGGCTCTATGGGCGATGCGGGCAAAAAAATTGTTGTTGAAGAGCGATTGCTCGGCCGTGAAGTGTCCGCTTTTTATATTTGCGATGGAGATTCTGGACGATTGCTTAGCCTCGCTTGCGACTATAAACAGATCTATGACGGGGGCAAGGGGCCAAACACCGGTGGAATGGGTGCTTTTGCACCGACAGGTTGGTTGCCAGAAGATTATGACTCGACTTTGCAGTCCAGAGTAGTTACTCCACTCTTACAAGCAATGGATGCGGAAGGTTGTCCTTTCAAGGGGGTTCTCTTTGTCGGAATTATGCACACCGGATCCGGACCGAAAATTTTGGAGTTCAATGCACGTTTTGGTGATCCCGAGACGCAAGCGATTATGCCGCTTATGGATTCCGATTTATTTCCAATTTTGTACGCATCTATGGAGGGTAGTTTAGCAAAATTGCCTCCGACAGCTATTCGTTTAAAACCGGGGGCAGCGGTTCATGTAGTGATGGCAGCGCATGGATATCCTGGGACTCAGGAGGGTGTTAGTGTTCGTAAGGAGGATGCGATCACAATCGAAGCTTCCCTTCTACCAAGCTCCGAATCGAGCTCTCAAGAGAAATTATTTCAAGAAAAGCTATTTCAAGAAAAACTATTTTTTGCTGGTGTTCAGTCTACAGAGGAAGGCGAATTAGAAACGAGCGGCGGTCGTGTATTAGGTTTGACAGTCCTTGCGGCAGATTTGGAAAGTGCGCGTAGTGGAGTGTACTCGAAAATTCGTGAAATTCATTTTGCAGGCGCGCAAATACGCACAGATATTGGGTTGTAATTTGTCAACAAAGGTAGCAATTTTAGCATCTGGCACTGGGACTAATGCAGAAGCGGTTCTTGAGTATGCAGAGGCTCATCCAGAGTTTTATCAGGTTGTTGGAGTGATTTCAAATAAGAGAGATGCTGCGGTTTTAGCCAAAGCGGAAAAATATTCCATGCCAGCTATACATATTCCCCACCGTGACCAGAGTGAACAGATTCAGCAACTAGAGGCCTGGAGTGCACAATGGGCTTGCTTGGCAGGCTATATGAGAATCGTTACTTCAGATTTTTTACGTTTCTTTTTTGATGAGGAGCGTGGCTATGCAAGAGTGATAAATATTCACCCTTCACTTTTACCTAGGTTTCCTGGCTTGGACGCTTACGGACAGGCATTTGCCTCTGGTGAATCGGAGTCTGGAATCACAGTGCATTTAGTGGATGAAAAAATGGATCATGGCCCGATTCTATTACAAAAATCTTTTCCTCGAAATGAGGATGATGATTTAGAGGCTTTTATGGCGCGTGGACGCGCGATTGAAAATTCTTTGTATGTGGAAGCCTTGGTTGGCTTATTAAAGGGTGAAATTCAACCTCGAGCGCAAGGAAAAACGGTTGCAAGGAAAAACTGATGACGATGTCAAACATTGCTAGAATTGAAGTTAGATCTTTGTCCGGTCAGCGTCGAGATCACCGCATTGCTCATCATGCACGGCAATTTTTGGATATCCCGGTAGCGGCTGCAGAATCCATAGCGGTTTATTGGATTCAATCTCGAAGTGGAAAGGCTTTGCATGAGGATGAATTAAACGATTGGGTGCATACGGTTCTTGTCGATCCAGTTATTCAGGCTCCGATTCACGAAGCAAGTGATTTGGACTTCTCTGGTGGCGAGCGCGAAGAACCAGCCTTTGGCATAGAGGTTCGATTTCGTCCCGGCGTTACAGACAATGCTGGACGAAGTGCTACGGAAGCAATTCACTTAGTTTCAGGCTTTGCTCGTGAAAACGACGTTCAAGTGTATAGCGGAAAAATGGAATTACTTTATGGCAAAGTAAGCCTTGCCCATGCAAATCGAGTGGGCTCTGAGCTCCTGGGTAATGAGCTAATTGAGGAAATTCGCTCTTACAACCTGAATGAGTTGAGAGATAACTCTCGCTTTATCGATGCGAATGTTCCAGAAGTTAAGTTAGGTGAAAGCCCGCAAGCAGAAGAGATTAATATTTTTGTTGCGGATGAACATCTAGAAAGAATGAGTCATAAAAATTGCTGGGCTCTCACGCTTGAGGAGTTACATGCGATCCAAAATTATTATAAACAACCAGGCATTTTAGAATTCCGAAAGAAAGAAGGGTTAAGCAAAGATCCAACTGATGTGGAAATGGAGGTGCTAGCTCAAACTTGGAGTGAGCACTGCAAACATAAAATTTTTGCAGCCAATATTGATTATGAAGAAGAGAGTGGTGACTACTCAGGTTTCTATCCGAAGCTAGGTAAAGTTCGTATTGAGTCTCTCTACAAGACAGACATTAAGGGCGTGACGAAAGCTGTGGAAGAAAAGCGGAATCTGAAATGGCTTATTTCCGTTTTCTCCGATAATGCTGGAATTGTCCGCTTTGATTCGAATATGGACCTTTGTATGAAGGTTGAAACACATAATAGCCCTTCTGCTTTGGACCCCTATGGTGGATCACTTACTGGAATCGTAGGGGTAAATCGAGACATTCTTGGCTGCGGATTAGGAGCCAGGCCCATTGCGAATACGGATGTATTTTGTTTTGCTCCTCCGAACTGGCCAGGCAAAGGCGAAGAAAAACAATTGCCGAAAGGTTTAAAACACCCACATCGCATCTTAGAAGGTGTGCATCGTGGTGTGGAGCATGGTGGAAATAAAAGCGGGATTCCGACGGTAAATGGTGCTTTTGTTTTTCATCATCGCTATGCCGGTAAGCCATTAGTCTATTGTGGAACGATTGGCATTATGCCTCAAAAAATTATGTCACAAAAGACGAAGAGTGGTACCGATACTTTTGTTAAAGGACAAGCGCCTGGACACCATATAATCATGGCCGGTGGTCGCATTGGTAAGGATGGCATTCATGGTGCAACTTTCTCCTCAATGGAGCTAGATGAGACTGCACCAGCAACCGCAGTGCAGATTGGCGATCCGATTACGCAAAAGCGTCTGGCAGATTTTTTGATTGAGGCTAGAGATAGAGAGTTATTTTCTTCTATAACGGATAATGGTGCCGGTGGGTTAAGTTCTTCCGTGGGTGAAATGGCAGAGCTTACAAATGGAGCGACTATTCATATCGATCGTGCTCCAGTAAAATACCCAGGGTTGTCGCCGTTTGAGTTAACGGTAAGTGAGAGTCAAGAGCGGATGACTTTTGCTGTGCCGGAGGAAAGATTAGACGAGTTTATGGAGCTTGCAAAGACTCGTGGCGTGGAAGCGACAGATCTAGGAGCCTTTACAAAGGATGGTTATTTTCGCGTTTGCTATGGAGAGAAGACGGTTGCCTTGCTTGATTTGGATTTTCTTCACAATGGCCACCCAAGGATGAGTTTGCGGGCAAAATGGCAGGGGCCGGAGCGAGAGAAAATCTGGTTTAAAACTCCAGGGCTTCCAAAGATTGATTCGAAATCGGTCGAAACTAGAGGTTTTTACGAACAGGCAATGTTTACACTATTGTCGCGATGGAATATTTGTTCCAAAGAGAATTTAGTCCGGCGTTATGACCACGAGGTTCAAGCAGCCACCGTTGTGAAACCGTTTGTTGGCCAAGCAAAAGATGGCCCAGGCGATTCGAGTGTTATTTGGTTAGCTCCTCATGGAGGAGAAGAATTTAACGGCGTGGCAGTCGGTTGTGGTATTCAGCCGCGAATGTCTCGGCTAGATACCTATTTAATGGCGCAAAGTTCATTGGATGAAGCAGTTCGTAATTGTGTGGCTGCGGGTGGAGACCCAGGTCAAGTCGCTCTTTGTGATAATTTTTGTTGGCCGGACCCATTGCCAAGCAAAAAAAATCCGGATGCTGAGCATAAACTGGCGCAGCTCGTTCGGGCTTGTCGTGGGCTTTATGACTTAGCTCGACTTTATGGCACGCCTTTCGTGTCTGGCAAAGACTCTATGAAGAACGATTTCATTGGCAAGTTATCCAATGGAAAGTCGGTCAAGATATCAGTTCCACCAACACTCTTAGTAACCGCAATGGCACGCGTTCCAGACGTTCGATTTGCTATGACGTCAGACTTCAAAGCAGGTGGTGATAAAATTTATCTAATTGGCCAGTCATCGCCTAACATGGGAGGTTCAGAGCTAGCCGAGTGCTTTGACCTGCCTGATTCAATGAATGCGCAATTGCCCCCAAAGTTTAACGCCCATGAAAATCTAGAAGTCTATCGAACTTTACATAAAGCAATCATGTCAGGGTTGATCCAATCCTGCCACGATATATCTGATGGTGGTCTGTTAGTGGCACTAGCTGAATCTGCGATTGGTGGCCGTAAAGGGGTTAGTATTGATCTGGATAATTGCCATAATGAAGTGGTAGCGATGCATGGCTCTCACTCCGCATTCTTATTCAATGAAACGTGTGGGCGATTTATTATTTCAGTGAAGCCAGAAGAAGAAGAGAATTTTAAAAATTTTTTCGAGAGCGTCTCATTTGCGTATCTTGGTGAGGTGAAAATAGATCCTATTTTACGTGTTCAAGATGTCGGTCTTGTGATCGTAGACGCCTCTCTCTCTGAGCTTAAAAAAGCATGGAAGGGAGAGGAGATCTAATGCAGCCAAAATTTTTGGTATTAACTGGGGACGGAATTAACTGTGAAAGAGAAACCGCACGGGCGTTTCAATTGGCAGGCGCTCAAGCGGATATTGTTCATATCAATGATTTGTTGGCAGGTGGATCTATCTTGGAAACCTATCAAGGCTTGGCGTTTCCCGGTGGATTTTCTTTCGGCGATGATTTGGGTTCCGGACAGGTCTTGGCTGTAAAGCTCCGTCATGGCTTGGGCGAAAAATTACAACGTTTTGTTGAAAGTGGTGCGCCGATCATAGGAATTTGCAACGGCTTCCAAACGCTGGTCAAACTGGGACTATTGCCATTACCGTTTAAAGATCGAGTTATGGCATTGGCAGAAAATCGCCAAACTCACTTTATTGATCAGTGGGTTGACCTAGAAGTATGTACTAATTCTCCCTGTGTATGGACAAAGGGTCTGATTGATCTTGAGGAAAAGATCCAGCTTCCGATCCGTCACGGGGAAGGTCGGGTTGTACTTCTGAACGAACAGGAAGAGTCTTTACATAGCCAGTTTGTCTCCGCAGGACAATTCCCTCTTCGTTATAAGCAGGACGTGAATGGCTCTTACGCAAGAATTGCTGGAGTCTGTGATCCGAAGGGCTTTATTTTTGGTTTAATGCCTCATCCCGAAGCAGCGGTTTCGAAATTGCTTTACCCGAATATTGATGAAATATCGAATCGAAGAGATCCAAGTGATAGAAGTGATATCGGTGTGGGGTTACGAATTTTTGAATCTTGTGTAAATTATTTGAAGGAAAAATAGAATGTACTCGGAGAAAATTAAAATTAGACGCGCACTCCTTTCCGTTTCAGATAAGACTGGGATCAAAGGCGTAGCAAAATTTTTACATGAACAGGGTGTGGAAATTATATCGACTGGTGGGACAGCGAAGGCAATCGGAAATTCCGGAATCCCTTATACGAATATCGAATCAGTTACTGGAAATCCGGAAGCATTCGGTGGTCGAATGAAGACGATTTCCTTTCCTGTGGCTAGCGCTTTGCTGTACCGGCGTGGTCATACGGAAGATGAATCCCAGGCTAAGGATTTGGGTATAGTAGCGATCGACTTGATTATTTGTAATTTATATCATTTTGCGGAGGCGATAGCAGCTGGTGCGGATGAATCCGATTTGATAGAGAAAATCGATATTGGCGGACCGACGATGGTTCGCGCTGCAGCTAAAAATTATTCTGGCGTAACGGTATTGACCAACCCGGAACAATACGTCGAATTTATGGAACTCTTGAAGACTAACTCTGGAGAGATTGATTTTGAAAGTCGTAGAAAATTTGCAGTTGCTGCCTTTCAACATACTGCTGAATATGAAACGATGATCGCTCAGGAGTTAACGGATCGGTTTTCAGAGAACTCCTTGCAGTGGCTACAGTTAAAAGATGGGCGAGAGTTGCGCTACGGAGAAAATCCACACCAATCCGCGAAATATTATCGATCTCCGAAGCAAATAAAGAGCGAGGTAGCGGCCATCGCAGGCGCGAACATTATTCAGGGCAAACCACTTTCTTATAACAATATTATGGATGCGGATGCAGCCCATCGCTCTGCTTCCGATGCATGGGTTGCAAACTCCACGGCTGGAGTTTCATGTGCTGTGATTAAGCATATGAACCCTTGTGGATTAGCCGTGGCGGATACAGCTCTCCGAGCATTAGAGCTTGCGTGGGAAGGTGATTCCGTTTCTGCATTCGGTGGAGTCCTTTGCTTTAGTGGTGAAGTTGGCGAAGAAGTAGCAGAATGGCTGCGAGACAAGTTTATTGAAGTGTTGATTGTTCCATATCTAAGGCCAGAGGCGATAAAAATTTTCGCAAAGAAAAAGAATCTACGTATTTTACTTTGCCCACCAAGAGACAAAATCATGAGTGAGCAGATGCTGAAGTCCGTGTCCGGTGGGATTTTGATCCAAGAGGAGGATGAAGGTCTGGATCCGGAACTTCAATCGGTTACAAAAGTAGAGTTTCCGGAAGAGAAGCGCCGCTTAGCTCATTTTGGTGTGATGGCTGCCAAGCATTTGAGGTCAAATGCAGTTGCGTTAGTAAAATTGAGAAAGAATGGTGAACTACAGTTGGTAGGTGCGGGTATGGGGCAACCGAACCGAGTTGATTCCATTCGAAGACTTGCTGGGCCCAGAGCAAAAGAAAAAATCGAAAAAGAAAAAAATGCAATGGATGATTTGATTCTGATTTCCGATGCTTTCTTTCCCTTTGCGGACAATATCGAAGAGGCATTTGATTTGGGCATTAAGTTTATTATTCAACCAGGTGGTAGTATTCGAGATGAGGAAGTAATCCGGGCTTGTGATGAGCTAGGAGTAGCCATGGCCTTTACCGGTCGTCGGCATTTCCGGCATTAATGGAGAGAAGATTATGGCAATATCTTATAAAGACGCAGGGGTTGATTGGCAAAAAGGTGATGCCTTTGTCCAAAAAATTAATGAATTGGTGCGAAGCACCTATACGGATGCGGTGGAGACGGGAGTTGGTTCCTACGCTGGTCTTTATAATATTGGAAATGAGCAATACTTAGCTTCCTCGACCGACGGTGTGGGAACAAAATTAAAATTAGCGCAATATATTGGTAAGCATGACACGATCGGGATCGATTTGGTGGCCATGTGTGCGAATGATCTAATTTGCGTTGGTGCCACGCCGCTATTTTTTTTGGACTATATTGTTTGTGAATCCTTGGATGTTGATGTCTCTGTAGCGATTATCGAAGGAATATCCCAGGGGTGCCGAAAAACAGGTATGGCTTTGATTGGTGGAGAAACAGCAGAGCACCCAGGTTGTTTTCCAGAAAATGAATACGACCTTTCAGGTTTTTGCGTTGGCTTGGTTCATAAGGGCGATATTTTGAAGTGTGAAAATATTCAGCCCGGAGACGACTTAGTTTGCTTGCCATCTAGCGGGGTGCATTCCAACGGGTTTTCTTTGCTTCGGAAGTTAATTTCAATGGAAGAGAAAGAGTTGATTGAACAATGCCTGACCCCGACTCGATTATATGTCGATCCTTTTCTAAAAGTGAGAAGGAAAGCAGAAATTAAGGGAATGGCCCACGTTACAGGCTCCGCATTTAATAAGATTATACGCCTAAATAAGAATCTTGGCTTTGAGTTTACAGAATTGCCAACAGAGCCTGTAATTTTTGATGAGTTAGCAAAGCGCTCTGGCCTTTCTGCTGCCGAACTATATTCGACGTTTAATATGGGAGTAGGGATGGTGATTGTGACCAGCGAGGGAGAGTCATTAGTAAACGCGTTTGCGGATATTGGGGAAAAGGCAGTGCTTGCAGGAAAAGTCACTGACCGTAAAGGTGTGGTTGAGATGAAGACTAGTCGTGGGGACTTTGAGTTAAAGCCCGAAGTCTAGATAAATCTAAAGAGGGTTCTATGGAAGTTCTACGGGAGGTCCTATGGGGATTTCATTGATTGCCGCAGTGGCAAAAAATCGAGTTATTGGTAAGGACAATAAGATGCCATGGCATATTCCGAGTGAACTAAAACGATTTAAGGCTACGACTTTAGGTGGAACACTCATTATGGGGCGCCGGACGTTTGAGTCTATTGGACAGCCATTGCCGGGACGAGATATGATTGTGATATCTCGGAATCCAGGCTACCAGCTAGGGAATTGTGGCTACAAACTAGAGAGTTGTTTGCTGGCGCAGTCATTGAAAGAGGCTTTGGGGAAAGCAGATCCGGAAAAAGAAATTTTTATAGCTGGTGGATCACAAATATACGAGCTTGCCTGGCCCCATGTCGATACGTTTTATTTGACGCAAATAGAATTGGACGTGGATGGGGACGCTTATCTGCCAGACTTTGACTTGAGTAAATTTCAAGAAGTCGCTACGGATCGAATCGAGGGCGACCCAACCTATACTTGCTATACCTATAAAAAATCTTAATTTAGTTGCAAAAAATGCATGATATTTGGTTGTAAAAGATGCTCGATTTCAATAGTAGAGCAGAGTCTGGTTTAACACTTTTTTCCGCTGGTAGAGCACGCCAAGTAGCATTTCGAGCAGCGGTAGAGTTTATTCGTAGTGCTGAGTTTTTGGCAAAAGAAATTCAGATTGATTCCTGTATTGTGTTAGGAGAGAAAATTTCTGCGTATGCACAGAATTGGTTAGAAAGATCAATGCTAGAAGAGGGGGAAGCATTTTCCGGTAAGAGAGTTTTTACTTGGAAAGAATGGATTGCATCTTGCGCGCGCAAACAGGCGATCCAAGAAGGACGAATTTTTCGAGAGGCGTCGGATCTGGAAGAAAGGGAATTTTTACGTCGACTGCTGAGTAGTTTAGAAGCGAAGGATATGCTTAGGGAGTATCGTGGGCTTTGGCAAGAGGAAAAATTTTTTGCCGAATTGCTACGATCGATTCGAGAGTTTCGCCGAAAAGGCTTTTCCACTCCTTCGGCGATTGAAAATTTACGAGAATCATTGATGGCCAGAGGAGAGGAAGGAGAGACATTAGTCAAACATGACCTCTGGACTATTCTCACGACATGGCAAATTACGCGTGAGCTAGAGTTGGATTCATTTTTGGACCAAGGTTCGCAAATAAATCGTCTTTTGAAGATTGAATATCTGGGCCCCCAATCCGTTTTCTTGCTAGGAGTGGAAGACTTAGGTGCAGCGGAGATTGATTGGTTGCACCATGTGTCTCATAAGGCGTCTTTATATTGGCCTGTGGCGATGGATTCAAGAGAGCTAGCAAGGATATTTGGTAGTCAAAGAACTGAAGTGAGTATTGAGCATGATGATTCCATGCCCAGCGCTGAACATAATGAGTCTGTTTCCGCCCAAACAATTAAGCTTTTACAAAGCACGTTTTCGCAGGCGAATGTGTTGGTTGCTAGTTTGTCTGCGACTGAGTCTTTGAAGGAGTCAAAAAATTCTACTCGCATTATCCCTTTGATTAAAGCCCATACTATAGTTGAAGAGACTAGGAGTGCTAGCGCACTTTTAGCTGAAATCCTCGATCAGGAGCCTAATACGCACGTACAGATCATTGCACCGAAATCAATTTTGCAAAAAGTAGTTGTGAGAGAGGCTTGGACAGAATTCTTGCCAGACATTACGACAGGGCTCTTTCCGGCTCGATCCGTAATGGACCAAGGCTATATTTCCCTCTTTTTAAACACACTGGATTTAATTCCGACCAATTCAAAGGCAGCCCCCGGTATTGATCTACTATTGGCTCTCTTTGAAGACCAAAAAAATGAGGTAGAAATTTTTGTTAAAGAGTTATGGGAAAGAGGTTGCACGAAGGGCTTAGGAGGATGGCGAGAGATTGCCGAAGCCAGTAAGACAAGTGTAGCTAAAGAATTTATGACGTTGATAGGCGAGTTACAATCTATTTTCCCAGCGAACGCGAACTGTGTTGAATTTGCTGAAGCGATGGAGACTGCGCTTATGCGCACAAAGCTCTTCGAGTTGGTTCGCCATGCTACAACGGCGAAAAATGATAGAGATGCACATGCAGCAATTTCTCTTTTACAAAAAGGAGGGGCTCGCTTAGCGGTTGATTATGTTGATAAGTATGAATTTACTGATTGGTTACAGGAGCTTTGGATTCTATTGTCGAGTACTCCGCTTGAAAGCGTTGTAATCCAGGATCGAAGGATTTCGGTTTATACCCCTGGAGAGTGGATCCCTCCAGCTCAAAATTCAAATTCACTTCTTCGAATTGTAATGTATCTCTCGAAAGCTTATGATTCGAGTTCGACCTCCCCTTATTTTACAAAGGAGACAGATCGGCAGCTGCTTTCGGACTGGGGTATTAAGACGAGCAGTCAGGTTGAAGGTTCACTATACAATTGGTATAAGGATTCAATATTGCAAACCGATCGTTTGCTTGTTTCAACTGCTAGGTTCGATGCGAAAGGGGCAGATCTCAGTGAATCCTTTTTGCACCATTGCGCCGATTATAAACAAAGTTTTTGGCCAGATATTTCGTCCAATTTGAAGGTTAAAGACTATATTTTGCCACAGCTGGAGTTATCTCATTCCACAGGAGCTTTCCCTCATTATTCGGCAAGTTCATTAGACCGTTATTATCGATGTCCGTTTTTATTTTTAGTGGAAAAAATATTTGAAGGAGAAGATGCTCAGGCAGAGCTTGCATTAGATTGGAGTCGCCTAGAAGAAGGCAATGTATCGCATAAGGTATTGGAACATTTTTTTAAAGCAAGAGATGTGTGGGCATCATTAGATCGATTGAAAGATCGATTGGAGATTAGAAAAATTTTTGACAACTGTTTTGCCCAAGTTTGTAAGGAAATGGACCATGCCTACTATTTAGGAGGCCCGGGGTTAGATCGATATGCAGAAGCTCGTTTATCACGGAAGCTTTGGGAATTTATTGAATCGGAGCTGGATTATCTTCAAGATTATCCCTTATTGTCTCATTCTAAAACTGAGGAAAGATTCGAGCTGACATTACCGTCAGGTAGGAATTTAAAGGGCTCTATTGACCGAATAGATTTCGATGAGAAGAATAAACGATTTTTAGTTTGGGATTATAAATCTACATCTACACCTTCGAATAAAGAGATTCACGATGGTGAGAGCTTGCAATTACCGTTATATATTTGGGCAAGTAATGAACTTGGCTTTGGTAAGCCTGCAGGTGGTGCATTTGTTTCAATGCAGATGAAACGTCGAAGTGAAGGTGTATTTATAAAAGAGTTTTGTCGCGCCAAAAAGAATGTGGATGAGGTTTATTATGAAAGTTCGTCTCGCAAGAAGCTCAGCTTAGAGGAAGTACCAGATTATTTGGAATCGATTTTACAAGAATCTGATCGTCGAATTAAAAGCATTGAGAATGGAGTTTTTTCCGTTCAACCAAAGAAATCGGAAGACTGTAAGCGATGTGGCGTCCGGCCTGCTTGTCGGATCCGAGAATCTAAATTTCGATGGAGTGCATTGCCAGCGCCGGCAAATTTTGTACAAATCCGAGAGTTGAGTAACTCTCCAGACTTTTCAAAGACATCGGGAGTAAAAGAAAAGGAAGCAAAAGAAAAGGAAACAAAAGAAAAGGAAATTATTTTTTCTCCAGAACAAGAAATAGCCTTAACGATTCGGGGAAAGCTTGTATTTCTAGAGGCTTCAGCAGGATCCGGTAAAACTACGATTTTGGTGGAAAAGTACCGTCGGGAGATTCAATTTTTAACTTCGACTAAGCCTAAGGGATTGGGGTTAAGTCCAGAACAAGCCGTGGATTCGGTCTTGGCAGTTAGCTTTACTGAAAAATCTGCCTCAGAGATTAAGGGAAGGCTGATGCACTTGCTCCTAAAGGACTATGGACCAGGAATAGCTTTGCGAGGGGTGAAGAATGTTTCGACAATTCATGGACTCAATCAACGCATGATTCGAGAGTACGCACACTTATTGGGTGTGGACCCGATGTTTGAGATTCTGGATGAGATACAGGGCAAAGAGTTTCACGAAGAGTGTCAGTATAGATTTTTCACAGAAGTACTAGATACGGCCGATGGAGATTTGGCGAAAGCCTTTGAAACGGTGTTTCAGCATTATTCCCGTGGAGATATGAGTGACATTCTTCAATTATTGAGTGAGAAACGAGGATTTTGGGGAGGTGATTCAGAACTTCAAGAGTATTTGCAAACGAGCCAAGGCGGAGGGAAGAAAAATGAAAATGAGGAGGAGCAAATTTACCCCGAGGCGGCGCAACGAGAATTGTTGTTGAGTATTAACTACCTCTTTCAGCGATTTCTCAAGCTTTATGATCTCGCAAAAAGAGCACGAGGAGTACTTGATTTTAATGATTTAGAGTTAATCGCACTTCAGGCAAAAGAGCACGATGAAATTCTTCAAGACATGCAAAAACGGTTTTCTTTGATTCTGGTAGATGAATTTCAAGATACGAATTCTTTGCAACGATCCATGATTGAGGCAATTTCTCGAAAAGATACACAAGACAGAGGAATGCAAAATGTATTCATTGTCGGGGACGCGAAGCAGTCAATCTATCGATTCCGATCTGCAGATGTATCGGTCTTTCAAAGACTTAAGCAAGAAGCTCAACAGTTTGGCCTAGTCCGTAGCTTGGATAAAAACTACCGTAGCCAAGGTGCAATTGTGAAGTTTGCAAATGCAGTTTCGGAGAAAATATTCCCAGGAAAGGAAGAGCGAACCAAAGACTTTGAGGCGGAGCTTGCCATCGCCGACGCACATCGGGAGCCAGAAGCGTTGCCAGAGCTTTGGCGGTTTACCTTGCCTGAGGGTGAAACCGGTATAGACGCTATTCGGAAATGGGAAGCAAAGAATGTAGTCGAAGCCATTCGTAAGCTAGTTGATGAAGGTGAAGAGTACCCAAATATAGCCCTCCTGTTTGCAAAATTGACGAACGTTGAGACCTATATTGCAGCCCTACAGGCTGCTGGTATTCCGTATGTTATAGAGTCTAAGCGTGGATTCTATACCCAGTCAGTGGTTTTGGACGGCGTCGCACTGTTGCGCTCCATTTATCTTAAAGAAAATCGACTAGCTCGATTAGCATTGCTGAGATCCTCTTGGTTCCGAATTGATATAAGCAATATACAAGAAAGATTGGACTCAGATTCTCTATTGCATGAGCATGCCTGGTTTAAGAGATTACAGTCATCTCGTGTAGAGCTTCGCCCTTCAATTGTTCTAGCTAAGGCCTATAAGGAGCACCCGTTGTATGCTCAAGCCTCTCAACGCGTGCAGATGGATAAGTTCATTTACTTAGTGGAAGAGCTAGAATCAGGACTTAAGTCTTGGGGCGAGTTAGTGGAACAAATCTCTGATTTAACTGGCTGGGCAGGGGAAAAGGGCGCCGCTAATTCCTCGATAGTGCCTGACCCAGACTCTGGTAATGCAGTTAAGTTAATGACTATCCATGCGTCTAAAGGACTCGAGTTTTCTTCGGTTCTCTTGCTTGATTTGGATGGTTCAGTTAGAAAAAATTCCGATATCATTCGTTATGATCAGAATATCGGTTGCACAATTAAGTGGCGGCAAAATAACGGTGACTTTACTTTTGGAGCATCCTATGAGTCCATGACGAGTTCGATTCGTGAAAGGGAAGAAGCAGAGTCGGCCCGCCTCTTTTATGTCGCGGTGACGCGAGCAAAGAATAATCTAGTATTATTCCAGCATGCAGCCTCGCCGAAGAAAAATGGTAAGGCATTCTCTTGGGGGAAAGTGTTGCATGAAAATGAGTGGGGAGAGTCATTACGGATTGTAGAAAGGCCCGCACAAGTTGTAGAAGAGCCTGCCTCTGAATTTGGCATTGAACATTCAATTACCAAGGAAGCTCATGAAAAGTCTATACGGACTCAAAAATTTGAGTTCATAGATTCAATTCAAAACAAAGATCTTGTGAATTTATCTGTCACTGAACTCTCCTCCTATGTTTACTGCCCGGAATTTCATCGATTGAAGTTTGTGCAACGCTGGGAAGATACGGTTGTTGATAATTGGGATGTCCAGTCTGTACGTCGTCCATTCACAAAGCAGTCGGAGGCCTCACGCCTATTGAAAAAGATGGGGCTGTCCAATAAAGAGCGCGGAATCACTGTACATCGAGTATTGGAAAATTTAGATGCCTCGACGGATAACCTCGAGCTTTGGCAGAAAATTTTGTACGAGTCCTATACAGCACAAGGCGCTCCCAAGGACTCTGGAGCTTTATCTAAGCTAATTAAATTAGACATTGATTTGGTTCGCACCTTTATCGCAAGTCCAGTGGGCCAGGAGTTGTTTTATTCCATTATGGAATCTCATGCAGAACTCCCGATTTCTTTGGCCGCCGGCGGGATTCGACTGTCGGGGGCTATCGACCGCGTAGTTCGTAAAGAAGATGGCCGTTGGCTTGTAGTGGATTACAAAACTGCGAGTATGGACGGCGCTATCGAGCGTTACACGGTACAGGTGCAGGTGTATATGAATGGGTTGAAAAGTATTTTGCTCTCGCGTGGGGAGACAGATATTCGTATTGAAGGTCGGATCATTGATTTATTCAGCGGTGAAGGGAGGTCGATAGACCCATTTGTCGATGGAGTGATTGATCAACTGGTTTTAAAATTGAAAGAAGCTTATCAAAACCGCGAGCAGCATTTTACGGAAGGTATTTCTGGGTGCCAAGGGTCGAAGGCTTGCTTGGTTTGCCCGTACACGTCTGTGTGTAGCATGGGTCGTGACTTTATTCTAAATCATACAAACTAGCCTCACACGCCAGCGTTAGTAATATCTATTTCTTTTTTATGCTCCAATCTCTCTCTTCGCTATGCTCCAAATAATGGTAGTAGTTATGGTAAACTTATTTCAAATCATTAGAGTTTCCACCGCGTATTGGGGTGTTGAATGTCGAAAAAAAATATTGTTTTGCCAGGCCGCGTACTCAGTGCATTATTGCATGTTGCTTCTGTACTCATGCTAGCATTAGCATTATCTACTACTTCGAAGGCTTATGCCCAGTTGAAGGATAACCCCAATGAGTATGAAGAGGATTACGATTTTTCTTGGTTAGATCCAGATAAAAAGATCTATGTGATTCAAAACCGGAAATATTCGAAAGAGCGTCGAATAGAATTAATGCTTTCCCTTGGCTTAAGTCTAAAAGGGCCATATTCAGATGGTTCGACGCTCATGGGACGAGGAGCATACTATTTCAATGATCAATGGGGCGCGTCCGTTGTTGGGATGGCTCAGAGTAATTCCAAAAGTGATACGCTGAGGGAGTTACAGTCTGTATCCACCGCATTCCCAGGAATCCGCAACGTAATCTCTTTTTTTGGTGGCTCAGTAATTTGGGTTCCGTCCTACGGAAAAATGAACTTATTCAATAACATTCTTTATATCGATTGGCCAATTGAACTAGGTATTGCTTCTGTATCGACAGAGACAGATCTAAATACAAGTGTTGGAAGACCCGCGAAAATTACAAATACAACACATACAGGTTTATATTTGAGCACTGGCCTTAAATTCTTTGTGAGCCGGCAATTTGCAGTTCGCTTAGATGCACTAGGTTTGTACTATAGTGCTCCTGAAATTTTTAAAGGTGATATTTCTGATGAAACCAAGGTCTACGATAATTATTGTTTATCTTTAGGCTTGAGCATGCATCTCTGAACTGATGAGCAACGACCACGGAGGGTCAGATGAAGTTGCGTTTATGGACTGTTGTATTGCTTGCTCTACTCGCAAGTGTAGAGGGACTAGCGCAGACAGAGTTCCGACAATCTTTGTATGGATATCGAGCTTATACGCGTGAAGGAGTCTATCTTTATAAGCGCGGGAGGTTCTATGAAGCCGCCCGTTATTTTTTTCAGGCAGCACTGCGGAGAGTGTCGGCAGAGCAAAAAGCAGTCGCTTACGCACGAACTGCGAATGCTTTAACTGCTCAAGGTATGTTTGAGTCAGCATCCTACTTTTATTTAAAAGCAATTGGTTCAGGATTTGAGCAAGCAACCTCAATTGCTTTGAAATCTACAGAAGCTCTGTTCAAGAACCTTGGCGGAGGACTATTTAAAAAGTACCTATTGAAGTATACACGTGTCGACCAGTATCCACGGGATCAAAAAAATTATTACCTATACTTTTCAGCACTTGATCATATATTGAATAATCGCGCGACTGGCGCATTAAAAGCCATTTCAAAGATCAGCGAGAACTTTGCGTATTACCCACAGGTTTTATTCCTCCAAGGAACTACTCGCTTACTATTGAACCAAGTGCAAGCTGGAGCAAAGGATTTTATTCGTTGTGCAGAAGAGATAAAGAATCGCAAGTATCGATACTATCATGGCCCAAAATCGACAGAATATGAAAAGACCGACTTAGAAAATCGCTGCCATGCGGGTGCTGCTCGTGCGTTCTATCAAGCAAGAAAGCATTCAGAAGCGGACAAATGGTATGCAAAAATCGATGTCCGTTCAGTGGTTTGGCCACAAGTCCTGTATGAACGCGGATGGAATTATGTTGCACAAGGGAAATACAACCGAGCTTTAGGTAAACTAATTACGTACAAAGCACCAGTATTGGATTGGTTCTATAATTCTGAAGTTGAGCTGCTTCGAGCGATCTCTTACTTACAACTATGCTTGTATAGTGATGTGAATAATGAAGTGAACTATTTCGTTAAGCGTTATGCTAAATTGGGCTTAGAGCTTAAGAAGCTATTGAAGAGCACAGAAGATGGTACGCAAGCGGATTTCAATAAACTCTTTGCAATTGGTATTAACTCTCTTCGACGAGGATCTTTCTCTAAGCATAGATTGACGCAGTTTATGAATCGCTTTATTCGATCTCCTTATTTTGCTAGAATCGCACAAGTGGACGTAAATGTTGAACGAGAGCTGGAGTATTTACGTGATCAAAAAAATTCGAACAAGCGCGGACTGGGCGGATTCTTAGTTGAAGTTTTGGCTTGGAAGAAGCTAGTGGCACGGAAATTAGGAGGCGCATTTATTCGTCAGCGTTTGGATACGGAGTATGCAGCATTACTGAAGAACGTAGAAACTATCGACATCGTTAAGCTCGAAATGCTTCGAAGAGCAAAACGTAAAATTGAAAATAATTTCATTAATGAATCCACCGATGAATTCGGCAATCCAAAGCGTGGTTCTTTGGGTATGCCAAGAGTTCGAAACGACCAATACTTCTGGTCATTTAGTGAGGAGTTTTGGATTGATGAACTGGGAGACTATGTATTCGCACTTCGTCCAGAGTGTAGCTAATCTACGCAAACGTAAGAGCATAACATACGCTTTGAGTATTGCCGGTTTGCTGTCAGTTGCATTGCAATCGACGGATCTGAACGCAAACTATTCCGATGAAGAGTTCAGTGTGGTGATCACGCCGGCTGAGAAGCAATTGGATGGTATTCGGAATCAAGAGATTAAGCAAATAAAGATGGTCCTGAGTCGAAACGATAATAAGGCGAAAAGAGTAGATCTTTTACTTCGTCTGGGGCAAGTTTATACAGAAAAATTCAAATTCTACTTTTTCAAAGAAAATGAAATTTGGAACAAAAAAATTGATGCCTATATAGCTTTGGACGATAAACAGCGGAAAGGCAAGCGGCGTCCTAGAATTGATGCGGGGGAATCAAAAAAATTCGTACAAATGGCGATCAATGAGCTGGAAAAGGCACTTAAGTCTGTACGTAACTACAATAAATTAGATGAACTTTATTATTATTTGGCATTTAATTATTGGGAGCTCGGTAAGAGGAGGCGAGCGGCTAGATATTTTACAATGATCGCTCGAAAATATCCAAAATCTCCGTATGCTTCGGAGTCTTACCGTCATCTTGCGGACGATGCATTTGAAAGACAAAAGTTTAAATCTGCACGAGTCTATTTCAAGAAAGCAGCCAAGGATACCAAGACTCCAACCTATCCTAGAGTATTGTATGGGTTGGCATGGTCAGAGTTTAAAAATGGTCGTAGTCGTACGGCATTAAATACAATGCTAACAGCAATCAAGAGATCCAAAGTAGGTAGTGAGTTAGAGGCCAGGAGGCATGGAATCGCCCTGCAGAATGATGCCTACGATGCAATTGTTCTTTTCTATTCAGAGGCGGGTAAACCAGAACGAGCGGGAGAGTTCTTTGAGAAGGAACTTGGTAAACAAGTTGTTCCAGAGTTATTAACGAAGCTTTTAAAGACCTATCAACGTCAAGGAAGATATGGTCTGGCGGTAAAGGTTTCAGAGCAAATGAGAAAAATGGATATTGTCTCGGAAGCAGAGAGCGACCATAATCGTTTTGAAATTTTGCTATCGGCTTTCAAGTTGGCTCAGCAAAAGCAGCAACGTTCAAAAGAAATGAAGTTCATTAAGCAATTGGTTTCTGAGTTTGGGCATTCGAAGAGTGATGAAGTGCGCATTAAAGTGAAGGATTTGGTAGCCAACTCCGCTCGCGTTTCCCATAAAATATCTATGAAATCTTACAAGAAACATCGCAAGCAGAAGCATGCCCTAGAACTTTACAATCTATATTTAGCTACTTGGGCGACCGATATGTCTACGAGTGCGTATTATCAGACTCGCTTTTACATGGCTGATTTGTATTTTGCTATAGGGAAGTATCGTCAGGCGGCGAACGAGTATAGACTCTTAGTTACAGCGGCGACTGAGGATCCTGATAATTCTACAATTAAAAAATTAAAGCATGGATCGATCAAAGGCTTAATTTACTCACTGGATTTTTATTTTAAGAAACGAAAGCGTAAGCGTAAAGCTGGGCGGTCAGAACTGGACGAATTGCTATCGGCTATTGATGCATTTGTGGCTGTTTATCCGAGTGATAAAGAAACCCCAAAATTTTTAGCTAGGGCCGCCGGTCTTCTTAAAGACAATAAGGAGCGCAAGCAAGAGTTTGAGGAGCGCTTACAATCCATGATTGTTCAATATCCACATACAAATCAAGCCTTAGAGTCTGCGGTCATTCTAGTGAAAGAGGCTGAGAAAGCGCAAGAGTGGGGAAAACTACAATCCCTAATTAGGGGCTTCTTAAAAAATAAGGCGTTATCAACGCAGGATCGCAAGGGCAAGTTTAAGAAAGAATTGATTGCAATTCGTGACGGCGCAAAATTCAAGGTCGTTCGCGGAATAGAAAAAGAAAAGAATTTTGAAGAAGCAGCGGAACGATATGAAAAGCTAGCTAAAGAAACACGCGACGGAGAAGTGCGATTTAAGTCTCTCAATAACGCTGCTGTTTCTTGGGCGAAAGCTGGAGAGTTCGAGGATGAATTACGAGTTTTAAAGAAGGTTGCTCGGCGCTATCCAGAGCGCTCGGATGCTTCTCAACGAATCCTAGATTTAGTCAATGAGAGCTTTTTCCAAGGTGAATATGAAACTGCAGCGAAGAAGTATGAAGAATTCTATACCTTGCATGAGAGTCGGATTCATACGAGGTCGAAGAGAATTCAAAACTTAGCTATTAATGCCCTTGAAACAGCGGCTTTTCTACGGAACGCTTTAGAGCAGGATAAAAAAGCTGCTGAAAATATTCGAAAAATCATCAATGCATCGAGCCGTAAAATTAGAATTGCGCGTACTGCGGCGGAAGAAATTGTTTATGATTTTGCTTCTCGTTATCGCCGTCAAGGCAGGAAAGGGCGTGCTATTAATGTATATAAGAGATATTTGCGCGCCTTTCCGCATGGTCGTTATGCAATAGAATCGGCACTATTTATTGGTGTTCTCTATATGGACCTGCGCGAAGCTGAAAAGGCGCAATCCTATTTTTCGGATGCTCAGAAAATCTATGGACGAAAAAAGGGACGAAGCATTGCGCGGTCGGAACTCTCTTATGCGGCGCAAGCTCGCTTGCTGCTTCTGAGTGGACTGGAAGAGACCTACTATGATGCGAAAGTCTCACTTCCGGAGAGTCAATTAAAGCGAGATGTGCAATCAAAACTTAAGCGAATGGAGCGATTGAACAAGGGATATCTACAAGTAATCGAATATGGAGATGGCAAATGGGCGCTAGAGGCGCTCTACAAAATGAGCCTTGCCTATCAAGAGTTTGCAAACGCATTAGGGCGGATTCCGGCACCAGACAGCTATTCAGATAAAGATAAGGCGAAATTTCGTGCCCAATTAAGACAGATTGCAAAACCGGTGCGGACTAAGGTGGTAGAGACTTTGAAGTCTGCACTAAAAAAAGGTGAGTTACTACGAATTGGTGGCAATGCCATGATGAAAATAGCAATTGCCTACGCGCTCTTTTTGCCTGAACAACAACGATTACCTTTAGCCTATAAAGTTGATTGGTCTCAACCTAAGAACTGGATTATGGGCAAAACTGAGGATGTTGATGAGGCCAGGTCTATGCTGCTGAAAAATCCCAAACATCTTCGGTCTTTAGTTCAGCTCGGTAATTATCACCTAATGCGCGAAGAGGCTCGCTTTGCACAAATGTTTTATACTCGAGCGTTTAAGATCGATAAGAATCATGTTCCAGCACTAAACAATCTAGCCTATCTCGAAGGTATGGGCGGTGACTTCCGTGCGGCTATGGCTGGCTTCCGAGATGCTCTTAAGGCTCGGGAGTTTGAACTTATCCCGAAGCGCAATTTATCGCGTCTCTATATGGGGTCCGGCCTTTGGGAGTATGCTGCTCAATCTTACCAACAATTAGAAGTTCGAATGCCACAGGATAAGGAAGTAGTTCAAGGGTTAGGGCTTTCTCACTTGGCATTAGGTGAGAAGAATCGAGCTCGTACAAAATTAAAAGGCAACTTGCCAGATGGTGAGAATGGAAAATTTGCTCGCGCTATGTTGGAACTTGCGGCTGGCGACCAAGAAGATGCTTTGGATGAGTTGCGAGATATCGATGGTGAGAATGAGTTTGCGCTAATGATTACAGACTTTTGGAGAAAGAAGTAAGTCTGCTACACTGATAGAGAGGAGAATCGAATGCGAAATTCAGTCCGCTTAGTCTTTTTTTTGCTGGCGTTATCGATAATGCTAATTGATAGCTCTCCGGTCTATGCACAGAACACGCGCAAGAAAATCATTTATCGTAAAAAGACTAAAGTGGATTTTAGTGATGCGGTTGTTGAGGGTAAGGGGAATAATCCTGAAGGCCTCTATGTTGTAATACCAAAAAAAAAGAAATTCAAAGGCTTACTGCGACTGCGTAGAAATTTCCATAAGGAACTGATTCGCGACACGCTCTTGTTGAAGTAGGGACGGAAAATGAACGACGATTCAAAGAATGGCTCGCAGCTACAAACTGGAATCACTAAAGCCGATCACGTCGCTGCTAATGCAGGCAAGAATGTCATTCGCTTGAATGTAGCGGCAGGGCAAGGCACTACGAGTGCTCAAAAGCGCTATCGTTTTCATAAGAAGCGCATCATAATTGGATCGGCGCATTCGTCAGACATTCGACTGCAGCAGCAAAATGTTTCCAATGTACATGCCATCATCGAGATGGATATAGAATCAAAAGCTTATATCTATGATATGGCGTCTGGTTCTGGTGTTTTCATTAATGGCGAGAAAACGACTTCTCAGAGGCTGAAGACCGGCGATATTATTAAGGTTGGTATTACTAATATCGAGTTTGATATTGAGCAGCTGCAGGAAGAGATAACGAAGTCCATTAAGCTTCCGCAGTCCATGCGTAATAGCGGGCCGCAGAGACTCTATTTTAATGACGAAGAAGATTTTTCGCCGCTGATCATTGAGGATGAGAGGGAAGTAATTAATATTATCGACTATCCAGAAGATGTCTATGCTCTGCAGGTAGCGGTCTATTGGGGTGAGACGATCCTTGATATTCAACACCATGTGGATAAAGAAGCAGTTTGGATGGGGCAGGATCCCGGCGTTGATTTGCTTGTACCTGAGATTTCTGCCGCATTTCCGTTTATCACTATGGAGAATAATGTCTATGTGCTGCACTTTACGGAGAATATGTCTGGAGTCATTCGTGCGGGCTCGGATGTTGAACACGTAGATGAAATTAAGGATCGTTTGCGATCTTCTCCAAGCGGAATGCATCGATCGATCAGAGGTAATGACCTCATTAAGCTTCAGATTGATGAGATCACTATTTTTATTAGCTACACACCGGCTCCGCCGCATGTTCGTCATCGTAAGTTTTTTGAAAAAGATGCGTTGTTCTTTAAATTTTTCCTACTCTCTTTAGTGCTATCTGTGAGTACAATCCTACTAGCATTATCTGTTGAGAAACCAGATAAGCTGGATGTGGATGAGTTGCCAGAGCGAGTGGTCGTCACGATCTTTAAACCTCCCCGTAAGGTAGAGCCGCCTAAAATTATTCAAAAGAAATTACAGCGAAAACTGCCAAGTATGGTGAAGCCGAAACCAATGCTAAGTCCGGCACCAAAGCCGATGATAAAGCCAACTATGCGAGTACGACCGAATGGAGGAGGAATGCCGAGTACTCCCAGGTCTATGAATCAGGCAAGGTCTATGAATCAGGCAAGGTCTATGAATCAGGCAAGATCTATGAGTCGGGCAAGGTCCATGAGTCGGGCAAGATCTATGAGTCGGGCAAGGTCCATGAGTCGTACGATGCCTCAAGGATCGAGGAGCCGCCGCGGCGGTGGTAATGCTCGCAATCGTGGCGCTGGTGAGACTGGGGCCATCGAAACGCTTACAAAAGATCTTGGTGGCGCGATTTCTGAAGCTCTATCCGGAAGTGCAAAGGGAGTCCACTCAGCCGGTAGTCGAATCAAAGGCTACGGTGGTTTTCAGGCGAAGGGAGCTAGTGGATTTGGTGAAGCCGGTACTGGTAAAAAGAATAGTGGTGGTACCTCCGTGGATATCGCTAGCCGTGGTGATCGCAGTAGAGGCCTGGGCAAATATGGTAAAGGTAAGGGTGCGATCGGTCGCGGTGGTAATTTGGCCGGCGGTAGGGCTCGTCCACAAATTGAGATGGATGGCTCGGTGGAAACAGTTATCCTTGGCGGTCTTGATAAGGACGTGATCGAGACCTACATTAAGCGCTACTTAAGACAGATCCGCGCTTGTTATGAGCGGGAGTTGACGCGTGGAAACTCCAAACTTCGCGGCCGAGTTATGACTCGATTCGTGATTTCTTCTTCCGGTCGAGTGTCTCGGGCGGCAGTCGCGGCAACAAGTCTGAATTCGGCACGGGTCGAGACTTGCCTGACAGGGGTCCTGAAACGGATCAAATTCCCGGAGCCTCTCGGCGGTGGTGTGGTAGAAGTATCCTATCCATTCATATTCTCGCCTTCAAAGTAGCTCTTTGGGGGTGACGTAAGGGAGAGTACTCATGCTGAAGTCACCTAACTTTATATATTTTCACCGTTTTTTGAGTCTTTTTTGCCTTCTGGCGCTACTCCTGCCATTTGCAGCCTGCACGAAAAAGGGGGAGAGTCGTAGTATTGAGCCCACGGAAGCCTTCGGAATGCTCCGTAATCGCTTCGCGATTTTACTCGATGTCCGTGAAAAAGAAGAACTAACGGATGGAATGGCCGAAGGTGCAGTTTGGATGCCGATGTCTATGATCAGAAAAGCAGGCAATGAGTGGTCAGAGTTTGTTCAAAACAAGCTCACCAAGGACAAAACAATAATTATTTATTGCGCTGTTGGTGGCAGAGCAGGGGAGGTCGCGGAGATCCTAAACGAAAAAGGCTTCAAGACTGGAAATATGGGCGGGTTCAAGGACTGGGTAGCAGCAAAATTGCCAACGCAACCATCGGTTGCCCAATAGCGGAAATGTAATTCTATCTCGACGGGGCAAGCGCTGTAAATTCGCGTTGCGACTTGCTGCGCTGTGGGCTATAACCTTACCATCTTCCCATATCCGCCAAGGAGCCATGTATGCCGAATGCCAGCCAAAATCGTAGCCAAGCCGTTCGCGATTCCATCAGTCATAAACCAAAGAAAATGCAAGTTCCGATGGATGATCTGGGACGAGTTCTGCCCGTCACAGATTATTTTGGAGTGAATCGTCTTTCTGCGGCTGATATTGCCAAAGAGCTGGAGCGAGAGGATGCGGACAAGCTTTTAGACTTAACTGCCCAAGGCAAGGGCTTAATGGACAAAGACTTTGCCGATAAAGTGGCCAAAGTTGTAAGGAGCTGGGCAATCGAGAGGGGGATTACCCATTACTCTCACTGGTTTCAGCCAATGACCGGTGCGACGGCGGAAAAGCACGACGCCTTCCTTTCTTTCAATGAAAAGGGTGAAACGGTAGAGACTTTCACTGGGTCTCAATTGCTTCAGTCAGAGCCGGACGCTTCTTCATTCCCGTCTGGCGGCATGCGAGCTACATTTGAAGCCCGTGGCTACACAGCTTGGGATCTATCCAGCCCAATTTTCATCATGGAGGGAACAAACGGAAAGACCCTCTGTGTCCCCTCCGTCTTTGTTTCTTATCATGGGAACTCGCAAGATGAGAAACTGCCGCTACTTCGATCTGTACGAATAATCAATGAAGCTGCTTTAAAGGCACTTCACCTATTAGGTGAGTCAAACGTTAAGTGCGTAAAGGTCACTTTGGGAGCTGAGCAAGAGTATTTCCTAGTCGATAGAAGCTATTTTTCCATTCGTCCTGATCTTATGATGACTGGTAGAACTCTGGTGGGCTCGCGTCCACCGAAAGGTCAGGAACTGGAAGATCATTATTTCGGCGCTATTCCTGCTCGTGTGACAGCTTTTATGCAGGAAGTGGAGTTAGAGCTCTATAAGCTGGGAATTCCAGCTAAGACTCGTCACAATGAAGTGGCACCAAACCAGTTCGAGATTGCAGCGATTTTTGAGGATGTGAACGTAGCTGTGGATCACAACCAGTTAATTATGGAAACGTTGAAGATAGTAGCGGACCGTCATAATTTTAAAGCGCTGCTGCATGAGAAACCATTCGCGGGTGTAAATGGTAGTGGGAAGCATAATAACTGGGCCATCGCAACAGACACGAGGGAAAATTTGCTTGAGCCGGGCGCTACTCCTCAGCAAAATTTACGCTTCCTTTATTTCCTTAGTGCTGTTCTTAAGGGTGTGCATCGCCATAATGGCTTAATGCGTGCCAGTATCGCGAATCTAGGGAACGACCATCGTCTTGGTGGGAATGAAGCTCCTCCAGCGGTTGTCTCCACATTTTTAGGTGCGGAACTGACAGAGGTTCTCGATAAGATCAAATCGGGCGAAAAGATGGAGAACGCAGAAAAGGCAATGATTGATTTTGGCATTTCACAAATTGCCCAAATTCGCCAAGACAAGACAGATAGAAATCGTACTTCTCCATTCGCATTCACCGGCAACAAGTTTGAATATCGTGCGGTTGGCTCTTCTGCTTCCTGTGCCTGGCCAATGACTTGCCTTAACGCGGCAGTGGCGGAAGCGCTAACGGAAATGAATACTGAATTAGAAAAGCGTTTTGCAGATACTAACGACAAAGAACAAGTGCTTCTCGAGTTGATTCGTGAGACAGTGGTCGAATCCGCCCCGGTTTGTTTTGAAGGAGATAACTACTCTGAAAAGTGGTTAGCAGAAGCTGAAAAGCGTGGCCTCGACCACCTCCGTGGCACGCCACAAGCTCTTGCGGCCTATCACTACAAAAATACCGTTGATTTATTTAAAGGACAGCGCATCCTCAACGAAGAAGAAATGGAAGCTCGATTCAATGTATTTTACGAGCGCTATATCAAAAAAATTGAAATTGAAGCTGAAGCAATGCTTATGCTGTTAGATGTCTACATCCAACCTTCCGTTTCTTCCTACATCGGTGCACTTGCCCAGCAAGCTGCTGCTAGCAAAGCAGTCACCGGCTCCGCAGATTTCCAAGAGAGCCAAGTCAAAAAACTTCAAACCCTTCTCGATCAGCTCCATAAAAAACGACTACAGTTAGAATCAGCTATTAAAGCGGCTTCCAAAGGCAATGAAAAAAATCGAGTTAAAATCCTAGGTGAAAAAGTGCTACCGGCGATCGAGTCAGCTCGCGAAATCAGCGATAAGTTGGAATGCATTGTTGGTGATTCGTATTGGCCGCTGCCGAAGTATCGTGAAATGCTCTTTATGAACTAACACTAGTCGGCTTCCTTTGTGATGCCATTCTGGCAACGTCGATAGGAATAGTCGTTCAATAATTCAAAATATTTTTCTTTGTGAGTCTTTGTTGGCTCTCGGCGCTTGTGGAATAAATGATATTGGATGGCATAGGACTTCATACCTTTTATTGTGGCGCCAGAGTTTCGAACACGTACAAATAAGTCCCCATCTTCGCCCCAATAGCTTTGATAATCCTCATCGTATCCATTCACTTCAAACATTAGATCAGTGCTAATCGAATAATTAGAGCCAAGTAGGTCCATAACTTTATGCCGCTTGAAGAGCTTTTGTATCAACGTATTCTGCATACGAAAGGCGCGGCTGAGGTTTTTTGTTTCCCCGCCCATAATGGATTGGAGTAATTTCCAGGTGGGTCTTTGATTAAAGCTTAAAACATTTTCTTCCGTTATGGTGCTGGTGATGTTAGGGCCTAAATCAATTCTGCGCCCCATAAAAAGCAGGCGGTTGTGCTTGGCGTGCATTCGTAAATGGTCTTCAACAAAGTTATGGTGTTGAAAGGTGTCGCCATCGACACAAATGATCACCGCGTATTTGTCTAAATCACGAAAAACATCGTTGTTGATTTTTGCTTTACGGTAGCCTTTATCTGGATGTGAGGCGTGGTGGAGGCGGCCAGGGAAAAAATCGAGAGATTGAGTGATCTTCTGCGCAATCTCAGGGTCTTCCCCATCTTCTGCTATAAATATATCAAAATCTTCACAAGTTTGGTTTGTAAAGGAGCGTAGGCAAATGCCTAGCTCTCGTGCGCTTTTATAGGTGGTGATTACGATCGCCGCTTGGGTCGACATTTAGAAGCTCTCCTGCAAAGAAAGTGCGTAGGCGTAGGCCCCGTCTTTGTGTAATAGCTCTTGGTGACTACCAACTTCCACAATCTCACCGTTGTCAATGACGACAATTCGATCCGCCTTACGGATAGTGCTTAAACGGTGAGCAACTACAATAGAAGTTCTACCCTTTAACAAGTTATCGAGAGCAAATTGAACTAAGCGTTCATTCTCTGCATCTAAAGCAGACGTCGCTTCGTCTAGCAAAAGAATCGGCGAATCTTTTAGTAAGGCACGGGCGATGGAAATTCGTTGCCGTTCGCCACCAGAAAGTTTCTGTCCACGATCTCCCACAACTGTATTGAGTTCATTCGGCATCTGTTCAATAAATTTCCAAGCCTGTGCTGCCTTAGCTGCATCAATGATCGCTTCTTCCGAAGGTTGAAAATTCCCTGCTCGAATGTTGGCGCGCAAAGAATCGTGGAAAAGAAAAACTTCTTGAGTCACTAATCCAATTTGTTCTCGCATAGAGCGAATGCGGAAATTACGAATATCCTCGCCATCGATTAATACGGAACCGGCATTTGGATCATAAAAACGGGAAAGGAGACCAAGGACTGTAGACTTTCCTGCACCACTTGGGCCGACCAAAGCGATCATTTCACCTTTGCGAATTTTTAAGGAAAAGTTTGTTAGCACTGGTCTTGTCGCATCTTCGTATTGGAAGGTTAAGTTCCGAAACTCAATGCGCTCTCGAAACCGTGGCATTTCTTTAGCGTCGGAGGCGTCCATAATGTCTGGAGTTTCATCCATCATTGAGAATATTCTTGTTGCGGCCGCCACACATTGATTATATTTGATATTCATGTCACCAAAGGTTCGAACTGTGTTCACCATCATAATTAGAGCAGTAAAGAAGGCCATCAATTGCCCTGGTGTCATCGAACCGGAGATGACTTCATGGCCTCCCATATAGATCACACCCGCAACAGCAATACCCGTAATCAGTTCCATGCTGGGGCGGACTAATTCTTCCACTCGCACTGACTTCAAAAGTGCTCTTGCCAAATCACGGTTGCGGACCATGTATTGGCCTTTCATAAAGTTTTCTAAATTAAATCCTTTAATGACTCGCATTCCGGTGAAGGTCTCTGATAACACTGCGGATACGTCTGCAGTTTTTTCCTGAATCCGATGGGTATAGCGCTTAGCATGTTTCCCCGTGTTAGCCAGTAAGAGCGCCACTAGCGGTGCTACCAAAATTGCCAGAGCTGCCAATTTCCAATTGAGCAGGAACATATAAACAAGGAGCCCAATGAAAAATATTGGCTCGCGTACAAATTGATTAATGCTCGCCACACCTATGATCATTTGGTTCGTATCGTGTACTACTCGCGAAACTAAGGAGCCGCCAGATTTTTTTGAATAGTAAGTAAGGGATAACTTTAGAAGGTGCTGGTATAAATCATTGCGGAGCTTTTGCACCACGCGAGTGGCGGTGGCGCGAATAATATAGAAATGAAAAAAGCGAACGCCAAAATTAACGATCAAAAGGGTTAGTAACGCAATTGGAAGCAGTGCTAAAGCATCCGCATCGCGGTTTACTAAAATTTCATCCGTTAAGTATTCCACACCTTTTGCTAAAATGCCTTTAATGCCTGCCATCGGAAAGGCGAGTAAGATCACCACAATAATGGCTGGAACATAAGGCTTTAGGTAAGGCGATATGCGCAGTAATTGATTCTTCTTTTGCTGTGAAGTGCTCAGTTCAGTTCTCCGACCAGGTTAAGGGCTTGTCCCCTTATAGTATTTCACCTGCTCAGCCATACTATGCTATTTTGTCGGGAAAATGCTATGGGATTGTCGGCCCCATTCCATTTTGTTTTCTAGTGCAATGTTCATTGGATAGTGTATTTGACGTCAGCTTAAACTGCCGGTCACCTGGACTGTCGAAGACATCGAAGCCGAAAATGCTTTGGCCGATTGCGCGAAACAGGGCCTTGGCCAGACGGGCAGTACTGGCGATCCTGAGAAAGTCCTTGTCGATCTTGATTCTCCTGTATCTAGTAGTGGTGCCGTCGTCAGCGGTAGTAGTCTCCCACTCCCTAATTACCATTACTTTCTGTCCGATAGAACTAGCTATTCCAGAAAGTTGTGAATGGACGAAAATGGCTATTTGATCGAAAGTTCCACCAAAATTTTATACTGATCGTTTCTTTCTTGTACGTAGAGCTCTTTCTTAGCTTCCAAAAAATAGCCCTTTTTACCGCCAGGCAAGGTTGACTCATAGGTCTGGTCAAAACGAATGACATCGTATTTTTCATGGAAGAAAAACTCTATGTTTTCTGCTTTGACTGAAATTGTTTCATAAATTTTATTTAGGTGGCCCTTATACTTTCCATAGGCAAGTCGATCCATTTTGTCGTACGTAAATTCATAGGCATAAGAATCAACATACTTATCAATATCCTTTGAAGACCAAGCGGTAAGCCATTCATCTAGAAATTTTTGCGCTTTTGCCCGCCGACTTGGGTTACGTTGAGCTTCAAAGTCTCGCGTAATGATCAATTTTGTCTCTTTTAGGCGCACATAAGGCCAAAGTTCTTCAATCTGTTCGTTTAAAACAATCACACACCCTAGGGAGTCATATTTCTTTTCCAAACGAGACGGATCGTTTGTTCCATGAATCAGAATATCAAAACCAGTCTTTCTGCCTTTGCGGTCCAACACATTTGGGTAGCTCACATACAGCGCCATGGAACCAAATTTTGGCTTTAACCCGTTGCTTGGTAGAGAGCGAAACTGAAACTGATAAATACCTTCCGGTGTTTTGCGATCACCTTCAATATTCTTATCCCCGATCACCTGTCCTAAAGTGGCATCAAATGTTTTAAATACTTCGAGGCCAGTTGCCTTATTTTTCGCAAGATAGAGCTTATTTACTTTCTTATCCACTACGATGACTACATCTTCTGAATGTGGCTTTGAAACTACTGCCTCCGCCCTCGCGTATACGCAGAAAGCTAAAAATAAAAAAACAGTGACCGATACTCGTGAACTTGGAAAAGCAGTGTTCATATTAAGCGCCCCTGTCATATAATAATTATATTAATGAAAACGGTGTGATTTTGTCAACCTAACGTGTAAGCGAAACTACAACTATGAACTCTTATGAAGAAAATCCTGATTTCTAAACTTCGGGGAATTGGCGATGCCATTCTTATGAGCCCTGCGCTAGAGGCGATTCACCAACATTACCCCAAAGCGGAAATTACGCTAATCGTGCCCAAAGCCTGCTCTCCGCTCTTTTTCTGTCACCCCGGTGTGACAGACGTTTGGGAAATAGAGGCAAAACACTCAATTTTTTGGCCCTTTCGGATAACGAGTGAGTTTTTCGACCTCTACTTAGACCTTAACTCCACTGGGCGTTCCCGGTGGATACAGAAGATTTCAATTGCAAAACAGCGAATAGCAGATGCCCATACACATCTCACCGCCTCGAAGTATACCCCGAGGCCCAATGGTGTTGAATGGGACCTCTACTGCGTTCGTGATAAACTACATTTTCCCGTTTCTGATATCGAACAAATGCGCCCTAAAATTTATTTATGGGAAGAGGAACTGGCACAAGCTAGGGAATATTGGAAGTCTCGTGGCATTAAGAATGAGCATGCGGTTATTCTGGGGACAGGTTCAACCCGCCCAACGAAGCGCTGGCCGGCGCAATATTATGCACAGCTTGCGGACCTAATTCGTACCCGACTGGGAATTTCGGTGGCGTTTTTCGCCGGAACATCCGATGCAGACAAGGCATTTATTCAGGAGATGCTGCTCCACCTTAAGAAGGAGGCACATCCAGAAAGTGATAATATCGGAAAGGTCATCGTCGATAAAGTTTCTAATATTCGCAATTATGCCGCGTTATTAGCAACTTCCTATGCCTACGTAGGAAACGATAGCGGACCAAAGCACCTCGCCATTGCCGTCGGAACACCGACGCTGACGTTTTTTGGGCCAGAAGATCCCCTCGAATGGCACCCCTATCCACTTGGGGAGCATCCCATAATGTATATTCCGGACCTGAAGTGCCGCACGCAGGACAATGGACGCTGGTGTAATCTCTCAGAATGCACGATTGAGCGGCATAAATGCATGCAAGACTTGCAACCGGAAGATGCATTTAAGACTTTTCTTGGCTTACGGCGTGCCCCTGGGGTACATGAGAAGAGTATTGCCCAGCAAGGCGGCGAAGCAACACGCGTCATTCGAGCGCCGGAGCTTCCAGCCTGGAAGTAAAAGCCAAACTCTAGTGAGGACTATCTCTTGGAAACAGAGGACTATCTCTTGGAAATGTCGGAAAGCTTGCCCCTTTCGGTTTTGTTAATTGCACGCAATGAAGCGAATTATATTGAGCGTGCCCTAAAAACAGTTCAGTTTGCCGATGAAGTTATCGTGGTCGACGGTGGGTCTTCGGACCAAACCAGAGAGATTGCTGCCGAGCTCGGAGCAACAGTGCTCGAACGGGAGTGGACTGGTTTCCGTGATCAACGTAATTTTGCGATGGAACAGGCCAAGCATGACTGGATATTTTTTGTCGACGCGGATGAAGCCGTTACTCCGGAGTTGGAATCTTGGCTCCGTAAATTTTTTCAAGGCGACTATACTCATGTAGTGACCAATGGCTTTAAAATACGGCGCGTGGAATATTTCTTGGGTAAAGAGATTAAAGGCGCTTGCTGGAATCCATCCTTCCAAGATCGTCTACTTCGAAGAGCAAAAGCAAAGTTTGTCGGGGAGATTCACGAATACCCGGAAGTAGCAGGCGGCCTTGTGCGGGCTCCGAGAATTGCTTCCTTACTGCATAACCCGAAGGTCACCGTCGAATCCTTCTTAGAAAAAATGAATCGCTATACAACCGTAGAGGCCTGGGACCGCTATAGCTTGGGAGAACGCACTAATCTAGTTCATCTATTTGTTACTTTTTTCTCCACCTGGGCGAAAAATTATTTCTACTATAAGGGTTATAAAGACGGGGCTCATGGATTTGTGATTGCTACTATGGAAGCAGTTTCTCGTACTGTTCGGCATATAAAGCTTTGGCAGATTCAACGCATGAAATCGGAAGAGCGGGAAGATTTACTCCTGTATCCCGAAGAAGCACTACGAGCGGGAGCTTTGATCCATCGTGGGTTAGAATCTAAGGGAACCAAGTAGATGGACCGAGATTCACTTCGCGATTCCAGACCAAAACAGGACATGAGCTTTACCGAATCAGTACAAAATGCCTTTGCTCGTGACTTTCGAATCTCTGGTTTTACTTTCATTCGTAATGGTGTGAAGTTTGGCTATCCGTTTAGAGAAAGCATTCTATCTGCGCTTCCCTCTGTCGATGAACTGATTGTTAATGTTGGCAAAGGGGATGACTCCACATTAGCGGAGGTACAGGCATTATCCGAAGAGCATTCGAAGATTAAAGTTATTGAATCTATTTGGGATGACTCGGTATGCGAGGGGGGAAGAGTGCTCGCCCAACAAACGGACATTGCAATCAAAGCCTGTACTGGTGACTGGGGACTCTACCTGCAAGCGGACGAAGTGCTCCATGAAGATGATTATATGTGGATACTAGACGCTTTCAAGGCTGCCCATCGGCAACCGGAAGTGGAAGGCATTCTTTTTGATTATCTCCATTTTTATGGAGATTTTCGTGTTATCAACTGGCATCCGTCGGCATATCGTCATGAAGTGCGGGGTATACGCTTGAATCGCGGCGTACGTTCTTACGGGGACGCCCAGGGATTTCGCATTGATTGCCGCAAGTTAAAAGTCATCCATTCCAATTCTAGAGTCTATCATTATGGTTGGGTGCGCCCTCCTGAAGTCATGCAAGCAAAGACTGTGGAAATGGATACTTTCTATCATCCGGATGGAGAAAATACCGGTGACAATTATAAGTATAAGCGCATAATTGGACTCGAAAAATTCACTGGTACGCATCCAATGGTAATGATAGGCAGAATCGCGGCGCAAGAAGATTGGTCTGATCGACTACTCAAAAATAAACTACATTTCGAAATGAAAGATTTGCTGCGGCTATTTTATCGTTGCTGTGAAAAAATCACTGGCTCTCGCCCATTTGAGTATCGAAACTACGAGCTTATCTCAACTACGAATTTGCCCCGACCAGGCCGATGACATGATCTGTGTCGTGATCATAGTTGAATTTGGAACTGCCACGACTCGCGATAATCTTCATGTCGCCATCACATAAACATTCGACTTGCAATTCGCTTTGGAAGAACATTTTGTTGTTCTTCCGCCAATTAGCGCGCTTACACCACGGCAGCCTCAATCCCTTTAGCTCTAGACGAGGCAAAGGAGACGGGGCTTGTTCCACCCAAGGCTACGTTACTATAGCTATGCCAACAAACCCACCTCAAGGACTCCATTCGCAGTTAGCTACATCGGCTCCGCCGTCCTGCGCCCCTCCGTCATTGATAGTCCAGTTTCTAGGAGC
>JAALKR010000035.1 GCA_011087955.1 Oligoflexia bacterium
TATGGGATATTCGTGTAAACCCAATATTGGGCATACGGAATGCGGCTTTCTGCTGACCAAAGAAGTATGAGTTGTGACTGGTCTAATAAATTTTTCAGCATTTCATAGAGCTCGTAAATGGTTCATGCGTAGTAGTGAAAATAGTATTCCCTTTAAATTGCCAAAAAATCTATAGAGATATCGATGGTCACGGTTGAGGAAAATTCGGGTGAGTGATTCAAGTGTTTCTCCAATGCAGGCCCAATAAGCAGATACAACAGATAGCTCCGGCAGCCGGCGGGCCATCTTAATTCTAATCATTACCTGTAGGCGCCCAAAATCAGACGTCATCTGATAGGCGCTTGATCCAATCATGTCTTTTACTTTTGCATCCGCACAAACTGCGAGTGGATATTGGCGAGCAGCCAAGATCGAATATTCAACATCTTCACCATGTGCGTAATTCCCATACCAATCGGGGCGCTTTATGCTCTTAAGGATGTGGTGTTGCCAAAGGGTGGCTCCACCTAAAATCCAGTCGGACTCAATGTTTTCGCTTAAACTGCAGATATTAGTGTTGTAGCCAGATGGCATTAACTGGCCTGGCCTAGTGCCCGACATTTGAAAAATATATTTGAAAAAATTAAAGCGATAGCCTCGACGATTAGTAATATTAAACGAAACCCCACCATATTCTTTGTCCGCATGGTTATAGAAATTTAAAAAGGCTTCTAATGCATTTCTGTCGATTTCCAAATCATCATCAAAACTTCCAACGAGCTTAATATCGTCCCTTACTTTTTCGATCCCAAGATTGCGTTGTCGCACTTGGCCCGGCGGGCGGCAGGTGAAATAATCGATAGATAACTCAGGAAATTCTTCACAAACGGGTTTAGCTGAATCTGAGCCATCTACGATAACGATTTGCCCAGGTCGCATCGACATTTCATGGATAGTCTGAATCATTGAGCGAAGTAGCTCAGGCCGATCTTTTGTTGGGATGAGGAAGCAAACCTCTTCTGGGCGGACTGGACGAAAGTGGGTTGTTTCAAATGTGGTAACCGGAGTGTTCATAATAATTCTTCGCGTTGAATATACAGCCGAAGGATAAAATGCTAGCTTTGACTGCCCACAGTTGTTTAATATCGGCTGAGGCGTTACAATGCCGCGTATTTTTAGCATCGTACAAGAAATTTTGTTCTAGATTCAAACTTTTATCAAAATTTGAATTTAACGAACAAAAAGGAAGGTCTTTTCATGGGTGTACCGAATTTCGATATTGAACTCTATTTGGATGGCGCCAATACGGACGAGATGCGCCGCTTCCAAGGAGATGAGTCGATAACTGGTTTCACTACCAATCCGACGCTCATGAGAAAGGCTGGTATCGCAGACTACGAGGCTTTTGCTAAGGCGGTCTTGACTGAAATTACCAATAAGCCAATCTCTTTTGAGGTTTTTGCCGATGACTTTCCGACTATGAAGGCGCAGGCGCTTAAAATCGCAGGCTGGGGCGAGAATGTTTACGTGAAGATCCCGATCTCTAACACAAAGGGAGAGATGTCCTACGATTTAATTTCTGATTTGGTGAAGAGTGGAGTCAAAGTCAACGCGACAGCTATATTTACTGAGGGGCAGCTAAAAAACGTTAAAGAGCAGTTGCCACCGGATGCAGATATTATTCTTTCTATTTTTGCTGGACGCATCGCCGATACGGGTGTGGATCCAATGCCTACGATGAAAAATGCAGTGGTAATGTTTTGCGATATGCCAAATGTGAAAATTCTTTGGGCAAGTCCACGGGAGGTCTTAAATATTTATCAAGCCGACGAGTGCGGCTGCCACATCATCACGGCCACTGGCGATCTTCTTAAGAAGCTTTCTCTCCATAACAAGTCATTGGAGGAGTTTTCCATGGATACGGTCAAAATGTTCTATAACGATGGAAGTGATGCTGGGTATCATATTTAATTTCAAACCGAGGGTTTACGGAGGATTTCGTGCTTAATGACAAGAACCCGAGCTTTCAACTAAATAAGAAAATACTAGAAGGTAAAACAATTCTGCTTACAGGCGGCACTGGCTCTTTTGGTAAGAAATTTCTTCGTGTTGCTCTAGAACATTGTAATCCGAAGAAAGTGATTGTTTATAGCCGAGATGAGCTAAAGCAATTTGAAATGGATGAGGGTGAGTTCAAGCCATTCCGCGAGCATATTCAATATGTCATTGGTGATGTTCGAGAAAAAGAGCGCTTAGCTGTAGCGATGCGTGGGGTTGATTATGTGGTGCATGCAGCTGCTCTCAAACAAGTAGTGGCCTCCGAGCGGAACCCATTTGAAGCGGTAAAAACAAATATCCATGGCGCGCAAAATATAATTGAAGCAGCAATGGATGCCAGTGTCGCGCGAGTCGTCGCACTTTCTACGGATAAAGCAGCTAGCCCGATTAACCTTTATGGAGCCACAAAATTAGCTTCAGACAAATTGTTTATTGCAGCAAACGCGCATTTTCAATCAAAGGGCACAAGTTTTGCGGTTGTGCGTTATGGTAATGTGGTGGGCTCCCGTGGGTCCGTCATTCCATTCTTCCGAGAGAAAGCCAAAGAGGGCGAGCTTCCTGTGACGGACGAGCGTATGACGCGCTTTTGGATCACCTTAGATCAGGGCGTGCGTTTTGTTTTGAATTGCCTCAGCCAAATGATTGGTGGTGAGCTATTCGTACCAAAGATTCCAAGCTCGGCGATCATGGATCTAGCGAAAGCAATTGCACCAAACGTACCCACTAGAATTATTGGCATTCGTCCCGGTGAGAAGGTCCATGAGGTTATGATTCCAGAGGATGAAGCCCGCAATACCTTTGAATTTGAGGGGCATTACGCCATCATGCCAGGCTATCTCAATGTTTCGGCCCTTGAGGAAAAAGGTGGCAAAGTAGTTAGTAACGATTTTCACTACTCGAGTGATAACAACCCACAAAAAATGACAGTGGAGCAGCTAAAAGAAATGCTTGCTTCCTTATAGGGTATCGAGGGCGGATGCAACTGGCACTAGGCGCGGCTCAATTTGGCTTAGACTACGGCATTACTAATTCAGGCGGAAAGGTGAGCCTTTCTGAGGTGAAGCGAATTCTAGAAGTCGCTCAATCGAATCGCATGCAAGTAATTGATACTGCAAATCAGTATGGCAATAGCGAAGAAATTTTAGGAGAGGCGCTCACTAGTAAGAACTCCTTTGCCGTGGTCACAAAGTCGCCGCTATTTTCTAGCGATAAATCTCAATGGGAGCAGGAATTAACTACCGCATTTGAGAGGAGTTTAACGAAACTTAAGCATGAGCGACTCTATGGCTATCTTTTCCATAACGGTGTTGGTATTAGCGAGGAAACATATTCCTATTTGAAGCAGAAGCAAGCGTCGGGTTTGGTGCAGAAAGTGGGAATATCTGCTTATTCTCCTGAAGAAGTGATTGCTATAAATAAGAATTATCCAGTGGACCTGGTTCAGTTGCCCCTAAATCTTTGGGATCAGAGAGTGTTGCGTGGAGGTTTTCTTAAGTATTGTCGAGAGCAAGAAATTGAGATTCACGTCCGGTCATTGTTTTTGCAGGGCCTGCTTTTGGAAAGCCCGAGTGATTATCCTAAATTTATTCGTGATCGAGTTCTGCAGTATTCTTCTATTTCGCAAACATGTGAGTTAGAAGGAGTAAGGCTGGAAGCAGCTTGCTTGTCTCTTTTAAAGACCTACCCAGAAATTTCCTGTGGGGTAATTGGCGTGACTAGTGCGAAGGAGCTGAAAGCAAACATTGAGGCTTATAATTCAAGGTTTGACATTGACTGCGCTCAATTTTCTATCGACGACGAAATTATTTTGAACCCGGCAAGGTGGCCAAAAGAAGAGAGGGAATAATGCAAAAAAAAATAGGTAGCATCAAGGTGGGTACTATTGAAATTGGGCAAGATTCCCCCCCATTTATTATTGCGGAGATGTCAGGTAACCATAACGGTGATTTAAATCGAGCTCTGAATCTAGTGGACCTAGCGGCGGAAAGTAGAGCACACGCAATAAAGCTGCAAACCTATACTGCTGACACGATGACGCTCGATCTAGATACTTCTCAATTCACCGTTACAGGTGAATTGAGTTTGTGGAAAGGAGAGACGCTTTACGGTCTTTACGAGAAAGCGCATACGCCTTGGGATTGGCATGAAGCAATTTTCAAGCGAGCCAAAGAAAAGGGAATTCTTTGCTTTTCTTCTCCCTTTGATGCAACTGCTGTGGATCTTTTAGAGAGCTTAGGGGCTCCGATTTACAAGTTAGCTTCCTTTGAAATTTTGGATTTGCCTTTGGTGCGAAAAATAGCCTCTACTGGTAAGCCAATTATTGTTTCGACGGGAATGTCGACAGTAACAGAAATAGAGGACTGTGTTCATGCCGCTAGAGAAGCGGGTTGCAAGGAGCTGATGCTCTTAAAATGTGCTAGTTCCTACCCAGCAGATCCGATCCATTCTCACATTAATACTATTCCCCATATGCGAGATTTGTTTGGCGTACATGTTGGGCTATCTGACCATACGCTCGGGATAGGCGTAGCCTTGGGGGCGGTAGCATTAGGAGCCCCAGTAGTCGAGAAACATTTTACGGACTCACGAGCAAAGGGCGGAGTGGATGCAGCGTTCTCGATGGAGCCTACGGATCTCAAGAATTTAGTCAAAGAATCAAAGCGAGTTTGGCAAGCATTAGGTGAGATTTCCTACGGACCGACTCCTCCAGAAAAGGACTCGCTGCAGTTTCGCCGTACACTTTACGTCATTCGAGATATGAAGGCTGGAGATGAATTTAATTTAGATAATATTCGAGCTATTCGACCAGGCTTTGGAATAGCGCCTAAGTATCTGGAGGCTTTCGTTGGCAAGAGAGCGGAGAGCAATATTACAAAAGGAACCCCACTATCTTGGGATCATCTAGGTTAGAGGGTAGATTTTGCATATTGTATTTCGCGTCGACGCAGATTCAAAAATCGGTTCTGGGCATATTGCTCGATGCTCAGTTCTTGCAAATGAGCTTTCGAATCGGGCCCATACTGTTTCTTTAATTACAAATTGCCAAGACGAGCGCTTGATAAATAAGTTTGAAATGCTTAATGCCTCTTCAATATATTGGACAGATAATATAAATGCGAATTTAAGAGAACTGCTATTGGAGAGCACAACGATAGATATTCTTGTCGTGGACCATTATGGACTTAGTCGTGATTGGGAATCTAAGCAGCGAGAGTTTGTTGGTAAAATAATAGTTATTGATGATTTAGCAAATCGCTCGCATGATTGCGACTTCCTAGTAGATCAAAATTTTTATCGAGATGCAGGTTCTCGCTACAAGTCGCTAGTTTCGAAAGACTGCCAGCAGTTTTGTGGACCAAAGTTTACGCTCTTGCGGCCAGAATATCGCCGAAAACGTTATGAAGACCAGAAGGCAGTGAATCCTACTAGAACGGATTCCGCGCTAGTATTTCTAGGGGCCTCAGATCTAGCGGGCTTGTCGGCTAAAATGACACATGCGCTGAAGGATGAGTTTCCAAATTTAAAGATTGAATTGTTGGTTGGATCTTTGAATCCTAAACGGTCTGAATTGAGATCAGAATTTGCTGGTGAGAGGCGTGTGCAGACTCTGGAGTTTCAGGAAAATTTAGCCCCGATATTGCGTCGAAATTCGTTTGGAGTATTTTCTTGTGGGTCCATTATGTGGGAGGCATTTGCTTGTGGTCTACCGACTGCTGTCGTGACGATGACAGAGGAGCAAAAGCCACTGGCAACTGGTTTAGCTGAAGCCGGACATCTTGCCTATCTTGGGCATGCGGATGAACCTCAAATATTTAATCGACTATGGGAATTTGTAACAGATGCTGATGGGCAAAAAAAACTCAATGATTCAGTTTATAAATTGATTGACGGTCGGGGCGCTCTACGAATCGCAGATGTGATTGCAAAATGATGGAGACTGAATTGAGATTTCGGCTCCCTGTGGTAAATAAAATAGACCAGATTTGGAGATAATCATGCGAAAAACCGAGATAATTGCCGAAGTAGCCCAGGGGTATGCTGGATCTGCAATTCTATGTGAAATGCTCACTAAAGCGGCAGCCCATTGCGGGGCAGACGCGATTAAATTTCAAATTTTTGCAGCAGAAGAATTATGTACAAAGGATTACAAACACTATGATCTTTACAAGTCTCTTGAGATGCTGAAAGAAGAGTGGGCGCAGATAATAAAATTAGCGAAAGACTCAGGGCTTAGATTTTATTCCGATGTGTTCGGTGAAATTTCATTCATGATGTTACGTGAACTCGGTATCGATGCAGTAAAAATTCATAGCACCGATACAAAGAATTACACTTTGCTTAAAGCAATTAATATATCAAAAATACCAGTATACCTTTCAACTGACGGAAGTACGCTTGACGAGATTCGTCGCGCGATTTCTGAAATGCCGAATAATGAAATTAAGTTGCTCTCTGGCTTCCAAGCAGAACCGAATCAATATGATGATATTGAACTCGATAAAATGGAGATTCTTGGCAAAGAGTTTGGGTTACCGGTTGGATATGCAGACCATATCGATGCTAGAGACGCGATAGCGCCGCACTTGCCGGCTATGGCTGTCTTGAAAGGCGCGACTGTTGTGGAAAAGCATATCACCCTAGAGAGGGATGTAATTGAGATGGAAGATTATATCTCCGCTCTAAATCCAGCAGAGTTCAAGGAAATGATTGAGAATATTGCCAAGGTGGAACAGTTCCCTTGCCATAAAACTTTTGCTCTAAGTGAGCGTGAAGAAGCATATCGAGCACGATCGAAGCGTTTTGTTTTGAGTCGGATGGATATTTCTAAGGGTGAAAAAATTCGTCCAGACCAAGTGATTATGTTGAGAACGGGATCAGCAAAAGCTGGTATTCTTGATCAAGAGTTAGTTGTCGGGAAAAAAGCGCAAGCGGATATTCCACCTACGACTGTAATTTCCCAGGAAATGCTTCAATGAGAACGATAGCTACTCTAGCCTGCCGAAATAATTCAACTCGGTTGTATGGCAAGCCCATGCAGTATTTAGAAAATAAGACAGTTCTTGAATATATTTGTAAGCGTATTGAGCCGCATGTGGCTGAAATAGTTTTGGCAATTAGTGAAGCGGATGGCAATGAGTGCTTTGAATCAGAAGCTAAGCGCCTTGGGGTGAAATTTGTTATAGGTGATGATCAAGACGTTTTAAAACGATTGATAAATGCATGTGAATTGGCTGAGGGCGATACTGTTTTTCGCGTGACTACGGAGTCACCGTTTTGCTATACGGAAGGCATTAAAGGTGCGATTGAATCACATGAATCAAAAAAAGCAGACTATACAACCATCGGCAAGCTTCCCGATGGTTGTGGCTTTGAGTTGATTTCCTTATCGAGCCTAAGAGAGTCTCATGAAAAAGGTAAGGATCACCATCGCAGTGAACTCTGTGAGCACGCCACGCTTTATATCAATGAGAATCAGGACAAATTTAAGATGAATATTCTTTCGTGTCCGGAGAATTTGCTGAGGCCAGGCTATCGATTGACAATCGATTACCCAGAAGACCTGATTCTTTGCCGAAAGGTTATTCGCCATTTTAAAGGAGATAAGGATGCGGGCCTTTCTTTAGCTGGCATTATAAAGCTACTGGATGGGCGCGAAGACCTGCGAAATATGGTTAAAAATATTGAGGATGAAAATTATATTAAGCCATATCACTAATAGAAAATAGAGTATGCATGGGAGCTTAGCGAAAACACCCATGCGTTCAAAAAACAAATTAGACGCTTGTTGCTCTGGGTTTATGGATGATGAAGGTTTGCGTGGTAGCACGGTTAAGTTTGCATGCAGCGCCCAGGGTAGCGTCCGTGACAGCCGAGATTTGATCGGATAGCGCCATCTACTAACAAGCCACAGTTATATTTTCAGAAATATTCTGATAGTCACAGCTTGACAATTCTCAGGTGCAAAGTATGCTACCTCCCCCCCATTTTGCATGCCTATTTTGCACATAAATACTTGTCTAGTACTTAATTTTGAGAATAACTTTTGAAAGTTTCGGGGGTACGCGTTCCAAGACTCTTCGTTTTCTGCAATTAAGATATAGCGCCTTGAGCAACGCACCATGTCCTTGAATATACTATTACTGGAGGGAGGAATATTGACTAAAACACTATGACAAAACACAACATCATAGGATTCATCGGGGCGAGTTTTTATGAGCTCTGCGGCATCGCCGACTTCCACCGGCACTTTATCAGTTAGTTGAGGAAATATTTGTGCCATAAGGTCTACGGCTGGTTGACCGAGCTCTATGCCTTGTAGGCTTTTATATCCCCTATTGTAAAGATAATTCAATGATCTACCGCAATTGGAGCCTATTTCCAAAAAACAGCTGTTTCGGTCGAGCATACCCAAAAGCATGCCGAACATTATATCAAGACTTTTATCTTCTTTAATGTAGAGGGTCGGTTTTCGGTCTACTCTCTCGGCATCTACCCATGTTTGACGCATCACGGGTGCTCTGGGCGAAAATATAGGGACGAATCCCCATGAGGTAACGGTGTTTGCAAAAGAAAGATACAGCCGAAATATTGTGGGGTTTGAAATGAGCTTCTTTACTAGTGCCTTCGTGTATGTGTACATGGCTTGCCCTCTTGAAGCGGTATTAGACTTAGCTGTTCCGTTCCCCGGACTAGTCGGAACTCTCCTTTGGTGTAACCTACGTCGATTGTTCGATCAAATAAAATATCAGCAGTTAGGGCTCACTAATTAGAATGCTCTTTTACAGCAAGGCCAAGATTTTCATAATTTCCTTGGGAAATGATTTTGCCGTTCGCCATTTCATAAATGGTGTCTGCATTTTTGATCGTACGCAGACGATGAGCGATTACAA
>JAALKR010000020.1 GCA_011087955.1 Oligoflexia bacterium
ACATGCTGTCGATATTCTGCCGGGCCAATTTCTTTGTTTTCCATATTTACACTCCGTGCGTTAATTTGGCGCGGAGTCTACTTAAAATTCTTTGGTCTGGGAAGATGGTGTAGTTAGCGCGCTTACATTAAACGCGCGGCACACACTAGAAGAGAATACGCGTGACGCGGCAAGTGGTCCTTATACAACTGCGGACGAAGTGAAATGGGAGTCGGAAGAAACACGAAAGAAGCGTCGCCAAAATAAAGAAAGAACGCGGCTTTACCAAAATGAAAGATATATAAAAATCCTTGGAGGGGAAATGAAAGAAAAATCGACACTCTGAAAAAGTTATCTATAGATTTTAGGCGGTAGACCCGATCCATGAGGAAAGGAGAGGTTGTGGATATTTCTCGAATCCGCTCGTTTTTACCGCTGCCAAGTAAGTTGGCAACAAAAAAATCAAGCAAGGATATGGAAAAAGACCCACAGGGTGGTCATGCCTCTCATTATGATCGTGAGCGAAAGCTTAGTTTGGAAGAGGTGGAAGAGGCCAAGGAGATCCTTGAATCTACAGAGTCATTCTCTGCGAGCGGTCTATCGATTGAAGTGCGCGATCAAAATGGCCGCTTCTTTCTAGACATCTTCGACTCCCGCGGAGAAAAGTTAAAAACAATCAACCCTCTAGGGATCATAGACTTATTGAGAGCAAAAAACGCTTATCTATCTGGCCATCGTCCTATATCTATCCTAGATCGACGTGTTTAAATCGACTCAAATTCCTGCTATAAAATTACCATGTCTGTTTACTATGTTTCAGATTTACACCTGATCAGCGCAAGTCAAGAGAAGACAAAACTGTTTATAAAATTCCTTCAAGCCATCCCAATACCTAATGATACATTAATCCTAGGCGGAGATATTTTTGATTTATTTGTGGGGAATAAAAAGCTATTTTTAGAGGAATTTCATGAAGTTCTGTCTGCAATCAAGGAGCTTGCTAATAAGCCAGTTAAGGTCTTTTATCTAGAAGGCAATCACGATTTCCATTTAAAAAATGCTTTGCCCAGAAATGAGCAAATTGTCGTTGATGAGGAGCGGTTTTCGATTCCTTTTAACGGCGTAAAAATTTACGTTGAGCATGGAGATTTAATTGATTCAAAAGATTATAGGTATAGATTTTTGCGCTTCATATTGCGCTCGATTCCATTTAAGGTTCTTTTATTTCTAATTCCAGGGCGGCTCGTTCGGAAAATTGGGGATTGGTTGAGTAAGAAATCACGAAAATATACGGATGGGATTAATGAAAAAAATAATCGAACGAACCATACCCGAAAGCTTTTTCGAGATTTTGCAAAGACTAAAATTTCTGAAGGTATGGATATAGTTTTATTAGGGCACTCCCATTTAGAGGATAACTTGGAGCTAGAAACGGAGAATGGGGCCAAGGGGACCTACATCAATCTTGGTTTCTCTGACTCAGCTATTCCTTATTTGCGTTTGGGTGGTAATTCTCGGAATAATTTGGAAATCATTCGGCAGCGGTTCTCCTGAGTTTCCCCTTTGAATTCGGCAGGTTATCTTTGAATTGCCCTAATTTTGCCCGTAATTTCAAGTGCTTGAAGAATAACACGGCACTGTTATAATTAAGGGGCGGCCCTTTGTAATTAGAGGGGGCCTTTATTGGGCTAGTCGTGGGGGTACTGGATGGGTAATAGTTCAGCCACACAATTGATGCTGCTAGATCCAACGGAATATTTCTCCGGGATAGTAGACGGCGTAATCGACGAACTTAAAGTCGATGCATCTGAGCATGCGAGATTTTATCTTGTCCGCTTGCTGAATCACTTTTTACACTCAGAAAATTTATTCGAAACAAACCAAGAGGGTCGTGTCGCCGACAAGCAACCCCTGGCGTTACTTCTAGGGGAGGCAATCGGTACGGACGATTCTTCTGTGAAAGGCAGAAAGCTTCAAGAACTTGGCGATTTCTCTCTTTATGTAGCAGGCTTTTTCTCTGAGAGCTTGAGTCGCAAGCCAGTTGATATCGACTATTATATCGGAATGGGAAGTCGAGCATATATTGAACTTTCCCACTTAACGATCCGTCAAAATGACCCAGAGTTATACGAAGAGTTGGGTAGGAAGTTTTCAGCTTTTGTCGATGTGCTTGGACAAGTTTCTGACGAAACGAAAGCGAAACCTTCAGATCCGGATTCGATTTTACGAATCTATGATCTGTGGCAAAAAATGGGTTCCAAGCGCCTTGAGAAAAAGCTCATTGAGCTTGGAATTAACTTAGAAGACTCGGAAAAGAACACCGCCAATTAAGAAGAAGCATAGTCAATTAAACTGTAATACAATAGCGGCATATTATGGTTGAGCACGATGAGGAAAAGCCGTTTTGGGATCATTTTGATGAATTGCGCGAGCGAGTAATTCGCTGTGTTTATGTGGCTCTTGGCATGGCGTGCTTGGCTTATCTAATTCGTGAGCCTATTATGCTTTTTCTTAAAAAGCCCCTGTTTGCAGTTCTGCCTGAAGACAAACAGAACCTAGTGTTCACAGGGCTATTTGAAAGTTTTCTAAATAGCTTGCGTGTGTCCGCAGTTGCAGGCTTTTTCTTTTCTCTGCCTTATATCTTTTATCAGTTTTGGGCCTTCGTTGCGCCTGGGATGCACGAGCGCGAAAGAAAGCTAGCTACTCCCTTTGTTGTATGTGGGACTTTGTTTTTCGTTTTGGGTGCGACGTTTGCTTACTATATTGTTTTCCCCTCGGCATTCAAATTTATGATTGAGTATGGTCAACCACAAGACTTGCCGATGATCACCGTGAGGGAATATTTTGGCCTGATCTTTAAATTGCTCTTGTTGTTTGGGCTGTCGTTTGAATTTCCTGTTGCTCTAGTTTTTCTTGGCATAATTGGAGTCGTCGATGCGGATATATTGCGGGAACATCGACGAGTAGCAATTATTTCAATTGCTGTAGTGTGCGCGCTGTGTGCGCCGCCGGATGTATTATCAATGATCATTATGATGATTCCGCTTTATATATTCTATGAGGGCTCTATCCTTATGATTGGGCTCCTGATTGGAAACAGAAGAAAAAATAGAAAAGATAAGCCTCCCGGATAATTTAGAAATTATCGTTGGGTGGGAGGCTTATACATTGAGGAGAACGTAGAAACCATATTAAGCACCCTCGGCTTTTGCTTGAGAGCGAATAACCGAGGATTTGTATTTATAGTGTATTTATCGGTTTTATATCGTAGTGCTTTAATTTATTTATTAAAACACTCAATTATTCTTACCTGATAAAAGGTGTTACTCGCGATGGTTGCTTGAGATAGAATCGTTAGAGCTGGCATCTTTAAAGTACTGCAGAATAGCTTGGCGAGCGATATAGGAAGATTTCACTTTCCAGTATTTGCCATTCACGATCATAGAAGCAAAAGCAATCTTCTTGCTAGGATTAATCCGTGATTTAGCAAAACCAACAAACCAATCGTATTTTCCTTTTGGGGAGTCTCCAGTGAGAGACCCGGTCTTTGCGCCAATAAATACTTTTGAAAGAATCGGGTGCTGGAAATAGTCACGGTAATACTTTTTAGCGGTGCCACGTAAGATTGTTTTTTCCATCATAGCCTGCAGCTGCTGGGCAGTTTCAGAAGAAATCGGTCTTCTCATATTACTCGGCGGGTACTCATAAACAGGCTCTTTGTCTGCATCTAGGAGGGTGCGTACCAGAAATGGGCTAGGGGTGACACCATCATTGATCACAGTGGCACCAATCAATGCACCCTGGATGGGGGAAAGAGTTTGTTTCTTTGTATAACCCGAACCACTTTCTGCAATTCCAAACCAATCTTCTGGTACGATCACGCTAGAAACCTCTAACGGCATATCGAACTTAACGTGCTGATTAAATCCAAATGCATCGGCGTACCTTTGGAGCGTATCGCGCCCAACGCCGTAGAGAGCAATTTTGCCGAAAATAGTATTAATCGACTTGGCTAGAGCGTCGCCAAAATTTACGTGTCTCGTCCAACGGTTTGTTTGGTAGGTCAGGTTCCTCCTATACAGAGACGTCTGCGTGCCGTTGAATGGAATCTCTGTTTCTGGTCTATAGTCTCCGATCTCAAGCGCGGCTGCAGACGTAACAACCTTAAACACACTCGCTGCAGGGTAGGTTCCTTTAAGAGTCAGGTTACCAACGTGACCGTGTTTGGAATGGTCTACTATGGCTAGAATTGCGCCAGTGTCAGGATCAATAGCAACGAACGCGGCATAAAGTGGGCTATAGCGCCGGTAGAGGCGCTCCATTTTTTCTTGGAGCTCCAGATTTATGGTAGTGATAACCTCATACTGATTGTCAAAAAGCCCAACAGACATAGACTCGCGAAGCGACTTGGCCATAAATCGGCGGTTGCCAATTGCGCCAGCAACATCGTCTCTGGTTACTCCCTTACAGTAAGGGCAGAAAGGATATAGCTTCTTTCGAACGCTATCCGAGCTTCCAATTATCCAGAGAAAACCGAACACAAAAACGAAAAATCCAGCAGAACCCACAACGAGCCATCGAAATTTTGCTGAGGTCAGTTTTTTTACATGTTTTGGCTTCATTATTATCTTGTTTTTCTTAAAGCTTAGATATGTAATATACCTGAATAACGAGGAGTTTAAGACATGCGAAAGAATTTTTTATTGGTGCTGGCAGCGGCTACGGCAACTTTTATAGCTTCAACAGCACATAGTATGGAGCTAGCAAGAATTGGCAAAAAAGTTATTACCATCATCGAGGTTAAGGAGAAGCTAAAGGCTTTGCCTCCAGTGCAAAAGAATTTCTTAAACCGTGACCCTAAGGCAAGGGAGCGCTTAGTGGATAACGTGATTATGGAAGAGCTCTTCGTGATGGAAGCAGAGGCAAAAAAAATTGCAAACTCATCTGAGTTCAAGAAAAAATTAGAGGCGCAAAAGCGCCAGTTACTAGCGCAACAGTTTATTCGGCAGGAGGTAGAAAGTAAATTGTCCGCAAAAGCAATTCGTCGTTATTTCAACAAGAATAAGATCAAATATAGAACGGATGAAGTTCGCGCTTTCCACATTTTGGTAAAGACTAAAGGCGAAGCAGATGAGGTTTATAAGAAAGCAAAAGCGGCTAAAAATGACGCCGAGTTTCAGACCCTTGCCAAGCAATTCTCTACAGATCCTTCCGTTCAGCAAAACCTTGGCGATCTAGGTTTCTTTACTCGTTCTAGAATGGTGCCTGAATTTGCTGAAGTGGCATTTAGAATGAAAAAAGGTGAAATTTCTAAGCCGGTAAAAACTTCTTTTGGCTTTCATGTTATTAAATTAGTGGAAAAAAAAGCTGGAGCAGACGCTAAGTTTGACGTAGCAAAAAGTCGCGCTAAGAATGATTTGCGGTCTGAGATCATGAAAGACCTTATTGCTGGCTTACGTGAGAAACGAAAAGTAACCACGAATTCTGCAAATATCCAAAAATTAAAATTTTAGATTAAAGGCACCAGTTTAGCAGTGCTTTTTTATGCCGATTACATAGATCTCTTTACTAGCCTGGCGCGTGCTGTTTGGTCTGTAGCGATCGACCTCAGAGTATTTTTTCCGTAGAGAGTTCACTAATCCCTGTAAGTCACTGCCTTCAAATATTTTAAACACCAAAGACCCATCTCGCTTGAGGCATGAATCCGCGATCTCAATCGTTCTCTCGCAAAGTGCTACGGACCGAAGATGGTCCATCATCTTTATGCCCGAAGTTTTTGGGGCCATATCACTCAAAATAAGATCAAACTTTAGCCCTTCTCGTGGCTTCCACTCGTAAACATCTTCTTGAAAGAACTTGAATCGATTATCTTGAAATCCATCCATTTCAACAATATCAAGACCGATGACAGAAACATTTTCGCTTAGTTCTTCTAAGATAACTTGAGTCCAAGCTCCAGGAGCACAACCAAGATCCAAGACCATGGCAGCATCTTTCTTCCAAATTTGTTTATATCGTTTCAGAATTTCCTTAAGCTTATATGCAGAGCGAGCTCGGTAACCTTCGTCTTTGGCTTTTTGATGATAGTGGTCTTTCTTATTGTATTTCATGACTCAACCTCAGATATGACAGTGCATCCATCGCCACCTTCACTTTCATCACCGGGTCGGAACGGAAATCCGTAGGCAGATTCTCGAAGGAAATCGCGAACGAACCTCTTAAGCTTACCGCTCCCATGACCGTGTACAATTCGTCCCGATGGACGATTGGAGCGAGAAAATAGATCGATATATTCTTGCAATCGAGGAAGTGCTTCATCAATTGAGAGCCCAATTAAATTAATTTCCGCCGGGCAATCACTGCTCGTAGTAATTGTCTTTCGGTTTTTATGACGAGGGCTCCCAGTATCAGCCATTTCAATTTCATTCCAGTCAAGTCTGATTTTTAGTATTCCTGCTTGCACCAAAGCTTTGGCTTGAGATGGTTCGTTCAATAATGAACCTAAAATTCCTGAGGATAGAATGCGAACTGAATTCCCTTTTTGTGGGAGGTATTTTTTTTGGGTATGTTCCTTAGTTTCTACAGGATCAACATTTGCTCCAAATGATCCTTTGAAGCCCTGTTTAAGCTCATTAATGGCTGATTTAGCTTCTGTCATCTCTTCATGAAAAGATGTAGAGTTTTTCAGTTTTTCCTTATAACTATCAACTAAAGACTCTAATTTTCGCATGGATGCTCTAAACTTTGCAGCATACTCCTCATGAAGGTCATGACGAATTGTGCGTACTTTTTCTCTTAGCTTCTCTATGGCTTGTTGGAGTTCATTTCGCTCTTTTTCAATATTGAGCTTTAGTGCTTTAATATGTTGCACTTCTCTTTGCGCTTCAGACTCATCCTTATGAAGTTGATCAATGAGAGCTTCTACTTCCTGATGAGTGGTGCCTAATCGCGCCCTAGCATCTTCAATGATAGAATTGGAAAACCCGAAACGTTTAGCCGTTTCTAAGGCCCAGCTTTTACCCGGAACTCCTAATATAAGCTTAAACTCAGGGATCTGCTTGATTTGATCAAACTGCATGCTAGCATTTTGTACTGCTTTAAATTCCTCGGCTAAGCTCTTTAACTCAGAAAAGTGTGTTGTCACAATCGTCATGGAGCCAAGCTCTATCAGTTTTGCGATACAAGCCGAAGAAAGAGCCGCGCCCTCTCTCGGGTCTGTTGAAGCAAAAATTTCATCGATCAGTACGAGAGTTGAATGATCAGCGCATTCAATGATTTCTTTAATGATCAAAGCAGATGAAGAAAAGCTAGAAAGGCTTAATTCTATACTCTGCTCATCCCCCACATGACTTAGAATCTGAGAGTAATAAGGCAGCGTAGCTCCTTCCTCAGCAGGCACGTAGAAACCACACTTTGCTAATTGGCAAATAAGGCCAATTGCTTTAAGAATCACTGTTTTCCCACCGGTGTTTGGGCCGGAGATTAATATTGCTCGAGTGTCTTTATCTAGCTCTAAATCGTTACAGACAACCTCCTCTTTAGGTAGGTGAAGGAGTGGGTGATAAAATTCTTTTAGAGTGAACGTGGTTGCAAATATTGGCTTTGAACTCCCTTTGCACTCGGAAAAATTTTTGGCAACTCGGCCTCGAGCTAAAGTCAAATCGAGATCACGCAATCCAGTGTACCAGTTCAATAGGTCTCTGCTATACATAGATAGAATGTCTGAAATTGTACGGAGTATTCGATAAATTTCTTCTTCAATTTCTAATGAAATTCTTGAAATTTCCTCATTGAGATTTCGAAGCGCAAGTGGTTCCATAAAAACAGTGGCTTTACTTGCACTTCGCTCAACTACAATGCCACGAAACTCCGACTGCATCTCTGAACGTACCGGTAAAACGAATTTTCCATCTCGAATATCCACGTAAGAATCCTGTGTGTGCTTAGATTTTTGAGCAGCCTTTAACTCTTTTTGTATTGCTTCTTGCGCTTTCCTTTTCGCTCTACCTTGTTTTTTAAATAATGAAAAAAGCTTTTCGCTAGCGTCTTCTCGAATGCCGCCATCCTCATCAATAATCCGGTTGACTTGATTATGTAGATCCTTACAATCCAGATGTTTAGAAAATTCATTCGAGAGCATGGGGGTCTTGGCTAAATTGTCTCTATTTTGAAAAATGATAGAGATCTCTAGGCTCGATTTTAGCAGCTGAAAAATTTCGAAAAGTTCATTTATGGAAAGGCATGCCTGTTTATCAAGAAGGTCAAAATGTCTATCGAGTTCATGCAGGCTCTGAAGGCAGGCGAAATTACTGTTTTCTAGCAGATGAATTGCCTCCGAGCAAAGACCTAGTAATTGCTCTGATTCCGCTTGAGACGCAGGCGCATGGATCTCGTTAGCCAGAGTAGTGGCGGCTGGACTAAAACATAATCCGCTGTAATAATTAAGAAAATCAGGCCACTCGATTGATTGTAATGATCGCTCGACATTTTCCATGAATGCAGTGTACCAAATAGATCTATGTCACTCAATTGGAAGGAAATAGAAAACTCTGTTAGTGAAATGCGAACTCGCATTGCTGGCGGAATGGTCCAGAAAATCTGGACAGCTGCGGATCCAGCGTACACCGATTGTATATTCTTTAGTGGCTACTCTTACGGAAAAGGCGCATGGTCTTTTGCTATCGTTTTGAGTCACGACATTGCAGGAATCTTCTCTCTAGATAAAAAGCGAAGAATAAGGGCTGCAATAAACCCGCAATCTTATGTAATGCTCTTGCGAAAAAAATTTCTCAATAAGTCAATCAAGGCAGTAGATCAAATTGATGGGGAGAGGGTCTTACTTCTAAAATTTCCAGATGACTTACTGCTTCTGGCTGAGTTGATGCCACGAAAATCAAACCTTTTCATCATTCAAACGACTATTCAAGCAGCATATAGAAAATCAAACGAATACGAAAATTGCAAATATGTACCTCCAGTTAAAGGAAATTTTTCAGTTGGTACGGTAAGAGAGTTTTCTGAAATCGAAGGTGGCATTTACTGGGATCGTTATTCGGAGTTTTTTTGGCATAAAATCGCTGAATCTGCTGTTAATAATGAGCGCAAAGCATTTTTGTCTGCAGTAGAGGCGGCAATCAAGAAGACAAAGAAGTCTACTGTAAAACTGGAGTCAGAGCTTAAAAAATCCAAAGACAGTGTGTCCATTAAAGAGCAAGCAGATACCCTCTTTGCAAGTCTCTATGAGATAGGAGCAAAGATGACCCCGTCAGACACAGAATTAATGTTACCTCATTATGAAGATGGAAGGCTTGTTAAGGTTCGGGTTGATAAAAAATATACCTATAGTGAAAATGCAAATCGACTTTTTGATAAATACAAGAAGCTTTTACGGACGGAGAAAGAAGCTTCCGAGCGTTTAGCTTCTACAAATGAATATTGTTTCAAGTTAGAATCTGCAAAAGAAATGATCAAATCGACTGAGTCGTTGGAAGAGTTGCAAGGCATTTCACCAATGTTAGTTGACTTGGGACTAAAGAAGATAAGTGGAGCTTTAAAGAAAAAAAAACACAGAGAGCAATCAAAGGCAAAGCCATTTATTGAGATCATTTCTTCGGATGAATTTGTGATGTTAGTTGGACGAAACAAGGAAGAGAATCGCCGCGTGACCTTTAAATCCGCTGTTGGGTCCGATACGTGGTTGCACGTCAAAGGGGTCCCCGGCGCACATTGTATAATTAAAAGGAAGAAGTCAAAGACTATTCCGCTCTCCACCTTGCTTGAAGCCAGTCAGCTAGTTGCCTATTACTCAAAGGTAAAAAATGGCACTAAAGTCGAGGTTGACTATGCTTTTAAGAAGCATGTCCGGTCTCAGAAGGGCTCAATTTCTGAAGTGACCTATACCGATTATAGGACCTTATATATTGAATCCGACCATCAGATTGTTCGAAATATCATGCGTAAAAATAGCATATGACCCAATATCACTGAGCCTTATAAGGGATGCGTGATCGAATAAGGCCCCATAGAATCTTTGGTAGGTACGCGAGTGCAAAAATCCACCAAAGAATGACCCATGCCCATGAAATAATATGACTATAAGGCTTCAGCCATGCTTGAAAAATCGACAGTTCAATCGACGGTGAGTCAAAAACGATATGAGGGTGAGAGTCAGAATTCTCATATGGATAATTTTTTTTGGGGTAACCGACTACGCTGGAAGCCTCCGGCTTAGAGTTTAGCCAATCGTTTGTTCCAAATAGGGAATATTCCGTCTCACAAATATCATCAAGAGAAATTATCCGATAGAAGGGCCCGCCATTTATAGAGTGGTCAAAGGTCCAGGATATCTGCTTAACCTGCTCATTGTCTTCACAGGATCGTCTCATTCCATACCACCAAAAATAAGGTCCGCAACGGTTCATTGCGCGACTGGATACCGTTCTATGGTTAGAAGTTGTGCCATCTCTATAGAAGTACTTCGCATCAGAAACACATTGGTGATTGGAGTCAAACATCCAAACGCCTAGTTTATAAGTTTGTAACGAATAGCGGGAATCTTCAGTAATCAAATGTTTTGGAAGGTGGAGCAGAAATAGGAGCGAAATAAATCCGATGATCACCGATCTTTCTGAGCTTGAAGAGTTAGTTTCATTTCCTAAGTCATCAAACAGAAAAATTGCAAGGAATGGGAGTAAGGTGAATGCTTGATAATGCATTCCTACTAATGAAATTGAATAGATAAAGAAAATAGTAAGTGAGCATATGCTTATCCATTTTAAACGAGAATTCTTACTCAGTAATAACCACGGGCAGACGATCTCCAGAAAAATTACTGCATTTGTAGCGACTGGAATCAATAAATCGGGGATGAAGGGAAGCCCAAGCTTTAGGCTTGAAAAATAGGTGCCAAGAATCCAAGAGTCATGAAACTTCATTGTCGCCGACAAGAAGAGCAAAACAACCATTGTTAGCTTTAGCGCGAAAACTTTGGGTCGTAAAAATAAAAACGCAACCAACAAGCCAAGATGAAAATACTCAAAATTAGCTGGGATGCTGTACGTTAAAAGTGTAAAGGTAAATAGCTTTGTAAAAAAAAGAACTGTGATGCTGGCCATGGCTTTAACCCAGTCTTTTCGAAGCGCAGACCAAGCTGAAGTAATCATAATAAAAGCCAGTAGAATTATGACTCCAATATAAGCGTAGGAATCTCTGCGGCTAGGGATGAACTGTATTAAGTGACAATCTTGAAAATAAGGCCAGCAGACATTGCCAGCAGTGCCATAGTCTTTATAAGACCAGGTATAGAATGAAACAAAGAAGCCAAACCAAAGAACCCAAAAAATTAACTGAAGAAATGGGTTTTCATCAATTTTTTCCCATGATTCCTGAAGCTTGAGAAAAATCGGAAATTTCATACTTTAGTTTTCGGCCGCTTCGGGATTTTCGAGTTCGTGTTGGAGGGCTTTTGCCTGCTTAAGGGCCTCTTTTTTTGTCTTTAAGGTTTCTTCCAGTTGTAGCTCTCGAATACGGAATAGAATTTGGCCCATCTCAGGTCCAGGACTAAGGCCGAGCCGCTTAAGATCATTTCCAGAAATTAGTGGGTGAGGGTTTAGTTTTCCTTTATCAGAAAGTGATTTTCTCTTTTGTAAAATCGCGGCTATAACTTTTCTACCCTTGCTCGGATTCTCTTTCGATTGATAGAGGCATGCTGCTGAGAGAAATTGCGACTCTGCTAAAATACGTTTTTGTCGAGCGAGAGACAAGGAAAGCAATTGCGGAATTTCTGCACAAATAGTATGGATCTTTTTTATTTCTTTGAGTTCTATTCTCGTAATCAATATTGAGTTTTGTTGTTTTAAATTTTTTCTGTCGCCCGGGAAAAAATATAAGAATGAAGCCCATAATAGTGCATTTGTATAGCAATTCTCTATCGCGCAAATTTCAACCCACGACTCATATAGGTTGTCGAGAGTACTAGTCATGTGCTTGAATTCGTTATCAGAAAGATTACGAAAATCTGGAAAGACGCGATCAAAGAGTTTTGTCTCTTTCATCGCCTGGAAAGCAAGTGATGGACGAGATGATTTTAGTATTTTCTGTACTTCTTCAGTTATTCTCTCTTTGCTTGCCTCTAGTATTAAATGACCTTGGCGCCTAATTCCTTGGTGTAAATTTTCTTCCAACTCAAAATTGAAATCACTAAGCTGTGCAAGGAGGCGAACTGCTCGGACAGTACGAAGGGCATCTTCTTGAAATCGATGAGATGCTCTGCCAATCGTGCGAATTTGTCTGGACTCTATATCCGCCATCCCGGATATATAGTCGATAACTTCTTTTGTGCTCGGATCCCAAAATAACCCATTGATTGTAAAATCTCTTCGCTTAGCATCATCTTCGGGTTTAGAGTAGGTGATTGAAGTCGGGTGCCTGCCATCTTCATAAGCTCCATCTGATCGAAAGGTTGCAACTTCGACAGGAGCTGAATCGATAATGACTAGCACTACGCCAAATTGAACTCCCACGGGAATTGTGCGGTCGAAGTATTTTTGAATGTCTTGAGGTTTAGCATCAGTTGCTATGTCATAATCTTTAGGCGTATGACTTAGAATTGAATCACGAACAGCTCCGCCAACAAGCCAGGCGTTATGCCCACTATTACGCAAAGTTGTAACTACTTTCTCAACATGGCTGGGTAATTTAATATCTAAGGGGTATCGCTTCATAGCGTAAAATTTCTCCCTCCTGCTCCTGATTGCTACAATTTAGACTGAGCTTTGGCGATAATTTTTGATGTGGAGGTTGTGGATCCTATTCGGTACTTTAGAGATTTAACGTCTCCGCCGTAGGACTGGACGAAATCAGATCCAACAATTTTGTCGACTGTCCAGTCGCCACCTTTAACCAAAACGCCGGGTTGAATTTTTTTGATCAATTTTTCCGGAGTATCTGCGGTGAACCAAGTGACAACATCTACGCACTCAAGAGATGCAATGACTTCGGCTCTTTCCTTTAATGGAAGAAGCGGTCGCTGTGAGCCCTTAAGTCGCTTAATAGACGCGTCACTATTTAGAGCAATTACCAATGCATCACCTAGCTGGCGAGCCTCATCCAAGTAAGAAACATGCCCACTGTGAACTAGATCAAAACAGCCATTTGTCATCACTACGGATTTACCACTCTTTTGGAAATTTTTAACCCAACGAGCGGCATGTTCTGGAGACAAAATTTTTCTCGACGTTGTTGGCCGCGCTGCCTTTGGCATCGAATACGAGTCCTTACGATCAATACGGTTACTGTTCCGCTCTAGCGACTACAGAGCAGGACACCCTATCATGCCAGGCCGTATAATTCGAACGCCAAAAAGTGAAAAATAAACTAAGACAGATGGGTAGGAAAAATAGCATCCAAAAAAAAGTTCTTGTGAAGGCAGAGCGAAGTCCAATCGGCTTGCAGTAGCGGTCGTTTTCAAGGACTTGAATTTTTAAGAAGAACTTGCCAATACTTTGCCCACCCAAGGCCTCAATGAAGACGAAATAATTGAAATTAATGAAAACATGCATGATAAACAACGGATAAGCAAACTCAATAGATGGGATTTGTAATCCCCCCCAAGCAGTAAAAAATACTCCCAAAATTGGCAAATTCACCAGCACCAGGTCGATAAGAGCTGCTATGGAGCGCGCTCCTCTTGTGGCTAGTTTTGGCAATTCGTTGTTTTCTTTAGGTTTTAGTGGGTTAGTATTTAACCTAGTTTTTTTGGTGGCTTTTTTCGCTGTCCTTTTTGCCAATGCCTCGGAGTGAGCAGATCGGACAGTCTTTAGCTGATTAATTCGCTCCTTTTTGTTCGATTGAATCTGCTCTTGCTTTGTTTTCCCAGACGCGAACAGGGCGTTCTTCTTGGGGTGGAATCCAATGCCCTCGTCGATTGCTGAAAAGTCAATATTTTCGTCTGTGATTTGTTCTAGCTCAAAGAGGTCAAAGCTCTGCCGTGGTCGAGTAAGCTCCCCTTGCTTTTTGGACTTCTTTTGTTTTGGAAATTCCTGATCCATCTGTGCTACCAACCTATGCCATCAACCTATACTATCAATCCAATTTTTGACTATCCCCGCCATTAATAGGCTAGCAGTCTCACTCCTTAGCGTCGTATTGCCAAGGTACACGGCGGTAGAATCCATCTTTTCGACGAGCTTTAGTTCGTCTTCTGAAAAACCGCTCTCTGGCCCTACAACTAGGTTGATCCTATCATATTTTACATTCCCAATATTTGGAGTCGAAATTTCTTGTAAGGCCGTGAGCAGAGAGGGGTTTGTTGGGTCAATGGTGGCTACGAGCAATAAGGATTTTTCTGCTACGTCCGCTCGAGGTTTGCCTACTCGAAGTGCATCCTCCAAATTGGGTGCAGTGCTAACGCTTGGATAAAAAGGATTCCCGGATTGCTTCATCGCCGACTTAATTAGGCGTTGCCAGCGACCCATACGAGAGGCGCCTTCTCTCTGTCTGACATGAGACCTTTCCATGGCCACGATGCAGATGTTTTGAATGCCAAGCTCTGTAAGCTTCTCAAAACAAAAATCCATACGTTGCCCTTTAAGCATCCCTTGCAAAATTTTTATCTTTATTTTGGGCGGAGCAACCTCTTGTCGCGCTTTAACCACAGCAGCAGCCTTTTTGTCTTCAATTTTAATGATCTGTGCAGACGCAACGACACCTCTCCCATTCATTACTTCAATGAAATCTCCTGTCTTCGCTCGGAGTACTTTGCGTAAATGCTTTAAGTCGTCTGCAAGTTGATTCGTGCCAAAACAAATCGTCTCGCCTATTTGGAGATTAGAGTCGAATAAGAACCTTTTAATCATTCTCAGCGACTCATTTTACTCATTTTTTGGTAACTTCTTTGTAAATATTCAAAAAAGAATACCATGCCCCAGTTGGAGATAATTCAACGCCCTTGATGTTGGAACGATAAATAGCAGCGTTCATGTTGTGCCAAAGGTGAATATAAGGGAGCTCCTCTAATACGATCTCTTGCACCTTATCAAAAGCAGATTTTCTCTTTGCTAGGTCCAGAGTGCTTTGCCCTAAATCAAGATACTTGTCGGTTAAAGCGCTTTTGTAGTTGGTGCGATTATTACGCTCTAAATTACTGGAATGAAAAATATCATACATGATCCCCGGATCAGTGGCCCCAACCCACCTAAGCAAATAAAGTTCAGTGTTTCTAGCTTTCACATCACCATAGAATAAGCCCCACTCGTATGCCTTATGCTCCACTTTAATACCGGCAGATTTTAATTGCGCAATAATTACTTGCGCGTTTTCAATAATCATTTTGTTGGACGTTGTCTTTAATGTCAGTTTTAGGGGAGGTTTATCATTAGAGCCATTAAAGTAACCTGCACGGTCTAAAAGCTTCTTTGATTTTTCTAAATTATAGTCAATCGGGCTTAGCTTCTGATTGTAGAACCAAGACGATTCCGGGAGTACGGAGGCCGCTGGAGTTGCCATTCCTGCGAGTTTGAATTTAATAATTTTAGGGATGTTTATAGCATAAGCAATTGCTTGACGGACGAGTGGCTTTGAAAGCTCTTCTTTTGCAAAATTTACACCCATGTAGCTATAAGTAACTCCAGGTTCGGAAATTGCAACTAGGTTGTTTTCGTCATCCTTGTTCTCCTGAACTTTTTTAACTTTTCTTTTATCAATGTCATTTAAAACAATGTCGATTTCGCCATTCTTTAATTTTAAGAATCGGTTTAAGTCTTCTCGGACAATTTTCGCTAGGATTTTTGGCATTTTGCCTTTTTCTAAACACTTCGAATCATGTTGCTCGAGCAAAATTTCAGATTGATTGGCGTGCGCTACTTTGTAAGGACCGAGTCCGATTGGGTTATGTCTAAATTTTTTCGGATCATATTTTCTCGCAGGTATAATTTTCATTAAAGAAAAGTCGACCATCAATGAAGGGGCGACTTCCTTTGTATGAATAGTAATGTCGTGTGAGCCATTCTTAATAATTTTTTCAATTTTTCTGAAGGCTTCAGAGAATGGAGATTTGTGTTTGTCAGATATAAACGTTTCCCAGCTGTAGATGACATCGTCAGCACTCATTACTGAGCCATCGTGAAATTGACAATTTTCTTTTAGTCGAAATCGAATTGTTTTTTCATCTAGGACGTGCATTTCTGAGGCAACGTAAGGCTTTGGCACTAGACTGTTGCCAATTCGGACTAGCGTCCCATGAATCAGCTGATTTAAATGCTGAGGATTTGCCCCTGTTGTAAACAGTGGGTCGAGTGTGTCTATGGATGACGTTAGCGCCGTCACCAAAGTGTCCGGTGGCGTAGTCCTTTGGGAACATGCACTCACCATCAAAAGCATGGCTACGGGCAAAACGATTAGGATACTTAGGTTTTTCTTGCGCTTGGTCATTTTCGGTTCCTCTACTTAGTAAATTATGTATAATTAAACAAAATTACGCGATTACAGCAAATACTTTGGAGTTGTGATGAGATTAGTTTTGTTTCTCTGCCCTGTGTTGCTTTTTTTCTCTCCAATTGGGGCATTAAGCTTGATTGCCGGGCCGTCCATGTCGGAAGAGCAGTTCAAATCCGAACTACGTTCCCACATCAAAGGACTACCTTCGCAGATCGCGCTATCTTTGCGCGTGGAAGAGATTGGTTCCGGAAAGATAATTGCCAGCCACAATGATGACCAAGCTATGGTTCCTGCTTCCGGAATTAAAATAATCTCTTCCATTGCGGCACTAGAAATTCTAGGTCCATCGGCGACAGTTAAAACGCGCGTGTATGTCAATGGTCAAGTGATTAATAATAAGGTTCATGGAGATTTAGTTGTTAAAGGGGAAGGTGACCCCTATTTGGTCAGCGAAAGGCTATGGCTACTGGCTCGCGAAATCGAACGAAAAGGAATCAAGCAAATCAAGGGAGATATTAAGATTGATACTTCTTTTTTTGACAACGATGAGGGCAATCTCACCGAGTTGGGACGTGGGCAACCCTTCGCCGCGAAACTGTCTGCGACAAGCATGAACTTTAATAGTGTGGAAATTCATGTAGTACCAACAGGAAAAGGTTCAAAGCCAAATGTCGAATTTGGCCCAATTAACCATGAATATGGAATTCTTGAAAACAAAGTTCGCCAAACGAGTGGAAAATCGCGCAATGTTCGTGTGGAACAGGTGGGGAAGAGAGATGGCAAGGAAGTATTTGTGGTTAATGGGACTATTGGTCGAAATGAGAAACCAAAGGTGCTTTACTACGCTGTTGAGGATCCAAAAGCGCATTTTGCACTGATGTTTAAAGGGATGTTAGAGCGTGAGGGGATTACAATAACAGGTGGATATGGCGGTCCGACTACAGCTAGTGGGGCGCACGTAATAGGAGAAGTCGAAAGCTTAGCTCTTCTGGATCTGGTTCGCCTTATGAACACGTACAGCAACAATTTTATGGCTGAACAAATCTTTCGAATTATGGGGGCAAAGAAATTTGGTGCGCCTGGGACCATAAGCAAAGGACGTAAGGCTGCTGAGGCATTCATTAAAGGGATTAAACCGTGTAAGGAAGATAAAGTAGTGGTGTCAAACGGAAGCGGGTTGAGCTGGGAAAGCAAAGTGTCGGCAAGGTGCTTTGTGGCATTGCTGCAAAAAAATTTCCATGAATTTCGTTCGTTTGCCGATGTGGTGGGGTCTATGCCAGTTGGTAACGAAACTGGTACGTTGAAGCCTAGATTTAAGCGCTTTGGAAATTGGTTTGATCCATGGAAGGTAAGAGCGAAAACAGGGACCTTATGGAGCCGAGGAGCAGTGACATCTTTAGTCGGGTTTGTGCCTACTCAAAGCGGCGAAATTCTAGTTTTTTCAATAATTCTCAATCATAAAAGGAAGGGTAGTTGGGCGATTCCGTCAATGAGAGCCTGGGAAGAAAAAACGATCGGATTTCTTCAAAGACTTAAGCTTTGAACCGATAAGACCTCTAACGTATGGTTCGATATCTAATGCTCATTTTGCTTTCATTGTTTTTATTTAGTGGCCCTGCGGAAGCTACCGGGAAAATTCGCCCCATTGAATTGCGAACAATACGATTGGCCGATTCCATTGAAAAAATAGGGCCATTTGAAGTAGAGCCAGAACTTGTATCTAGAGTAAAATTTTGGATATCGGTTTATACAAAGGCTCATCGATGGCAATACCTCGTACACGATACGAATGACCCAGAGATAATTTATGGTGTATTGGACATAAAGAACATAAGGGAGCATCCGACCTGGAGCGAGCGGCGAAAGCGTCGAATGATTTTTTGGCGCAAGCGGAAATTTGAAGCCAAAGTAAAAAAAATTTTAAGGTCTATACATGAAAAGATTTATGTAAAACGCTTAAATTTTGAGAGTCTAAACTACGAAGAAAAAAAGATTTTCAAACGGTTTACCCATATTCCAGGCACATCAAAATTCCTAGACGCGTCCAAGAAAGGTCGAGTTCGTAGTCAGCCAGGGTTACGCCAGAGTTTTGTGGAGTCAATTTATGAATCGGGGCGCTATCTTACGGGGATGAAGCAAATTGCTGTACAGTTCGGCGTGCCTCCAGAGACTGGGTATCTCCCGTTTGTCGAAAGTGGATTTGATCGAAAAGCCTTGTCTAAAGCTGGTGCGTCTGGAGTATGGCAGTTTATACGTAGCACAGGAAAATTCTTCCTAAGAGTCGATGAGGTTGTTGATGAGCGCAATGACCCAATGAAGGCGGCGGAGGGGGCTGCACTCCTAATGGAGAAAAATTATTCTGCTCTTGAACATTGGCCGCTAGCTATTACTGCATATAACCACGGGCGAAAAGGAATACAGAACGCTGTTCAAACATTAAAAACAGTTTCGTTAGCCAAAATAATCTCTGAGTGGGATGGTTACGCTTTTGGTTTTGCTTCTAAGAATTTTTATTGTGCATTCTTTGCTGCACTACACGTGGCAAAAAACACTTCGTTTTATTTTGATGCCGTAGAGCGGGCGGAGCCAGTGATATACGAAAGTTTTGTAGTGCCTGAGTTTATTGAGTTCAGGGTGTTAGCAAAATATGCAGGGATCGCGGAGGAGATCTTAAAAGATTATAATCCAGCGCTAACTGATTTGGTAATTAATGGGGAAAAATTAATTCCAGTTGGCTATAATTTACGAATTCCGATTGCACAAAGAGACGTGTTTTTGCATCGATATGAGACGATTCCATCGAAATTTCGATTTCGAAAGCAGAGACTGAAAGTCTCTACCGTCCAAAGAAAGTTATCATCTAAAGAATAGAATTAAGCGAAGCATGCATAAACCAGTGCTACTACATGAAGCGCTAGATGAGATCACAAGGATTGGGCCAAGAGTGGTGCTCGATCTGACTCTTGGGGGCGGTGGATATACGCGGTATCTACTAGAGCGCGTGCCAGAGGCAAGTGTAATTGCTTTTGACTGTGATAAAGATGCAATAAATCGAGCGAAATCAGAGTTTAAGAGCGCCATTTCGTCTGGTCGTCTGTCCCTAGTTCACGCAAATTATAGCCGATTAGCGGAAAAACTAGACGAATTTGAGATTAAGCAGGTTGATGCCATTGTGGCTGATTTAGGTTTTTCCTCATTTCAAATGGATTTAGCCGATCGCGGGTTTAGTTTTAGAAATTCCGGTCCGCTTGATATGAGGCTGAACAAAGACACAGAGCTTACAGCACATGAAATCGTGAATTCTTGGTTAGAAAAGCGTTTGGCGGGTATGATTAGGAAGTTTGGTGAAGATAAGTCTGCAAATAGAATTGCTCAAAAAATCACGGAAGCGAGAAATTTAGCTAAGATCACTAACACTAAACAGCTAGCTTTAATTGTGGAAGACGCGATACCGGTTAAATTGAAAGCCAACATGCAGATTCATCCTGCTACGAAGACATTTCAAGCATTACGGATTCAGGTAAATGACGAGCTTTTACACTTAACCGAGATGCTAGAGGCTTCCCCTAGTTTTTTGCGCGAAGGTGGAGTTTTATCGATTGTGTCCTTTCATTCATTGGAAGATAGGCTGGTGAAGCAAAGGTTTCGAATGCTCACAGAGCAGTGTATTTGTGAAAATCGACCAGTTGCGTGTGAACGATGCTACAAACCTCCGGCAAAAAAAGTAAACCGGCAAATAATTATTCCTTCCATAGATGAGATTTCTGAAAACCCAAGGTCTCGCAGCGCGAGATTAAGAATGATTGTTCGGACGGAGCACCCGATTCTTGATCCTCGTTAATTGCCCTGATTTGCGATAGAATTCCGTTAATGTCTTTGATTTCAAAAAGAAAAAACTCTTATACAATAAGAATGCTCATCGGGGTTCTACTCGTTGCCGTTACCTTATTCTTTGCCTGGACGCGGTTACAGAACATTCGTTTGGAACGAGAGATTACTAGGCTTGAAAAAATTTGGCACGGACTAGAAATTGAAAAGAGTCGACTGCAAATTGAGTGGGCGAGGAAAACAGAACCAGCGCGCCTAATGCTTATTGGGAAAAGAAAATTTAAGCTGGAACCCGCATCGCCTAGCCAGGTGATTCGAGTCAGATCAGACTGATGGATAAAGGGTTTCATTTACGCATCAATTTTATTTTTTTCTTACTGCTACTATTCTGTGGAGCGGTGCTAGCAAAGGCTGCGTATTTGATGTTGATTCCATCAAAACGTTTAGAGACGACTCTAAAGCGACAATTTCGTGCAGAGCCGGCACCTCAACCTTTGCGAGGTGTGATCGTGGATCGAAATAATGAACCATTGGCGATGAGTATTCGTGTTCGATCGATTTATGCAAATCCGAGGAAAATTAAGCGAAAGAAAAAAATTGCAAAGCTTTTGGCAAAAGCGCTTGGGAAAGAGCGCAGAAAAATATTTAAGTTACTCAATCAAGACAAGGGTTTTGTCTGGATCAAACGACATTTATCAAGGTTAGAAGAACAACGCATTCGAGATGTTTTGGATAAAGATCGTAGGCTTAATTTAGTGCTTGGTTTTGCTAAAGAAAGTAAACGGATGTATCCAAATGGGCAGTTAGCTGCGAATGTTCTGGGCTTCACTGGGATTGATGGCCGAGGCCTTGAGGGTATAGAGTATCAGTACAATAACACTCTCGCCTCAACAGACCCGGATGAGGTGAGCAATACAATCATTCTCACTATAGATAAAGCAACACAAAACACAGCTGAAACAGAGTTAAAGAAAGCGATCGTTCAGCATAAAGCTAAGAGTGGCGTTGCAGTTATCATGGATGCGGAAACAGGAGATGTTTGGGCGATGGCATCATATCCAACTTATAATCCAAATAATTTTCGCAGCTCAAACCCAGACCATCGACGAAATCGTCCCGTTACAGAAACTTTCGAGCCAGGCTCTACGGTCAAAGCCTTGCTTATTGCTGGCGGAATCGAAGATGAATTTCTTAGCTCTAGATCTCGTTTTTACTGTGAAAAAGGGAAAATGCAAATTGGTCGGCATTGGATTCGTGAGTCGAGTAAGGACCATAAATGGAAATGGTTAAGCACTTCTGACATTATTCGAGTTTCCAGTAATGTAGGTGCAACTAAAGTTGGGATTCATATTGGCAAGGATCGCGTGTATCACTGGTATAAAATGCAAGGACTGACTCAAAAGACAGGTATTGATCTGCCGGGCGAGGCAAGAGGCGTACTTAAGCCGCATAATGTTTGGTCGGATATAAATTTTTCCAACATCACATTTGGCCAAGGATTGAGCGTTACTGCAATGCAGATGACACAGGCATTTGCGACATTAGCAAATTTGGGATTCAAGGTAAAACCGCGCATAGTGTCCGCAGTTATGGATAAAGAAGGGGATCCTAGCGAGCCAAAGCCGATTCATCTGGAAAGGGTTCTAAAAGAGCGCACAGTGCGGATCATGACTCAAATGTTGCGTAGAGTAACCTCAGAAGGGGGAACAGGTGTGCAGGGCTCATTGCCCGGCTTTTATATCGCGGGCAAAACGGGAACCGCACAGGTAGCTACGCCAAGTAAGGGCTACACAGATGGTAAGTACATAACTAGCTTCGCTGGGTTTGCTGTTGATACGAAGCCAAAGTTTGTTGGTTATGTCGCAATTCGGGAGCCTCAAGGGAAGGCTCCGTCTGGTGGCTCAGTAGCTGCGCCGGCCTTTGCTAGGATTATGAGCGCGGTACTTGCAAGAGCAGGAGTAGCTCCGAGCGTTCTGCCGGAGCTGAAGAACGAGATCAGCTCCATCGAGAAAGACGTGACTAAAGAAAAAGACGAGCCTAAAGAGGCTCCCACAACTGTAGTTAGGATCAAGGAAATGCCCAATATTCAGGGGCTGACGGCTCGAGAAGTGCAAGATATTTTTTCTCAACAAGACATTCGCTTGCGAGTTAAAGGAAGCGGTGTTGTTCGAGAATTTTTTCCAAAATTCGGTGAGGAGCTATCTCCAAAACAACGTGTATCTATCTTTCTGGGGGAGGAGGAAGTAGTTACGCAATGAAGCTCTCAAATTTAGTATCTGCTCTAACAGAAATCGAGAGAATAAGGCCATCTGTTGCTGATGCAGCGACGACTGTTGCGTCGATTGAAAATGATTCAAGACAAATTAAGGCAGGGTCAGTTTTTGTTGCGATAACGGGATACGAACTGAATGGCCATAAATTTATCGGGAATGCTTTTGAAAATGGGGCCAGCGCAGTGGTTCTCCAAGATGAGGAGTTCATTGAACCTGATTTTTCAGATCGATGTATCGTAGTCAAAAATTCTCGAAAAGCACTAGCAGAGCTTGCCTGTCGTTTTAATGATAATCCAACAAAGAAACTAGTTGTAGTTGGGGTAACTGGCACGAACGGCAAAACTAGTACTGCTCATATTCTTTATGAGTTACTGAAAAAGAGCGGCAATCGAGTTGCAATTATGAGCACTATCGAGCGTTGTTATAATGAGTATCAGCATGATATGGATCATACGACGATGGAAGCCTGTGCAATCCAAGAGTTTGCTCAGGCAGTTTTGGATCGGGGAGCAAAATATTTGGTGCTTGAAGTTTCTTCCCATGCAACTAGCTTGTATCGAGTGTATGGTTGCCACTTTGATCAGGTGATATTTACTAATTTCGATATCGACCACCAGGATTTTTATAACGGCATCGAGCCTTATTTTGATGCAAAGGCGGATCTATTCGTCAATTATCCAAATAGGTTTCCCAAAAAATGCTCTGTTAGTATTTTGAATCAAGATGACGGTCGAGTTAGAAAACTTGAGTTTGAGGCAAAGACCGATCGCATAATTACATTTGGGCTGAAGGAGAAAGCAAAGTATTCGGGCAAGGGTTTGCGTGTCACGGATAGCGGGATAGAAGGAGAGATTATTGGTGAAGGGAATAGTGTTTCGATCGACTCGAGGCTGACGACTAATTTTAATTGCTACAATCTAACGGCAGCGATTGTTAGCGCAGTTGAGTTAGGCGTAAGTATTGCTGCTATTGAGCGCACTATTCCGGAGATTCGAAATATTCGTGGTCGCCTAACGGAAATTCCGTCTTTATTGCCTTTCCGAGTATTTATTGATTTTGCTCATAGTGGCACGGGATTGGAGAATGTGCTGACGGCGCTTCGAGAAATTGCGAAATCTAGAGTGATTGTAGTTTTCGGTGCAGGTGGTGAAAAAGATCCTCTCCGTCGAGAGGAAATGGGTTATGCAGCAGCAAATTTGGCTGAAATTTCTATTATCACTTGCGATAATCCAAGAAGAGAAAACCCTAAGGATATTATTGATGCTATTGTTCAGTCGTGGCGTGTAGCAGTCCGAAAGAATTGTTTGGAAAGAGAAATGCTTGTTGAGGCGGATAGGAATCTTGCCATACAAAAAGCAATTGAGTGGGCTGAGCCAGATGATATTGTTTGTATTGCTGGTAAGGGGCATGAACGTGGACAAATTATTGGGACTGAAATTTTTGATTTCGATGATTATGAAGTAGCCGAACAATATATTAGAGAAGCTGAAAATGTTCAAGATCGAGGAAATTGTTGATTGCAAGCTCGTAGAGCTAAAGGATTCAGCAAACGTTAAAAAATATCGCGCAGAAGTTTTAGGGCCTCTGCAGTTTGACACTCGAGAGATGAGGGCGGGAGAGACCTTTGTAGCTCTGAAAGGCGTGCGGGATGGGCATAGTTTTTTGCCTCAGGCAGTTAAAGCTGGGGCAAAGGGATTTCTTGTTTCAAAAGTAGGTTTTGATTCATTGAGTTCGGGTACTCGTGATGAGATTCTTGATTGCGGACCAGTGTTAGTGGTTGAAGATACGCTCGATGCAATAGCAAAGCTGGCGGCTGCATGGCGTAGAGAATTTAAAATCCCGGTTTTTGCGGTCGGGGGGAGCAACGGTAAAACAAGCACTAAAGACATGATTGCCGCCATCCTCTTGCATGTGATCAAGCCGGAAGGTTCAGTTCTTTTTCCGCAAGACTCATTCAATAATGAAATTGGAATTCCGTGCATTGTTTCTCGACTAAATTCAAAGCATAAAGCAGCCATTTTCGAAATTGGAGGAAATGATTTTGGAGAGATTGGCGCCATGAGTGAAGTGGCTAAACCGGATGCAGTACTCATTACTAATGTCGGCGATGATCATCTTGAATTTTTTAGAGATCGCAGAGGTGCTTTTAAAGCTAATTGGGAGATGGTCGAGTCTTTGGAGGAAGAGGCTGGTACATGGTTTGTCAATCTAGAGGACCCAATTCTTAGACGAGCACATGAACAAACGCAGGGACAAAATGACGTAAATTTTGAAGCTATTACATATTCAATTCGAGATTCTAGAGCGGATTATTATGCAGGAATTATGGAGAGGTTGGGGGTTGAAGGGAATTTTGGCTATAAAGTACGATTTTCTGGCGATCGCTGTGAATATGCGGTGGAAACAAAATTGCGATTTCCTGGAACTCATAATGTTCAAAACGCATTAGCTGCTTTCGCAGTAGCAGTGGAGTTTTATAAGTGCGATCCAGAATCGAGTGCTCAAGCCTTAGAGAAAGTAGAGCTTTCAAAGTATAGATCTGAAGTTATACGATTAGATGATGGAGGCATTATTTTTAATGACTGCTATAATGCAAATCCTAGCTCTTTCGATGCAGCACTAAAGATGGCGCATGATGCGATAAATGGGAAATTTTGTGTCGCAGTAGGCGATTTTTTAGAAGTAGGTGACAAGGGAGATGAGGTTCATCGAGCTATTGGAGAGTCTGCGGTTAGAGCGGGGGCGATGGGTGTTGGCGCTGCTGGAGAATTCGCGCAATATGTAATTGAAGGCGCAGTTGAAGCTGGATTGAGTGAAAGCCAGTGCAAAGCAGCTGAGTCTCCGGAAAAATTGAAAGATTTTTTTCTGGAGCGATTGCAAAATGGTGAACATCTACTGGTGAAGGGATCTCGAGGCGCACATATGGAAAAATTAGTTTCTGAAATTTTAGTGGAGTTGGATAAACAGTAATGCTTTATCAATATTTATTTCCACTAGTCGACACAGTAGGCGCGTTTAATGTCTTTAAATATTTGTCTTTCCGAGCATTTGGTGCAGCAGTTACTGCTTTAATGCTGGCCTTGTTTGTAGGCCCAGCAATAATAAACTACTTAAAGAAAATGAGCTTTGGACAGGTAGTACGTGAAGAGGGCCCGGAATCTCATTACAAAAAGTCCGGCACACCAACTATGGGCGGCCTGATAATGCTATTTGCACTGTTTATCTCCATGCTGCTGTGGATGAATTTTTCTTCCGTCTCGACTTGGATCGTATTATTCGTCACGGTCTGTTACGGCCTGTTAGGATTTGTGGATGATTATAAAAAGGTTGTTCTCAAGAACACAAAAGGAATTACTGCTGGGCAAAAGCTAGCCGCACAGTTCATTGTGGCCGGTATAACCGCATGGCTCTTTATCCAGTTCACGGACTTGAATTCTGAGCTTCGATTTCCGTTTCTGAAAAATTTCACCATTGACCTTGGGGTGCTCTATATCCCGTTTGGCATGCTCGTTATTGTTGGCACCTCGAATGCGGCTAATTTGACGGATGGTCTAGATGGCCTGCTCGTTGGCATCATCATAATCACCATGGTCACCTTTGGATTATTGACCTATCTGGCCGGTAATGCGATTTTTGCCGAATACCTCGATATTCCGTATGTAAAAGGAGTCGGTGAGTTAGCGGTATTTTGTGCGGCAGTTGCAGCTGCGGGGCTCGGGTTTCTCTGGTTTAATTCGCATCCAGCTCAGGTGTTCATGGGGGACGTGGGAAGTTTGGCTCTTGGTGGAGCAATTGGGACACTAGCTGTGGCGACCAAAAACGAACTGCTTCTGACCATTATTGGTGGAATTTTCGTGGCTGAGGCACTTTCAGTCATGATTCAGGTCCTCTATTTCAAGAAAACGGGAAAGCGCGTATTTCGCATGGCGCCATTACACCATCATTTCGAAATGAAGGGGCTGCCTGAGTCGAAAATAACAATTCGATTTTGGATCATAGCAATCTTGCTTGCAATCATCGCCTTAGCGACGCTGAAGTTGCGCTAAGATGTTGAAACTTACCGTCGGTTTCTGCTATAGATCTAACACATGCAAGAATCTGATAGGATTGCTCCTAGTTACAAAGGTAAAACTGCTGTCGTTCTCGGGTTGGGAAAATCTGGCCTAGCGGCGGCTAAATTCCTCCACACTTGTGGTGCTAAGGTCAAAGTTAGCGACACAAAGCCGAAGGATCACCTTGTCAATTTCGTCGATGAGCTGGTGAAGCTCGATGATAATATTGAGTGTGAATTTGGTGGAAACTCAATTGAGTTTTGCGCCGGAGCTGACCTGGTGCTTCACACACCTAGCATTTCTAACGGAGCACCCCTGTTACAAGAGCTTCGCGATCACGGGATTCAACTTTTGACCGAGGTGGAACTTGCTCTCCGCCATATTACGGCTCCAGTTTGTGCGATTGTTGGGTCCTACGGAAAGACCAGCACGGGGTATATTGCGGAGCTTATCTTCAAAGAGGCTGGGAAACGAGTTTTCCGTTCAGGAGACCTGGGTGGATCTGCAGTAGATGCCTTGATGATGGATCAAGAGCCAGAGTATGTGATTCTTGAGCTACGCCCAAATCAGCTTGAAAAGCTAACGAGCTTTCGACCCAGGACCGTAGTGCTGACAAATCTCCGTAAATCAAAGCCACTAGAATACCCAACAGTCGAAGATTATTATCGTTTGAATTTAGGTGTTTTACGGAATTCGGAAGACAACACTACGATTATTTACAATTACAGAGATGCAAGTTTAAGAGCGCTCGTGCCGCCGTTTCTGGGGCGAAAAGTTTTAGTTCGCCGTAAGGATCCAAGTTCTCTGGGTGCAGAGTTTGCCCAGCTATTTCGCGGTTGTTTCTTGCGTACGATTAATGATGTCATATGGACCAACGGTGAAGTGCGCGAAGAGTTTGATCTTCGTCATGCTCCTATTTATGGCTTGTTCAATCGCGAGAACTGGATGTTTGCAATAAATATAGCTAAAGAGTTCGGTGTGTCACAAGCCGCGATTCAGTCCGCGATTTCTAAGTTTAAAGGTGTTCCACATCGGTTGCAGTTTTTACGAAAGCGGGGAGGCGTTCGTTTCGTAAACGATTCTCGTTCAGTTTCGCCAGATAATTTGGAGCGGGCACTGGAGGCTTTCAAGTACGACCCCATTATTTTAATTGCCGGCGGGAAGCAAAATCCGGATACAGACTTTTCTGGGCTTTCGGATTTAGTTAAAAAGCGTGTGAAAACAATGATTCTAGTTGGTGAATCGAAAGAGAAGATCAATAGGAACTTAGGCGATTACACGGAAACGTTTTTGGTAGGTACTTTCGAAGAGGCTGTATTAATGTCATATCAAAAATCACGGGAGGGCGATGTAATACTGTTGTCGCCGGGCTGTGGGAGTTACGATATGTTTAATAGCCATGAAGACCGGGGAACGTATTTTACGAAATATTTGGACGAGTTCTAGTTCAAACGGATCAGAAGGACATAGCTTTTTTCGATTTGGAACTTCTGATCACTCACTTCTAATTATCACGTTGGCTTTAAGTGCTTTTGGGCTCATTATGGTCTATTCGGCTTCTTATATTTTTGCGCAAGAGCGGTATGGCGATGGCTTACACTACTTCAGGAAGCAGTTGGCCTATATCGGCGTGGGGATTATTTTGTTGATGATTGTACGCTTTTTAAACTATCAGCTTTGGCGGAAAGCCGCCTTGCCAATTTTTTTGTTATCTTGCTTTTCCGTTGTAGCTGTTCATATTCCAGGCTTGAGGCATCATGCCGGCGGCGCTACCCGGTGGATCAACTTGGGCTTTACGACGATTCAACCAGTTGAGTTTGCAAAGATAGCGCTTCTTATATACATGGCGGAAAAGCTATCTAGACCTGGCATTAATTTAAACGCCTTTGGTAGTGGTTTTGTAAAACAGACTTGGCCGGCTTTGCTATTGGCTGGGCTCTGCTTGACTCAACCGGATTTCGGATCGGTGGCGTTGATTTTACTTTCCGCCGGCTTAGTGTTGTTTGCTGCTGGGGTTAGATTTCGTTACTTGCTTGGCGCCATATTGGCAAGCCTCCCATTTTTTTATTTTGCAATCATGATGGTTCCTTATCGAAGAGCGAGGCTCCTCGCATTTTTAGATCCATGGGCAGATCCGCAAAGTGCAGGCTTTCAGATAATTCAGTCATTTATTGCCTTTTATCGAGGAGGGCTTTTTGGAGCAGGGCTGGGGAATAGCAAAGAGAAATTGTTTTATTTGCCCGAGGCGCATAACGATTTTATATTAGCGGTTATAGGAGAGGAACTTGGCTTTATTGGAGTTTTTATTTTATGCGTAGCTTTTTCGCTTTTAATTCATCGTTCGGTAAAGATTGCTACGCGCGCCGATGACTCGTTTGGTTCAATTTTAGCCTCAGGCATTGGCATTTTGCTTGGGTTCACAATTTTTCTAAACGCAGGTATTGTGCTTGGTTTGCTTCCCACTAAGGGAATGAATATGCCATTTATATCGAGTGGAGGGAGTGCGACTGTCGCTGCATTGTGTGCTGTTGGCTTGCTATTGAGTATTTCAGTAAATAAAAGATCAAATTCTGGAGTGTATAGGTGATTAGGCTATTGAGTTTTCTACTGCTCGCTTTTGTCCCCATTTTGAATGAAGCTTGGTCTTCAGAGGCTAGGTCTACAGTAGTTAAACCTACAGTGGCTCAGAGCTTAATGAAAATGTCTAAAGCTTTTATTACAAAGCCTGATGTTGAACTATTATATGAGATGCGACAAATCTCTCCAGATCCAGAGTTCAATTATGAAGAGTTAAAAAAATCTCAGCAGTTGATGTCGCGCCACCTTGAGAAGGCTCCAGTTTGGTTTCTAAGATATCTTATGGTCCTTTACTTGAAAACCTCTGGGGAGCAGAAAGAAGCAATCTTTAATGATTTATTTCATTATGGTTTAGAACGAGCGCCAAAGAGTCTGATCTTTGCCTTCATGCTTGAGCAGCCGCTAACTCCTAAAGTATTTACAAACGACTTTATAAAAGGGATGTTTCTTCATGAAAATAAGGACATAAAGGGTTGCAAAAAGAGATGTCAGAATCTCCGCTATGACGTTTATAGTGAAAGAATAGTTAGATTAAAAGAGGCGAAGCTCACCGGTTTAGGGGAGAAGATTCGTTTATTTGTCATGAAGGAAGTATCAGCCGAGCTAAAGAGGTTAGAGGCTCTGCTCAAATAAAAGCGCGTCGTGCATAAAAATGATTCAGAAAAAGGAATGGTCCTCGGAGTTGCCGGCGGTGGTTCTGGCGGTCATAGCATTCCGCTTTTAGCGATAGCAGAGGAGCTTAGGAAAACTACACCGCGAGCTGATATTTTTTTTATCACTACACAAAAATCCGTAGAAGAAAGAATTATCCAAGGCCGCGGGTTTCCCTATTATAAAATTCCTTCGGGAAAACTGAATGGGCAGTCAAAATTGACTCAGCTGTGGACTCTATGTAGGCTGCCGTTTGCCCTTCTAAAGAGCTTTTTTTTAGTCTTACTCTGCCGTCCAGATATTGCTTTGTCTGCGGGAGGGTATGCGGGGGCTCCTTTCATAATGGCAGCAAAATTATTAGGCGTCCGGACAATCATTTACGAGCAAAATCGAAAACCTGGAATGGCGATTCGGTTAATGAGCCGCTTTGCAAATTTGGTCTTGCTTAATTATGACTCCGCTCGTGATAACTTTCCCAGAAGCAATACCGCGGTTGTTGGCCTGCCGTGCAGGGAAGAAATTACAAATATTCGATGGCGAGGCACCGATCCAAGATGGGCTGAATCAAATTTTCAAATTTTTGTCACTGGCGGCTCGCAAGGTGCAGTGGGGCTCAATCGTATGTTGGTTGAGGCAATGAGGGAACTTGCTGAGAAAGCGCGAGGAATTTCCATTCATCATCAGACGGGAAATAATGATGTCAATTTTGTGGAGGATGTCTATAAAGGCATTGAGCTTGCTGACTATAAGGTTGAAGGGTTTGTGTATGACATGCCGAAGGCATATGAAGCAGCTCATGTCGTAATCTGTCGGGCTGGGGCTTCAACGCTAGTTGAACTCGCGGCTGCGGCGAAAGCGGCAATTTTGGTTCCGTTGGTGTCTGCAGATAATCATCAGACTTCGAATGCCAGAGATTATGAGGGTGCAGGAGCAGCGAAGATGATTATGCAGGAGGATGGGGCAGAAAAAGTCCTTGCAAATCAATTGAGGGAGCTTATTGCAAATCGCTCCCAATTGTTGGAAATGTCTCGAAACATGGGGGCGCGTTACGTCCCTGGGGCGACAGCTAAAATCCTTGCACATCTTCGTAAATCCCACTAAATATTGATTATGTATTCTCAGAATAAGAGGCACGTCCATTTTGTGGGCATTGGTGGAATTGGCATGAGCGGAGTAGCCGAAGTTCTCCTTGCTAAAAATTATCAGATTTCCGGCTCAGATTTAACTGAGTCTGACATCACTCGCGCCCTGTCTATGAAAGGGGCAACGATCAGTTATGGGCATTGCCCCAACAACGTGAAAGATGCCGATGTGGTGGTGATCTCTTCGGCTGTGAATGATGAGAATCTAGAAATAATGGAGGCTTGGCAGCGAGGGATTCCAATTATTCCTCGAGCGGAAATGCTCGGTGAATTAATGAAGATGAAGTCTGGAATTGCAATTGCTGGTACTCATGGCAAGACTACTACTACTTCCATGGCCTCAACTATCATTGCGCATGCGGGCCTTGACCCCACAATTATTATTGGCGGGAAACTTAATTCGTTGGGCTCAAACGCAAAACTTGGTGCGGGAGAGTTTTTGGTTGCTGAGGCTGACGAATCAGATAAGAGCTTTTTAAAATTACCAGCAGTTGTGGCTGTCGTTACAAACATTGATAACGACCACTTAGATCATTATGACAGCATTGGGGAAATTAAGGATGCCTTCATTGAGTTTATAAATAAAATCCCGTTTTATGGCAGGGCTATCTTATGCATGGATGATGCAAATGTTTATTCAATCCTAAGTAAAGTGAGGAAGCCTTATTTTACGTATGGATTTAATGACGGCGCTGATTTGCAAGCGATAAAGTATCAAATGGATGGATTTCGTTCAAAATTTTATGCTCGATATCGGGGTCGAGATTTGGGGGAGTTCGAGTGCAAGCTTCCAGGAAAACATATGGTGCTAAATTCTTTGGCGGCCATAGGGGTAGCTCTAGAGATTGGCATACCGGTAGAGAAAATCCGAGAAGGTTTAGCTAAGTTCTCTGGTGTTCGTCGTAGATTTGAAGTTAAGCACTCTAACGACGATTTGGTAATTGTTGATGATTATGGACATCACCCAAATGAGATTGTTGCAACCCTTGGAGGGATTCGCCCCTGTTGGGCTCAGAAAATTGTAACCCTCTTTCAGCCACATCGATTTTCGCGCACGAGAGATTGTTACGATGGTTTTTTGAAAGCATTTTCCAATTGTGATGAACTTTTGATTACGGATATCTACCCTGCCGGTGAGAGGCCGATTCCAGGGATAAGCGCTAAAAAAATGGTGGAAGACATTCAGTCACAGAACTTGCACCCAAATGTGTCCTATGTAGGTGATTTAGAAGCTGCGACTAAGGCACTTAAGGAGAGAGCGAAGCCTGGTTCACTTATTCTGACAATGGGGGCTGGCTACGTCTATCGGGCGGGCGATGCTGTGATAGAGGAAATTTCTTGAGCCGTTTTTCCTTTGCAGTCCGTGAGGGGGAAGCGCTAGCAAAATATACATCTTGGCGTATTGGAGGGCCGGCTAAATATTTTGCAGAGCCGGTCACGGTGGAGGATCTAGCCATTCTCGCCGAGCACTTGCGTAGCTCAGGAGAGTCTTTTGCTTTTCTTGGAAATGGTTCGAACCTCTTGGTACCAGACGAGGGATTTCCCGGCTGGGTCATTCATACGCAAAAGCTTGTCGGAGAAATAGAGTTTCTTTCGGATAATTTGGTGAAGGCTCCTGCAGGTATATTAAATGCAAAGCTAATGAGAGCCTGTGCGAATAAAGGACTTGGTGGAGTTGGATTTTTAGCAGGAGTGCCTGGAACTGTGGGTGGCGCAGTTATTATGAACGCAGGGATTGGTGCTGCATGCGTTGATGATGTGATTGATTCAGTCGAATCTTTTTGTTTTTCTTCCGGATGTAGGGAGTATTCTCGTGATGAGCTAAATTTTTCTTATCGTCAACAACATTTTTTGTCCGCAACGGAGCTTGTGCTTTTTGCTGTATTTCAATTGAAGAGCGCTCCTGTGGATGACTTGAAAAAAGAAATTGCGGAGTCTGCGAAATATCGTAAAGAAGCACAACCAATCGACAAACCAAGTTGTGGATCTGTGTTTAGAAACCCGGATTCTGCTCCGGCTTGGAAATTGATTGATGCGGCGGGCTTGAAAGGGACACGAGTTGGTGATGCCGTGATTTCCGAAAAACATGCGAATTGGATTATTAATCTAGGTAACGCTAAGATGACAGACGTACTAAACCTGATAGAGTTAATGAAAGAGAGGGTGAAAGCTACGTCGAGGGTTACTCTTGAAGAAGAAGTAAGGGTCTTGAAGCCGGTTCAAATTCTTTAGCTCACGGTCGCTTTCTTTACACAGAATGGCTCGTCTGTTTATCCAAGTTGTATTGCCACTAGTGCTTGTCGGTGGGCTCCTATCTTGGGGCTCTTCGCGCCTATATCATTACATCTTGCGATTAGAGAACTTCAACCTTGCTGAGGTCGAAGTGAATAAAGAAAGCCCTCTGACTAAATCTGAAATCGAAAGTCTATTGGATTTGCCTCGGATAATTTCTATTTTTGAATTGAACCTAAGTACGATCCAGGAAAAAATTAAATCCAGCGCAAAGGTAGAAGCAGTGCAGGTTTTTAGAGAGCTGCCGCACCGATTAAGGCTTGAGTTAGTCCCAGAAAAGCCTATTTTTGTCGGAAATAATGGCCGCCTTCGCTATTTCAACCGTGAAGGCAGGGTTATCTCCCGAGTTGGTCCCAAATCAGATCTTAGTCTGCCACTAGTTTCTTTTCAGGATGAGTCGATAGATTCGCCGATAGTTCAAAGAAGAATTCAGTCGGTCGTTAAAATAATTGAAGCAATGGATCAGCATTCATCGCTAAAGGTCGAGGATGTCGGCGATATTGTTGTTCGTTCAGCTAAGTATCGAGGAAAGGCTGAGATAAAAATGACAATAATGCATCGAGTAATTAATAACGCAAAGCGAAAAATTGTGTCTATTAGCTTCGCTTCTGATAACGAAGTCGCTCAAGTGAATCGTTTAGCGTCAGTGATTAAAAATCTGCCGTACAAACAAATAAAACTTAGTACAATAAGATTAGAGCTTGGAAAAAAAGTAATTGTAAAAATCGCTCAATAATTTTACCCTTTATAGGTAGGACAGCGCATTAAGTTCCCGCTTTTATTTGCATTCCAAGGAGGGTCCATGGCAAAGCAGGATTATATCGTCGGTGTTGACGTAGGGACCACAAAAATTTGTAGCCTAATTGGTCAATTAACCGAATCAGGCTTAGAAATTGTGGGGATTGGGTCTCGACCATCCACTGGGCTTCGCAAAGGAGCCGTTATTAATATCGACTCCACTGTTGAGGGGATTGCAAAATCAATTGAAGAAGCAGAGTTAATGGCCGGTGTACACACATCACATGTTTATGTTGGTGTGGCTGGCACCCACGTAAAAAGCTTCAATTCATCAGGTGTAGTAGGGGTCAAAGGCAAAGAGATTGATCGCTATGATGTGGAACGCGTGATTGATGCAGCCAAGGCTGTCGCCATCCCAGCAGATCGTCAGGTTATTCATGTTATTCCACAGGACTTCATAATCGATGACCAAGATGGGATTAAAGAGCCCGCTGGAATGAATGGAGTGCGCCTCGAAGGAAAGATGCATATTGTAACTGCGTCCATTCCAAGCACTCAGAATCTAATGAAGTGCGCTAATCGAGCTGGCCTCACGGTGAATGAACTAATTTTAGAACCGCTAGCCTCCGCAGCCGCAGTTTTAACGGAAGATGAAAAGGAGCTTGGTGTAGCGCTTGTAGATATTGGAGGAGGCACTGCTGATATTTGTATCTTTGTCGCAGGAGCTTTAGTTCATACAGCGGTTATTCCTGTGGGCGGCAACCACATGACAAACGATATTGCCGTTGGACTTCGCACACCGCAGTCAGAGGCTGAAAAGCTAAAGATTCGTTATGGGTCTTGTCTAAGTGAAACGATTGTTCCAGAAGAAACAATTGAGGTGCCCGGTGTGGGTGGGCGAAAGCCGCGAATTGTAGCTCGTAAGCATTTGGCTGATATTATTGAGCCTCGCGCCGAAGAAGTGCTTATACTTATCCACAATGAAATCAAATCAACGGGCTATACGAATTTACTTGGAAGTGGGGTTGTGTTGACGGGTGGCACTGGTTTGCTCGATGGGATGCCTGAAATGGCTGAACTAGTTTTCGATATGCCAGTAAAACGCGGTTACCCTTTCGGTGTGGGCGGACTCCGTGATATTGTCAACTCTCCAAAGTTTGCAACAAGTGTGGGTTTATTGAAATACGTAGAAGAATCGATGCGGAAAAGTCGCATGGTCGCTAACGAAGGCAAAGCGTATAATCGGATACGCAATGCAATGGGTGGTTGGTTTAAGGATTTGTTCTAGTGCGGAGGCAAAAACATGTTTGAATTGGATAACCAAGCTCCAGTTTCTCAAGATGCTAAAATTAAGGTGGTGGGTGTCGGTGGTGGCGGTGGAAATGCTGTCAATACAATGATTCGTTCTGGGTTGGGTGGCGTTGAGTTCATTAATGCCAATACGGATCGTCAGGCGCTGGAAGCCTCACTTGCAGAACACAAAGTGCAAATCGGCAATGAGATTACGAAAGGTCTTGGAGCTGGAGCTAATCCAGAAGTGGGGCGAAGAGCAGCGCTCGAAGATTATAATCAAATCGTTGAATTGTTAACGGGCTCGGATATGGTGTTCATTACAGCCGGTATGGGGGGCGGCACTGGAACGGGTGCAGCTCCAGTCATTGCAAAGATTGCTAAAGAGGTGGGCGCTCTCACAGTAGGGGTTGTAACTAAGCCATTTAATTTCGAAGGCAAGAAGCGTCGGCGTCAGGCGAGCGAGGGGATTCGTTTTCTTAAGGAGAACGTTGACTCTCTAATCACTATTCCAAATGAAAGATTGCTGATGCTTGCAGGCAATCACCTAACAATGGTGGAAACTTTCCTTAAGGCCGACGAAGTGCTTTTAAATGCAGTTCAAGGTATCTCTGACTTAATTAACCATACGGGCTTGATCAATTCTGATTTTGCCGATGTTCGTACGATTATGGCTGACCAGGGGCTGGCTTTAATGGGTACTGGTATGGGCGAAGGCGAGCATCGAGCAGTGGAAGCGGCGACCAATGCGATATCTTCTCCGCTATTGGAAGACGTCTGCATCGATGGAGCAAAGGGTTTGATTATTAATATCACTGGTGGTTCCGATTTAACTACGTATGAAGTAAACGAGGCCACAACACTGATTATGGAAGCAGCCGATGAGGAAGCAGAAATTATCTTTGGTACCGTTATTGATGAATCATTAAAAAGCGCAATTAAAATCACGGTTATTGCGACCGGTATTGGACAAACGGATGAAGTAATGGATTCTGCGCGTGGTACGCAGGCGGAGTCACTAGTGAGCCTGCAAGCTCAAGTCCAAGCCCAAACGCAATTACAGTCGGTTGAGCAGAGTGAGGATACTGTAGAGCCTCCACCGGCTCCTCATTCAGTAGAGGCTGCCGCCGCAGCAGCACCCGTGCCTGAGAAAGAAGTGCACTCAATTGAGGAAGAAGCACAGCCAGCCGCAAAGGAAGCGCAGCGAGCTGCAGAGTCTCTTTCGCCTCGAGCGGACGCAACAATGCCGGGGTTTTTTGCAGCCACGACTTGTGAGCATGCAAAGGCAAAGGCAAAGGCAAAGGCAAAGGCAAAGGCAGAAGGCACGGTGGGGTCAGAATCTGTAATGGAGCCAAAGACTGGCACTACTGAGGCAGGGCTATTGCCAAATAAGGAAGGTGTCGCCTCTTCTGCGGAAGTAGAACGGGCTAAGCAGATTGCTAGAAATTTAGGCGTAACAAATTTGAATGATGAGGAGTATGAGATTCCAACGTTTCTTCGGCGCCAGCAAAAGGATCCATAGCGGAAGAGCTAAGCGGAGAAATAGTAATGTTGAAAATAAGTTTGTCCATTCTCTTTGGCTTATTCGTATCAGTCCTCCTCTTGCTTGGGATAGAGCTTTTTTTTCACCTCACGGATGATTCGGTACCTTGGTATGGCAAGAAGTTCTTCGCACCTGTGCAAAGAGACATTCGCGGTGAGACAGGATTTGGGCAGAAAAAGGGCTTGGGATACCGCCATCACCTAGAGGTCAATGGCCGATCAATCTATGACTATAAATACAATCTGGTTGAAGATAATATGCGAGAGGTCTTGGGCGCGGATCTTTCGGAAAAGCGGGACTCCTTTGTGGCCGTTTTTGGTGGCTCGAACGCCTATGGGCATGGGCTTAAAACCGAGTTTACCATTTCCTCCCGACTGCAAAAGGCATGCAGTAGTTGTAATGTATATAGCTTTGCTTTCCCTAGGTTTGGCCCCAATATGATGCTTACCCAGTTGGAGAAAGGCTTTGTTAGGGATGTGATTCAAGAGAAGCAAGGGAAAATTTTTTACTTTTTTGCGTCATTTCATGTGAGCCGCGTGAATGGGGAGGTGGTGGAGGCGCTTAGTTCTAATGGCCGTCATCCACATTACGATTGGGTGGATGATCGAAAGCAAGCCGTAGAATTAAAGGGAGTATACCGGGAAGTGCGACCGATAAAATATTTTGGACAAATACTTGTTGGTAGTAGCTATCTTTTAAGGCCCTACATAGATCGAGAATATTTCCGGCGGCGATGGCATGACTGGCCAGAGACCCAGACCTGTGCCGTCATTCGACAAGCAGCAGCTCTGGCAGCTAAGCAGTTTAAATTAGTTGAATTCTATTTGGTTAATATTGATGCGTGGAGTAAGCCGGAGGGGAAGAGAAAAATAGCAAGCGCTTTAAGTAGCTGCACAAAAAATACACCAATAAAATTTATTGACATTTCGCAGCATCTTGGCTCGCATCATAATATCGCTCCTGAGGACCATCACCTTAACGCGGAGGCCATTCATTTCGTCGCGGAACTCTTAATTAAAGATTACATGTCAGCAAAGTAAATATTGCTTTGCGCCTAGAAAATTTGCATGATTTTATTTTCTGCTGTTGAAATATATAGGCACTTGCAAGAGGGTTCTTTGAAAATTTGTTGTCTTTCATTGCGTCAATCTGCTCTCATAATAATAGGCAGACATAAAAACAAGGAGGAGATGATTTATGAATCGTCTATTAAAAATATCGTCCGTTGCTATCCTTGCTGTGCTTTTAGTGGCTCAGTCAGTGGAAGCAGCGAACGTAGATGCTCAAGGAAGGCAGCTTTACCGGGAAGGTGAAGTAATTGTTAAATATAAGGACGGCGTATTTAGAACGCGTTCATTTATGAATACACTGTATGACGCTGCTGCGGTGGTAGAAGTGAAGCGATTTGCTAATGGCTATCGCAATTTCGAGCACTTGATGCTTGATATGAATGAAATTTCTGTGGAAGAAGCCATTGAAGTTCTTCGGGAAGATTCGGCGGTTGAATACGTACAGCCGAACTTCATTATGTATGCGCTTCCAATTCATGAAGAGACGCTTCATGAAGAAGTCGCTGCAGACGCGGCCCCTTCGAGTCAACCATGTATTATCCCAGGTCTGCCATACCCTCCAGGGTGTGACGATCCAACAACGCCACCGCCCGGTGATGATGATGGGAAGGCGCCTCCTTGTATAGCTCCGGGGATTCCATATCCTCCAGGGTGTGACGATCCAACAACGCCACCGCCCGGTGATGATGATGGGAAGGCGCCTCCTTGTATAGCTCCGGGGATTCCATATCCTCCAGGCTGTGATGACAGCGGCGGCGGCGGCGGCAGTGAACGCCCTGCAATTGAACCAGAGCCAGCAGAGCCAGGCCGTGCCGGTGATCCGCGTTTAGGGGAACTGTATGGTCTGAAGAAGATCGAAGCCAAGCGTGCGTGGAAAGTTCAAGAAGGGTCTCGTGACGTAATTGTAGCGGTTATCGACACTGGCGTTGACTATAACCATCCGGATCTCGCTTACAATATGTGGCGGAACCCAAAGGCGCGGTCATTTGCGGAGACTGGAATCGATATGGACGGATCAGAGATTGCGGGCGACATTGTAGGTTGGGACTTTGTCCATAACGACAACCTTCCATTCGACGATAACATGCATGGAACGCACTGTGCAGGTACGGTCGGTGCCGTTGGTTCAAACGGTGTTGGGATTTCAGGCGTGGCAAAGCGAGTTTCAATCATGGCGATTAAGTTCCTTTCGGGCTCTGGATCAGGTGACACGGCAGACGCCATTAAAGCTATCGACTATGCAGTAAGTCGTGGCGCGCAGATTCTTTCTAATTCTTGGGGTGGCCCAGGCGAGGTTAGCTCGAACAAGGCTTTGGAAGATGCTATTAAGCACGCAGAGGCGGCTGGCGTACTAGTCGTTGCAGCTGCGGGTAATGATGGCACGAACAACGATACTCGTCCGATGCTTCCGGCAGCGTTCCCACAAGAGAACATTATTGCTGTGGCGGCAACCAATGAGAGCGACAGCAAGGCTTTTTTCTCTAACTACGGTCCAAAGACAGTCGATGTGGCTGCCCCAGGATCTGGGATCCTTTCGACTACACCGAAAGGCGGCTATAAAAAGCTAAGTGGAACTTCCATGGCAGCACCACACGTGTCCGGCGCAGCTGCCTTAATCTGGTCGGAGTATCCAAATGCAACCTATAGCGAAGTCAAGGAGCGCCTAATGCGTTTTGGCGATCCAATTTCTACCTTAAAAGGGGAAACAGTCACAGGGATGAGAATCAATATTTATAAGGCGCTCACTGAGCAACTGTAGAGAGCGACTGTAAAATTTGATCAACCATGGATGGCACTGGGGAGCTTTACGGCTCCCCTTTTTCATTTATGACTCGGGCAGTGTTTCAATAGAGAGACACCAGGAGAATGTTTTTCGAAGTTCTTGGCTTTTAGAATTCTTCGTTGGCCTACCTACGCCGCCGGCGTCAAACTGCAACTGACGCCGAGGGAGATATGCCTAAATGTTGTGGGTGGCATAAAGGGCGCATAGCAGCTATCCTCTTTGGTTTAAGAAACAAATTAAAACTAAGGAGAACTGCTATGACACTCGGAATGTAAGCGCGCTAACTACACCATCTTCCCAGACCAAAGAATTTTAAGTAGACT
>JAALKR010000036.1 GCA_011087955.1 Oligoflexia bacterium
TTTCTTAAACCAAAGAGGATAGCTGCTATGCGCCCTTTATGCCACCCACAACATTTAGGCATATCTCTTTGAAGAAGTCAAGATTCTAGTCGATAATGGGGCGGATACTTGTAATTAAATTCGCCGAAAAATCATTAATTTAAGCGCTTAAATCCAGAGTCAGCCGCCCTTGTCTTAAGGAGCGATTCAATGGTTCTAGATTTTAATCCTGCACCAATCGTCTTAAAAACTTCGTCTGCAACTGGCGAGAATTTAGCAATATGCTCATCCTTTAAAGCGAGACATGGATAGAACGGTTTCGAAGCTAAGAAGCCTCTAAATAAGCACTCCTGAGTATAAAGAGTAGAAACGAGGCTCTTAAGCTCATCCTCCACATCGAAGCTCAAAACGCTCAGTGGATTATGGCCTAAGTATTTTATTGGCACGCCATGGCTTTGCGCAATTTCTGTGATTGTAGAGCGCGCTTTCTCACCAATATGATTCAAATATTCATGTAAATTCTCTCGACGGATTTTTTGAAGAGTTGCAATTCCGGCGACAAATCCCAGGCGCTCGGTCCAATAAGTACTACTGATAAACGAATTTTGAGCCGCATCCATAACGGAACGCTTGCCAATGATAGAGCCTAAGGCAAAGCCATTACTTGTGCCTTTCCCAAAGGTAGCTATGTCCGGATGAACCCCATACTTTAAATGTAGGCCACCCATATTCATACGCCAAGCAGCAGTTACCTCATCAAAAATCATGACGACGCCATATTTATTCGCAAGCTCGCGTATCTTTTCAAGGTAGCCAGGCTTTGGGTTCGTATAACGAGAAGGCTCCATTACAACGGCGGCAAGTTCAGAGCCATGCTCTGCAAATACCTTCTCAACCTCCACTTCATCGTTATAGTGAAACGGAACAGCAGTCCCCTTTAATCCTTTCGGGACACCATGTGGCGCAAGGCCCGGCAAAAGGTGTGAGGACAGATTTTTACCGTCACTTAAATTCGTTGCCAAATACCAGTCATGCCAACCGTGATACCCACAAAAGGCAATTCGCTCACGACCGGTTGCGCAGCGAGCGATTCGCACTGCCACAGTCAATGCTTCACCACCACTGCGAGTAAAGCGCGCCATATCAGCCCAAGGATGAATATCACAAAGCAGCTCCGCTAACTCCACCTCCTCAGGACAGTTTAGTGTGGCCATGGAACCCTCATCCACCGCCGACTTGACCGCAGTATTTACATCATCGTCCGCGTATCCAAGGATGCAAGTGCCAATGCCTGCTGTTGTCATATCAATTAAGTGATTATCATCTAGATCCCAGACCTCTACACCCTTCGCTTTTTTGTAATAGGCCGGCCAAAGATCAGGCAAAAACATTTCCGGGCGCTTCGAGAGCAACTGTGTGCCGCCTGGGATAAAATTCTTAGCGTGTTTATAAAGGCTAGGCCCCTTTTCAAATACAAACGTCATATATTCTCCAACGACTGACGCCTTCTCCCGAGCACTATCGAAATCTTTGGTAGATTTCTTTCTGAGATTCAGCCCATTTCCACATTAGGAAAATATCGGACGCGCAGACAATAAAGTTAGAGCCTTCTTCGATCTTTTTTGCAATCGTAGCCTCAGTTGCTTCCACCACATGTGTACCACAGCTTTTGCCATGCTTTTTACAGGAGTTGGCAAAGCTAGCGAGCGCTTCTTGAATTTTTGGGTGCTCAATTTCTCCCGGAATTCCGAGTGAGCCGGATAAATCATAGAGCCCCAGCATAGCGCCATCCACATGCGGATTACTTAGAATCGAGTCCAAATTCTCTAAGCCCTTCAGCGATTCAATTTGCACGATAAAAGTGGAGCTTTCATTCCAGGCATTCACGTAGCCATCAAAATCAAACCCATAGTTATGCGCACGATTCATACCGAAGCTACGCCTTCCCAGCGAAGGATACTTAATCGCGTCTAGCATTCGGCTCACGTCTGCTTCCGTCTCCACCATCGGCACAATGATTCCGTCGGCTCCAGAATCGAGCAGTCGCTTGATCATTTCCGGATTATGCGAAGCTATTCGCGGAAAGCACAGCGATCCACCGGCTTGGGCGGCAGCCATGATCCGCTGACACTCGGAAAAACTGTGGGTGCCGTGCTCAATATCAATTCCGACGAAGTCGCAGCTCGAGTGGGCAAACATCTCCGTGATTTGAGGATCTCCTAAGGACGTCCAGGTTCCAAAGATGGTTTTTACGCCGAGAAATTTTTGCTTAATTTGCTTTCTTCTCTCAGTAAGCTCGTGCATATTCATTATGTACCTTGTACTCGATTTGCATTCCGGGAGCAAGAAAGGCGCAATATGAGTTATTTAGAGAATCTTTTTGGACTAAAAAGCAAAACCGTCGCTATTACCGGAGCAGGCGGTTATTTATGCGGTGAGATGTCACGAGCCTTCGCCAAAGCCGGGGCGTCCGTTTTGGTAATGGACATCCGTCTAGAGAAGGCACAGGCAGTGGTCGAAGAGATTCGTCGCGCTGGCGGCGAGGCGGAACCCTTTGAATTAGATGCAGCAAAACGAGCTCCATTTGAAGCTGCGCTTAAGTTTTGCCTAGATAAGTGGGACAAAGTCGACACACTAATTAATGGCGCCGGCACAAATGCTCCAACGCCGTTTTTAGAAATTTCTGAAAACGAGTGGGACTCAATCCTAGATTCCCAATTGAAATCAACAATGCTTGGATGTCAAGTTTTTGGTAAGCAGATGTTACAACAAGGCCATGGACATATCATGAATATTTCTTCAGCTTCAGCGGGCCCACCACTTTCAAAAGCGTTTACCTATTCGGTGGCTAAAGCAGGAATTTTAAACCTAACGCAAAATATTGCTCGTGAGTGGGCGACACAAGGGATGCGAGTCAATGCGCTTCGACCAGGGTTTTTCCCAACAGAATGGAGCAAAAAGAATTTTATAACAAAAAATCGCGAAGCCGCGATCTTGAGCCACACTGCAATGAAGCGCTACGGAGAGCCTAAAGAGCTAGTGGGCGCGACTCTTTGGCTGGCCTCCGATGCGGCAACATTTGTGACCGGCTCTGAAATTACTGTTGATGGCGGCTTCTCCTGCATGACGATTTAATAGAGATTCCAAATGACCGAGACAGAATCAGCGAGTGCTTTTATCAAAGCCGAAAGGCAAGTAATCGAACAGATTACGGAAGCCTATTCCGCGAGCAACAAAGAGCAAATAATTTGGTCTGCGACTTGGTCCTGCTCCCGCAATCGCTTCCAGAGTCTGTTGCAAAAATATCTGCTCCATAAATGGAAGCCTACGGCCTATCCAGACTATGTTACCCAGAGCTGGATTATTCAATGGCTGAAGACGCTAAAAGCTTTCCTGTCAGAACTCGTTCGAATTTTGTTTTTTGCTCGCAGCCTACAGCGCTCCCGTCAAAAGACACGTAAAGACCTGCAAGGCAAAGCTCCTTTTTTATTGAAGTCCTTTGCCTATAAGACAAGTTTTTCAGGTGAAAAATACACTGATGCATTTTGGCGTCGACTGCCTCAATATCTGGAAGGATCGGGTAAGCCGATCTTGGTCGTGCATGAACCAATCGACTGCTTTTCCGAATCCCTTCGCTATACTATTAAATCAGGGCAGGCCATTTTGCCTTACCACTCTTTTCTAACGACACTCGACTTATTTCGTGCAATTGCTTGGCAATGGAGCGCGGATACGCCAGATTGTCAGGACTTAGAATTTACCACCCCAAGCCCAAACACAAGTGGCGAGGAACAAAAAATATCGGAAGACGTGAAGAAAATTCTGCGTGCCGATATCCTTTCGCCTGGGACTTTTTATAGCTTGCTGAACTATTTTGCCTTTCAGAAGATCGCGCGACAATTTAAGCCACAGAAATATCTCCTCACCTTTGAAGGTAATCCATGGGAAAAAACGTCCATTGCAGCTTTAAAATCTGAGGACTCAAGGATTGAAGTTATCGGGTGCCAACACACAGTCGTGCCACAGGCTTCAACAGGAGTTTTTCTCGGCAAAAGAGAACAAAGCTTGCTGGCATATCCTGATCGTATCCTAACGGTTGGTAAGACTACAAAGGAAATAATGCAGCGCTACGGTGAATATCGCGAGCGCAAGGTCGAAGCAGCCTGCGCGCTCCGCTACGAATATCTGGAAAAAATCTCGATGCGAAAGGATGCGCTCCCAAGCTGTCTTTTGGTCGCTTTGGAAGGCGTACCGCAATCGGCTTGCCTGCTACACTTCCTGGCAAAGCGAATCTCTCAGCTCGGTGAGTGGCGCATATTGGTGCGATTTCACCCAGCATTTACGTATGAGCACATACAGAGCGCGGGCCTTTTCCCAGTATCCCTGGAGGGGCGAGTTGAAATCTCTCGGCGACCCCTGCTCGAAGACCTTGCTGAATCAGGAGCAGTGCTTTACTGGGGCTCGACCGTGTCACTGGAAGCACTAAAGCTCGGAGTTCCAGTAATTCACCTCCGCGGACGGCACGGTGGCGAAGAAGTCCTTAGCTTCGACCCACTCTTCGATTGCAAGACGATGCACTACAACGTGCGCGCGGGGGAATCCCTCGTGTCCATATTAAACGAAATTCGTGGACTGGACGGCGATTCCTTGCATAATAATCGAAAAAAAGCCCAAGAATATCTCGCTAACTATTTCCACGCAGTCACCAATGAGCGCCTTGCATTATTTGCCGGCCCCTCCTCTTCTATGGTAGATAAAAATCGTTAACAAAAACCCTTTTTGAAGGAACTCGGAATGCCCGTAAAATGCGCGATCCTCGGATTTGGCTACATGGGAGAAATTCGTCTGCGTGAAATGCGAGAGAGTGAACTCTTCGAGCCAGTCCTAGTTTGTGAGCCTGACCCTGAAAAACGAGCGAAGCTTAGTGGAGTTGAAATCAGTGACGACCCGGAACAGATTTTCCGCAACGACATTGACGCTGTATTCGTTTGCACACCGAACGACAAAATTCCTGACTTCACCTGCCGCGCTCTAAAAGCAGGGAAACACGTATTTGCCGAAAAACCACCAGGACGATCCTACCAAGACATTAAAGATATTATTGCTGTCGAGGAGGAATGTAGTGATCGAAAATTAATGTTCGGCTTTAACCACCGCTACCATCCGGGAATGCAACGAGCAAAAAAAATTATTGATAAAAAGTCCCTTGGACGAGTGCTTTGGGTACGCGGCCTCTACGGAAAATCCGGCGGAAAGAACTTTGCAAGCTCCTGGCGTAATAAGAAAGAAGTCTCCGGCGGTGGTATTTTGCTCGACCAAGGCATTCATATGCTCGACCTCTTCAATTTCTTTTGCGAGCCATTTAACGAAGTGAAAGCATTCACCTCGGACGCCTACTGGCAGTTTGAACTAGAAGACAATGCCTTTGTAATTTTGAAAAATCCGGAAGGACAAAATGCAATGTTGCATTCATCGGCAACATTCTGGAAACACCGCTTCCAGATCGATATCGGTCTTGAAGAGGGTTACCTTACGGTTCAAGGCTTTCTCTCTAAGTCTGGTTCCTACGGTCGAGAAACATTAATCATTGGCCGTAAGCAATTTGAAGATGAAACGGATGCAATCGGCAATCCGAGCGAAGAAATTATTTATTTCGATAAAGATTTGTCTTGGCAAATTGAAATGGAAAAATTTGCAGATTGTGTGCTGAACGATAGACCAGTTACAGATAGCACATCGGCCCACGCCTTAGCCGCGATGGAAATCGTTCACAAAGCGTATGTCGATAGCAGCACGAAAAATATCGACAGCGCCAGACAAAATTAAGGGAGTAGGAATGGAATTCTCAACAGTTTTTCTAGACGTCCAAGAAAAAGACGTTCGGCCGATGGATGAGTATAACGGTTACCTAGATCGTTTGAAGCAGGACATCCCTAATTATTATGCAGAAAAGGGCGAGTCCCGCATGACATGCCCAGTGTGTAATGCCAGTCTTTCCAATATGCATCCTCCTGGGGAAGAGTTCACGAAAAATCTAATCACCTATGTAAAATGTGGATCCTGCTCTTCTGTCGTCGCTAAAGAGAAATTTGTGCTTTCGAACATTCAAGCCTTCTTTACAGAGTCCGAGTCTCGCAAATATTGGATGACAGAAATTTGGTCGAAGACAAGTGAGGCGCGGATTGAAAAAATCTATCAACCATTTGTTTCTTGGGCGCAGGGGCGATTACTCGACTATGATTTTGCCGAAGCCTTAAGTGTGGCAGAGTTTTTACCAAACCAGCCGGGATTACTTGAAGGTTGGAAGAGGGTGCGATCAAAAGATAATCTTTCTGCTTTTGCTTCTTGTGTAACGACAGGAACAAATTTGGGCGAGTCAGTTACGATCCATTCCATTGAAACCAATGAAAAGGTTGACATCTTGATGTCTGTAGACGGATTAAATCGTTTCGAGGACCCGGCGCGCGCCCTTTCCTGGGCGATAGAACATTTGAACCCAGGCGGCCTCTTTTTCTTCACCACAACTTTATCGACAGGGATCGAAACCTTGGAACTCGGCGCAGACTCATATAACGTTTTACCACCGGACCGACTCTTCCTGCCAAGCTACGAAGGCTTACAAGCGCTTGCGGCACGAGCTGGTTTTGAAGTAGTCGAGTTCTCGACACCAGGAATGCTGGATGCCGCGCTTTTGCGCCACGCGGAAAAAGAAGGACGCAAACTATCGCCAACAATTCAATATTTTTTAAACAATCGAAGCGTAGAAAATGACGTAAAAGAATTTCAATCGACGCTGCAAAAACTACGATTAAGTGCCTTTGGCCGGGTCCTTTTGCATAAGAAAGACTGTAAAAAAACGTAACTAGGAGGAAGAAAAATGGAGTATATCGAACGTTACTTAGACGAAGTTAAGCGAATCGCGGGAGAGATCTCTCCACAAAGAATTGAAAAAATAATCGATATTTTTTGCGAAGTTCGTGAAAAGAAAGGTAGAGTTTTCTTCCTAGGAGTCGGCGGATCGGCGGCGAACTGCACCCATGCAGTGAATGATTTTCGTAAAATTGGTGGCATGGAATGTTACGCACCAGTAGATAACGTGGCAGAACTCACTGCGCGCACAAATGATGAAGGCTGGGAAACGGTTTTTGAAGAGTACTTAAAGACTAGCCATTTTAACTCTAACGATATGGTTTTCGTTCTATCTGTTGGTGGTGGAGATAAAGAAAAAAATATTTCGGCCAATATCGTGAACGCTCTAGAATACGCTAAAGAAAAAGGCGGAAAAATTTCTGGAATCGTATCTCGCGACGGGGGATATACAGCTAAGGTAGCCACCGAGTGCATTGTTATTCCAGTGATGAGTGAGGACACAATCACTCCACATGCAGAAGCCTGGCAAGCAGTTGTTTGGCATATGATGGTATCTCATCCACGCATTATGACGATGTCTAATAAATGGGAATCTATGCGTCTAAGCTAAGGCCTTACGCAATAGAAATAGGCGCGCAAATTTTCAATCGCCACCCGACCCATGTTTAGTATAGCCTCCTTTGAGGAACCACCAATATGAGGAGTGCCAAAGAAATTATTTAACTCCAATAGTTTTGACTGGAACGGGGGTTCCACGGCGAAAACATCCATTGCTGCGCCAAGAATTTGATTTGATCGCAACGCCTCATAAAGCGCGTCCTCGTCAATTATATTGCCTCGAGCTGTATTTAGTATGATTGCATTTGGCTTCAACGTCGCAAGAACTTTCTTCGAGATCATATTATGCGTCTCCTCTGTCAAAGGAGTGTGGAGGGAAATAATATCCGCTGTTTCATAAATTTTTTCTTTTGAGGCGAGCGTGGCACCAATCGATTCTGCAAAATTTGATTTGTCCACAATATCATTAATCAAAACAGGGCAGTCAAAGGCACTAAAAAGTTTTGCCGTATCAGACCCCACGAAGCCGCAGCCAATAATGCCGACTGTTTTTTTCGAAATCTGCTCGCCGCCGGAATTTTTCCAAGTGCGGTCTGCTAGCTGGCGCGAAGAATGAAAAACATTGTGACAAATTCCAAGAGCGTAAGACAAGGCAAGCTCCGAGACCGAGCGACAATTCACCCCTCCCGTCCAGCCCAATTGAATATTCAACTCCTCCATCGCTGCGCGGTCTAAGTTATCTAAACCAACCCCAAACTTAGAAATACACTTCATTTCCGTAAGTCCAGCAAGAACTTCCTTCGGAAATGGCTCGAGCGCTACAATCGCTCCTTCTTTGCCACTAAGAAATCTTAAGAGCTCATCCCCCTTCAAGGCCAATCCCTCATCATTGAATTGAATATTCGCAAAACACAAAGCTAGCTCTTCACGTAGCTGCGGATGACGAGAGAAAGTACGAGACGTAACGGCAATTGGTGCTTGAATCGTTTTTTGAGTCATCTATTGAATACTCTCAAAAAGCTTAAATTGCTCAGGATCAGACTGAATGGCTTCTTCCAACTCCCTAACCTGCTCTGGGAGATCTACCCCCTTAGTCTCTGCAGTGGAATAAACCCCCAAAATAGGTAGGTCGTGCTCGATATAGCGAAGCATGTCGCAAGACTCTTTGCGCTCTAGTGGCGTAG
>JAALKR010000004.1:0-50626 GCA_011087955.1 Oligoflexia bacterium
GAGTCTACTTAAAATTCTTTGGTCTGGGAAGATGGTGTAGTTAGCGCGCTTACAATCAGAAGCCTGTTAATGATCGTCAGCGGTTGATCATTAATCGTATGCTTGAAGATGATTTTAAGAGTTTTATGAACACCTCAAAATACGCCAAGCTGGCCAAGTGCTCAAATGATACGGCGCTTCGTGATATTCAGGAGCTAAAGGAACGTGGCGTCTTTATTCAAAACCCTGGCGGCGGACGCAGTACCAGTTACAGGTTGCCAGACCGGGAAGAATAATGCGTTTAGAATTGCAGTTCCGGACTTCGACTGGGATTAACAAAAATTTTTCGGAAAAATTCTAGTTTATTCCCCTCAAGCTCCAACAAGTTCATGCCAAAATTATTGTTTAATTTTGCGCCAAGGTCCACAAGACGCGGTTCCAATTGAGCATCAAACGCTTCATTATACTCAACTTCTGAAAAATCCATGCCAATTTCATCCTCAATCACTTTTAACCAAATGGCACGAATCGATTCGTAGTCATTGATAAGAGTTGGTTGAAAATCTGGATCTGAAACCACAGCATAAATACCCATGCGCGCGCCTAGCATAGCCCACCGACCAAAGGCTTTATCTCGACCCACCGTTGCCCACACCAGCAGGCGTGAAAAGTTTGTATTTGCAATCGACTCTGGGAATTGTTTAGTGGGCACTCCATCCTCAAGACAAAACTTTACCCCTTCACGAAAGCCTGCTCGAAATGCCTGGTAAGAAGAGCCCGATATCCAGAGAAAAGATGCGCAAAACTCCATGGGCTGATAGCGAATTCCATAACAGAAATCTACGGAATATTTTTTCTCAACTGCATTTTCATGACTTTGCACAGATAGCAAGGCATCTCGATCCCAAAACTTAACGCCTCCATTTCCATAAAAAAGTCCATTAACGTTATTCAGGCTTCCCCATGAAAAAACAACGTTAGGCAAAGTCTCCGCTGACGCAGGAACTTCTTGGTTAAGAAAATTAGGATTAATGTAGTTGTCGCCATCAACTACAAAAAACCTTTGCGTTTCAGCATTTTTCGCGCTCTCCTTATGAGCCGCATCTAACCCCTTTATTCCATGCACACGCCTTGCCTCAGGCCAAATTTTTTTTAGCTCTTCATAATGATAGTCTGCTGACGGTTCGTCATAAGACAAAAATATGCAGGAATAGTCTCTAGGTTTTTTCATTATAATTAATAACTAGGGCTCCTTTCTGCCGCCCGGTGGAGTCGATCCAGTAGAGCCTCCCAAACTTCACCTTTCATATATTCCTTAACATAAAATACCACGGACTTTCCTCCTGCCTCCTGAGAAATTTTATGCATCCTACTATATAGCTCTCTTGCTACAAGCAGTGGGTCTTTGGAACTAAATCGAAGCTCAATGCTAGAACTAGTTCCCGAAAGTGATTCTCCCTCCTTAAGAATAAAAAGCTTTGAATCCATCCGATAATGGGTTTCTTCCTGCCCTGGGCTAGCAGATTTCCCTTCACCAAATGTTATTTCAGTCTCGATGCCTTTAGATTCGAGTAGGCTTTTAATTCCGCTACGAGTTATAATTCCCTTGCGTAATATGGACACTTTAGAACAACCACCTTCTTCTCCTACGCGAATTACGGTCGATTCAATTCCAATATTGGCCTTACCTCCATCCAAAACAAATAGATCCGGAAAATTTTTACGAACATGCTCAGCCATGGACGGACTTGTTCGAGAAAATAAATTTGCACTGGGCGCCGCTAACGGCTCGCCCACCGCCTGAATCAAATCTCTGGCTACTGGATGACTAGGGAAACGTATCCCTACACTTTCGAGCCCTGCCGTTATTAAGTCATCTACAAGCACTTTATTTTTCTTTACAACTATAGTTAATGGACCAGGCCAAAATTTTTCGGCCAAAATGTCACAAACTTCCAACCATTCGCTAGACAAATTCCGCGCAGAATCAACGTCTGCAACATGAACAATTAAGGGGTCAAATAGAGGGCGCTGCTTACAAGCGAAAATATTCTTTAGCGCAGACTGGGAAGAAATTTTACCTGCTAAACCATAAACCGTTTCTGTAGGCATCCCCACTAACTCACCCTGATTTAGCAAGTTCACCGCTTGGTTTAACAGGCGTGCCGCCTTTTTGATCTCTGTGTCTGACGTCATAATTATCCTAAAGCCTCAATAGAAATCTCTGATATCATAAATACAGGACATTGAAAGGCCAGGATTGAAAACTCGCTATCTAAAATACAGTGTTTCTGTTTTTATTGTTTTCCACTTGGTTTGTGTGATGTTTGTACCGAATTCTACCTCTTACACGGGACAAAAATTAGAAAAATATATTCTTCCCTATATGTACCATCTTGGACTTAGCGGAGCATGGTCGTTTTTTGCACCCGAACCATTTTCCCCGCCGATGCATTTAGATTATGTTGTCACTATTAAAAATAGAGCTCCAATTACAGGAAGATTCCCTGCCGAGAAAGATGATTTCTTTTTTCGTGCTCGGCAAAACCGACGAGTTTCAATCGCCAAATTCATGATGCAAGACACAGCTAATGTTGAATTTATGTTCGTTAATTATCTTTGCAAAAAATATGGTGGCGCATTGTCTGCAAAGGTATGGGTAGTTCAAGGACTTCAACCTGATTTTGATTCCGTAAGAAACAGTGAGGAAAAGATATCTAAAACAATCGATGAAATAACTGAATTCTCCGGAGAGTTCGCTTGCCAAGAGAACTCAGATGCTTAAAAGGATAATTGAAAAGACCTGGCATCACTGGGAAGCTTTTTGGTTTACGCAAAAGGACTATGATCTTGTCGCTACTTTTCGTGTGTGTTTTGCAGCCATTATGTTTACCTACTATTTCAGCCGCATCCCTGACATCGAGTTATTTTTTACCAACACTGGATTCCTACCAACTTCCTACATGCCTAGTCACGCATTCTTTAAGCAACACTTTACAGCTCTAGCATGGATCGATAACGTCACTTGGCTCCAACTTATTCATGGCGTTTTCTTACTCTCGCTATTAACAATGGCGCTAGGGATTTATGTCCGCTATTCGGCAATCATTGCATGGCTTTTGCATTTAATGTTTGTCGCCCGCAATCCGGCTGTTCAATATGGCGCAGATCTTGTCGCATCATTTTATTTTTTATATTTTTGTTTTGTTACGGCCGACTCTCGTTTCACTCTATTAAAGAGAAAGAACGGAAAAGAACCAAGTGAGGCCACTCAGATTATTCATTCTGTTGCGTTAAATTTGATGCGAATTCAACTTTGCGTAATCTATTTTTATTCAGGAATTTCAAAATTAAAGGGGGTTCGGTGGTGGAATGGCTCAGCCATTTGGGACGTTTTTACAATGGAGGGATTAGTCCGGTGGGACTTAAGTTTTATCGCATATTTTCCACATATTTTGGTAGCTGCCTGTTACCTAACAATTCTTTGGGAAGTATACTTCCCCGCTCTTATATGGACCAAAGTCGCTCGTTTGCCATTAATTATCGTTGGAGTATTAATGCATATAGGCTTTGGTATATTTATTAATATCCCGAATTTTGGAGTATTGATTGTCAGCCTGTATATTTTATTTTTACGTGAAGAAGAGCTAAATTGGCTACTTCAAAAAATGAGGTCCATATGTATAGTGTTTCTCCCTTTAGAATCTCGTTTGCTGAAACGGACGCAATGGGAATAGTCCATCACTCCAATCACAATCGATTCTTTGAACGTGGACGTATTGAATTTCTCCGCTTGGCAGGGATTTCCTATGCAGAGATGGCAGGTCAGGGCATACATCTCCCCGTGCTAAGAACTGAGTGCCGATATAAACGAGCCATCCGTTTTGATGATTTGATTCTTGTTGAAAGTAGGATTTCTCGGTTAAGCAAAGCTCGCCTTGAATTCGCTTATCGCATCTATCGAGTCGATCAAGATAGGGGGCATGAAATGCTAAATGAGCCATTTTCAAGCTCGAAAGATTTACTCGCTGAAGGAGCTAGCGAGCACTGTTGCCTAACCTCGGACGGGAAACCTCAACGGATCCCCCCTCAGACCCTGGATGTATTAAATAAATTTTATAGCTCGAATACCTTTGCAAAGCTTTGAACGTAGTATTTTTGTATATTATGTAGTAGGTTCCAGGTCAGGAACTAGCCAAAAATGATCTCAATTAAGTCAGCTAGAGAAATTAAACTAATGCGAGCTGCTGGAAAGCTCGCAGCAGAGTGCCTTCAAGAAATGTTGGCCATGGTGAAACCCGGAGCCATCCCGCTTGAGATTGATAAGGCCTGCTATGAATGGACGAAAGCCAGAGGCGCTGTTCCTGCTCCTTTAAATTACCATGGATTTCCGAATAGTCTTTGTGTATCTGTAAACCATGTTGTTTGCCACGGGATTCCAACCGATCGTCCGTTTCAAGATGGAGACATTGTAAACTTGGACGTAACGCCTATCCTCAACGGTTACCATGGGGATACCAATGCTACCGTCATTGTCGGCTCGGTCCCGGATAGGGTAGTTGAATTAGTCGACACTGCCAAAGAAGGCATGTGGCGTGGGATCCGGGCCGTAAAGCCTGGGGCCACACTTGGCGATATTGGCCATGCAATACAAACATTCGTCGAAAAAAAGAATTTTTCTGTTGTTGTCGATTACTGTGGGCACGGGATTGGAAGGGAGTTCCATGAAGACCCCATGGTTGTGCATGTTGGAAAACCCGGTCGAGGTCACGTTCTTAGAGAAGGAATGACTTTCACTATTGAGCCAATGGTTAACATGGGGACCTCAGAAACAGTTCTCGATAAAATTGATGGATGGACTGTTTATACTGCCGACGGACAATTATCCGCCCAATTCGAACATACTCTTCTGGTTACAACCTACGGTGTTGAAGTCCTTACTACCTTGGACGCGTAGTTATGGATAATGCGATCTCGCTAATAGCTTCGCACGTAAAAGAAAGATCCCCTTTTTTGCTGCTTAAGCATGTTGATAGGCGGCATTCGTTTAATAAATTAAGCCCACTTGGCCCTGTTTCTGCCCGCTCATTCTCTGCCCTCTACCCATTGGTTCAAAAATTAAATTGCAAAGTTGTACTAGGCGCAAAATTTCCTTGCCGCAGCACAAAGCCACTTTCCTCGGAATGGTCAAGTTTACCAAATTATTTTATGTGGATTATCGCCGAATCCTATGAGGTGGAAGTACCTTCTGCAGAGCTCGAGCCGAGAAAAGAAAAAAAAATTGGGCCTCTTAGCTTAACACCATCAAGTAGCGTGGTCCGAGACGCTATAAAGAGGATCTTGGAGAAAAGCAACTCTAAGCTCATAGACAAAATTGTTGCTAGCCAAGTATTTAAACTAGATAAACCAATTTCCCAACTTAATTTAAACTCCTCCTTTCCCCAAATTTATTCCATTCATGGTGGCTATCCGTTCGCTTTTCAGTTTGGAAATGAAAATCTATTTTTAGGCTCTAGCCCTGAACATTTGGCCATATATAAAAACGGAGACTTAACCGTACCTTCCATTGCAGGAACAGTGGAGTTTAATGGCTCGGAAAATGCGGCCAGAAACTCACTTTTAAAGAACCCACGCTTAGTACGAGAACAACAAATAGTTATAAGCTTTATTTCTGCAACGCTACAGAAATTTTCTCCTCAAATCAAAGTAGAGGGTCCATCGATTGCATCGAATGGAAATCTACGGCACCTAAGCTCCCAGGTGACTGCGCAAAAAATTGGGCTCAAGGATGTTTTTTCCGCACTAGATTTTCTCCACCCAACCCCTGCCCTGTCTGGATACCCACAATCGAGCGCTTTGGAATTTCTGGAACACACAGAGCCTTACAATCGTGGGCTTTATGCTAGCCCCATAGGCATTTTAGACTTAGCACAAAATAAGATGGAATTACTGATAGGAATTCGTTCTGCACTCCTCACTTCAGAGGCAAGTTATTATTTTGCAGGCGCTGGCGTTTTGGCCGATTCAGACCCTATAGAAGAAGAAAATGAAATTTCGCGTAAGGCGCAGCTCTTATTCAAGAAGCTCCTCTTCAACCGAATAGTTGATTAAAAATGAATATGCACTCCTCACTAAGCGAGCTTCAAGCCGACATCACAGCTAAACTTCTAGTCCACCTAGGTGTCGAAAAATTTTATTACTCGCCCGGATTTCGTAACGCCTCATTTGTGCGCTCTTTTTCAAAAGAGTATCTACTAAAAGAATCCCTCTCATCGGATACTGTGATACCGGGTACTACGACATCAGTTACCGCTATATTAGATGAGCGCGGGCTAGCGTTTACTGGAATCGGCGAGTTTAAAAAATCCGCAAAGCCTGCGGTAATTTGCGTCACTTCCGGCACCGCAGTCGGAAACTTGCTCCCTGGAATCATGGAGGCTCACAAGTCAAAAATCCCGCTAATTCTAATTACTGCTGACCGAGAAGCACACGAACATAGACTTAATGCAAATCAAACCATTAAACAAGCTAATATCTTTAAACCGTTTGTCCGGTACTCTGAACACTTTGAGCTTGATAACGACCCTGATGCTAACAATAATATTGATGTCGATATTAAGAGATTAAAGTTTATCCTCTCAAACGCATACCAAGAAGCCATCAGCGACAACCCTGGGCCTGTTCATGTGAACATCGCGGTTCCAGATCCAAACACAAAAAATCAAGCAAGTGAATTATTCACAGAGGATGCGTTACCAACAAAGGAAGTAACAAAAAATTTTGACCAAGGCATAGCCCAAGAGATCATTAATAAACTTGGAGAGAGCCCAAAATCTGCAATAATCATTGGAATTTTTCCTTTCACTGAGGAGGAAAAAAGGCAGCTTGTTGAGCTATCCGAAAAAACTGAGTCAATGCTTATCGCAGAAGGCCTGCTCTCAGCCGATCTAAAAAATAGTTCTGTAATTAATCCTGAATATCTCACTGATGAGAATAGGTTGTTCGATTACGCACTCTATTTTGGATATGATTTTATTGAACGGAGAAACCGAGATCGACTCCGCAAACTAGCTCATAATCTAATTAGAATTTCTGACATGAATGATTGTATTGATTCTCTTCCCAGTGCAATTCAAACTTTTTCTCATCTAGTTCCAAAGTCTGTAGCTTGCGACAGTGGGTTCAAAAGGATTACGCACTCTATGTGTGACTCAATTAGGCTAAAGCGAGCTACGTATTTGAGCAAGGAGGATAGTAGCAGTATTTCAGAGCCCATGTTCCATTTTATTGCATCCGATTTTTGGGAAAATTCTGAGCTTTTTCTTGCCAACAGTATGATCCCTCGTGATTTTTCCGCATTTGCAATGCTTAAAGTACCAAAACCTCTGCGCGTACATTTTAATCGAGGGGTGAGTGGCATCGATGGAATTTTGCACACTTGTTTAGGTGTTGGCCTAGGCTCCTCCCATAAAGCTCCGTCAGTAATTAGGAGAATTCAACTGGTAATTGGAGATTTGTCGTTTTTGCATGACATCAGTGCTTTAACTGCTCTGCAGGAGTATTCCGACCGATTGAATTTTTCCGTCTGGGTCTTAAATAATGGTGGGGGTGAAATTTTTCGAAACGTAGCAGATGCGAGTACGCTTTTGACAACCCCATTTAAAATAGATTTTGAGCAAATAAGTCGCGCAGCAAATTTAGAATTCGCACACATAACTACTTGCAGTGAGCTAGAGGACTCATTAAAAATCGCCTCAACCTCTAAAATAGGTATCCGGATTTTTGAAATAAAAATTGATCCAGTTAAAAACGAGAAACATAGAAGGGAATGCGGTAAAATTGTTTGAGCGAAGCATTTTTTGCATCCACGGCTTTGGGGGGAGTGCTACTGATTGGGAAAGGCTCCCACTCCTAAGCGCATCAAGCATCAATTCATTAAATAATTTTAGTTTTGCTAAGATTCCCAAGCATTCGAACTATAGAGTCGATGAATCAATGGGGCTCGCAAAGACGGTTGTGGACCTTTGTGAGCAGTTCAATAGGATTGAATCTAAAGAGATTTACTTGATGGGCTATTCAATGGGTGGAAGACTCGCGCTACTCATGGCAGGCTCTAGACTGCTCCCAAAGCTATCTGGAATAATTTTAATCTCTAGTGGACTAGGAAGGCTCAGTGATTCGGAAAGGGCCCTTCGCAGGAAGCGCGATTTATTGCATGCAAAGGCGCTTATCGAGGACCCTCTGTCTTTCTGGCAATCCTGGTACGAAGAGCCAATTTTCTGCTCGACTAAGTCACTTGCCGCAAATGATTTTGATAGCTTGATATCTCAAAAATTGCGGCACAATAGCATGGAGCTAGCAAAGGCACTGCAAGAATTTAGCCCAGCAAACCATGGAGACCTCACTAGATCTTTGCCTTCTGAAATGCCTGTGCTTTTTCTTGCAGGAAGTGATGATATCAAGTACGTATCGGAGGGAAAGAAACTGGTAGAAAGACACGGACTTACGTCGTTTGTAGAGATTGAAAACGCATCGCACTCGCTACTATGGGAGCAGCCTACCGCAACCTCAGAGGCAATTTCAAATTGGTTACAAAGAGCGAATTAAATTCATCTAGGTTTGGGAAATGGATCCTAGCCACAAGGCCGAAAACTCTGGCCGCAGCTATTGCACCAATCATTGCAGCCACAAGCCTCGCGCACTCTTCTGGATATTCTATTAGCCTAAAGGTTAGCTTCCTTTGTTTTCTTTGTGCCGCTTTAATCCAAATCGCGACTAATTATATCAATGACGGCGCTGATTTTGAGTCCGGTGCAGACACTAAAGATCGCCTAGGTCCGAAACGAGCAGCTATGCTAGGAATCCTCACGCCTAAACAACTTTATGTAGGTGCGGGCCTAGCTCTAGCCCTGGCATTCTTTATTGGAGTGTATTTAACCTCCATCGGAGGGGGGGGAATTTTTGTCATAGGGCTACTTTCACTTCTTTTTGCTGTTTTATATACGAAAGGCCCCTTCCCACTTGCCTACAATGGTTTGGGAGATTTGTTTGTACTTATCTTTTTTGGCCTAATTGCAGTTAATGGCGTCTATTATCTGCAAACCACGGCCGTTACGATTAATTCCGTCGTTTTGGGTATAATTATTGGACTTGCAGCGCTACTAATTATGGTCTCCAATAATACTCGAGATATCCCCACCGACACCAAGGCAGGAAAGTGGACAATTTCTGCTCTCATTGGGGAAAAATTATCAAAAGTCTATTTTGCAGTCGTCGTTATGCTCATCCCGCTCCTGATGGCCACTCTTTTTTATTTGCAGTTGGAAGAAAGGGGCCATGTCTTTGTCATGCCGCCCCCAATTGCACTGTTCCTGGTCGTATTTTTCTTTGTGACTGGCCTACTTATGGCCCGCGATTTTTTCCATGCTCGCTCAGGGGATAACTATAATAACCTCCTTGAGCGTAGCGCTAAACACCTACTAGCAGTTAGTATTGCAACTAGCCTCTGCCTCGTCGCCTTTCGGTGGGGCTATGTCTAATTCTAATTTCAACGCCAACTTTGAATACGCTTTCGAGTCTAGGAGACTTATCTCACCTTTTCGATTTGGTGCCACTAAACTAAATAATACTGAGCTAAGTAATATTGAGAGCTTTTTTCTACGGGAAGTTGGGAAGAAAGATATTGCTGAATCCCCTTTTTTCCCAGGAAGAAGCCCTATTTCAAAACAAAATTTTAAAAATGAACTCCTAGAGGGGAAATTATCTGAAGCAGCCTATCAATTGATGTCGTATTGTAAATATCAGCTGAATTTTCTTCAAAACTATGCCCTAAACGATTTTTCACCAATTGGTGTGAATGCAGTTATTAGCGAATTAGAGGCTGACGTTATTTATTCTAAAATTACTGCGGCGATTAGAAAAAATTTTCAGGCTGTAAAGATAAAATTCATGCCCTCCAATTATCGGGCGGTTATTGATGTCATAGATGCGCTGGGTACACCGCTTCTTAGCAAAATGGCTATCAGGCTTGACTCTAACTCTTCCTTTCAACCGGACGAAGTAATTGATATATCGATGCGACTTCAAGAATATCCAATTGAATTTTGGGAAGACCCGGTTCCTTTTACGGATCACTATAATTACCAGTACATGACAAAAGAATCACCATTTCCTATTGCCCTTGACGAACATATTAAATCAATCAAGCAAGCCCTTGAACTTCTCCACACAAAATGTTGCCATATAGCTGTCATTAAGCCCGCACAAATGCGAGACCTACCATTACTAGAAAAAAGCTTGCTACAAAGCCCTGAGCTAAAGAATAAAATCGTACTATCGAGCCTGTTTGAAGGCGTTTTCGGAAGTCATTTTCTCCAAAAATTTGCGGGGAAACTAAAGCTCCAAGCGTTTCCACATGGGCTCAACACACTTTCCTATTTTGAGGAAGACTTACACCTAAATTCAGTTCTTCTGCGCCCTATATCGATACCCCAAAAATCTATCGCTAGCATAGAGAATCTCAAATGGTTGCCCATTTAAAAATTCCAAGAATTACCACGCCAGAGCAAGAATTCTCTTCGCGAGAGGTATGCCAAATATTACAAAAGGTAGACTTCAGGCGGTTTAAAAATAAGCTCCTATTGATCGACACGAAATCTAGGTTTCAAGCTCTACTTTCTATTTTAAAAGCCATTCAGGAAGAGCTGCCCTTTCTAGTCCTAACAGAGCGCACAGACAAAGAAGACTTAATTAAGATAGTTTCCTCATCTAAATGGAAATTTGACACTGTCCAAGATAACCTATTTCCTATTGACGACTCTCACTTTTCGAGTGAAAAGCCAAATTCTGGGAATTCATCTGATAGTTCAATTGCAGTAAAAAAACTTAATGCTTTCTTGCCAACCAGTGGCACTAGTGGGGATGCAAAATTACTTAAAGCTACTCTTAAGCACTTTGTGGCTAATGCTGAAAATCATCGCGCCTATTCAAATGATTATAATTTCAAAATTCAAAATTGGCTCATTTTACTGCCACTATCCTTCACAGGGGGGCTCACTGCTTTAGTGAGATCCCTAATCCTTGGCTATGACCTATTCTTTATGGAGTCATTTGAACCTAAAAGCACCTTGGCTTGGCTTAAGTCTAACAAAATTCATGCTGCCTCGATAGTCCCTACCGCTCTTTATTCTATGTTTCAGAGCGAAGCTGATTCTCAGTGCGGAGCTGATTTTCAGCGTAAGGACGGTATTAAATTCCCACCGAACTTTAAATATCTTCTCATTGGTGGCTCAGGCATGAGCGAAGAGAGTTGCAATAATTTACAGCAAAAAATTATCGGGCACCACCCCATTCGGTTTTCATATGGATTAACTGAAACTCTAGGCCAAATTGCTATTTCTGGCCCTAAAAACAGTCTAGCGAAACGAATGGATGAGTTGCAAGTATTGCCAAATGTTGAACTAAAAATCGACACTAATAATTTACTTTTTGTTAAGGGCATGACTTGTTTGTCAGAAGACATATTGGGAAACAATATTCTAGATAATGAGGGGTGGCTCGCAACTGGAGACTTTGCTAGTTATTCCGATTCGAAACTAAAAATATTAGGTAGAGAAAAAGATGTAATCATATCCGGGGGTAAAAATATTCAACCTCTACAAGTAGAGGCTCGCCTTGCTGGCATACTGCCAGAATTACAATTCGTAGCCTTAGGACTCCCAGATGAAAAATGGGGGGAAAGGCTAGTTGTTGCAATTTACACGCAAAATCAAATATCTCACTCAGACCTAGAGTTATTAGTGTCAAAAATAAAGTCAGAGCTTAGTGAAGAACTCAAGCCTAAAGAAGTTTATGTTTGCTCTAAGTTACCCAGGACAAGCTCTGGAAAATTTCGTAGGCAAGAGTTAGCTAAGAAAATCAATATAGGGCATTATGTCATTAAAAAATTAAGTCTATAATTTACGTATGTCGCGGCCATTTTTAGACTTATCTGATATTCGCACTATTCAAATTGATCCAACTAGTAAGTGCAATTTACGCTGCCCACAATGCGCGCGAATTCATAAAGGAAAGGTCTTAGCTAATCTCGAACTAACCGACCTTAAAATGAGCGATTATGACCGCATTTATTGCAAAGAAATTGCGCCAAATATCAAAGACACCCTTTTTAATGGAAATTTCGGCGACCCGGCTGCGGCAAGCCACCTTAAATCGGCGGTCGAGTTAATTTTAAAGCGCACTAATGGAACAGTTCATATTGTCACCAATGGTAGTCTTCAGTCGAAAGACTGGTGGCGTGATTTAGCTAAGATGCTTAAAGGTTGTGGTAAGGTCACCTTTAGCATTGACGGATTAAAGGATACGAACCATTTATACCGAGTCGGGTCAAATTTTGACCGGATTCTCGATAACGCCCGGATGTTTATAGCCTCCGGTGGTAAAGCGAAATGGGATTTTCTTGTTTTTTCTCATAATCAGCACCAAATCGAGGAAGCAAGAAGTTTAGCCATCCGCCTTGGTTTTGCTGAGTTTAATTTAAAATACTCAAAACGGTACATAAGTGAAAATTCTCTGAAAGAGAATGTCATCGACCAGGAGCGAGTAGACGGAATGTCTAGTGATTTAAAAGAGAGCTTGCACGTACAGAAGTCGCAAGAAATTTTAAATAAATTCAAGACATGGGAAAACTACTTTCAAACCGCCAAAATTTCTTGCAAATTTCAGAAAAATCGCATGATCTTTGTTGATTTTAAAGCTCGCGTGTGGCCATGCACCTGGGTTGCTGCCCCACCATATTTTATAGACAACGCCAGCCCTCAAAAAATAAGTATTGAGCGCGCAATTCGAGGCTACAAAAAAGACTTCAATAGTCTTCGTCATTATTCATTTAAAGAAATTTTATCCCACCCATGGCTTCATAAGAGACTAACCGAATCTTGGGAGTCTGAGCGCATAATTACATGTGCGAGAACCTGCGGAGATCAGATTGAGTATACAAATGGATTTCATCAGAATTCTAAATTGGAGATATTAAAAAATGCCGACAAAGACATTTTGCCCACTTCCCTGGATTCACGTATCGATTCGCAATAACGGCGACCTCCGCGTCTGTTGCCAGGCAAACGTTGCAAAGGACCGCGGTATTTTACGCGACTCTAATGGAGACCCCTATAACGCGAGGCAATCCAACCTAGATGAAGCTCGCAATTCTGAATTACTTCAAGAAATTCGGAGATCTATGATTGAAGGAGATCATCACCCTGTTTGTGTTCGCTGCCAAAGAGAGGAGGAATCTGGAATTCGATCTCGACGTCAATTTGAAAGACAGAACTGGGAAGACTCCGTTGATTATAAAGAACTTATTGCAAATACTGGCTCTAACGGAGCTCTGAAGACGGAAGCGGTTCCTGCTACATATTACGATATACGATTTGGGAATCATTGTAACCTCCGTTGCAGAATGTGCGGGCCCACAGACTCAGATTCCTGGTATCGTGACCAATTGCAGGTTTGGGGGCCTCGCTTTCGAGACACTCATGGCGAAGTGCAGCTTAAGAAAATGCCGAATGGATCTATTCAACCCGTCAATGATGATTACTCATGGGTGGATGATGATGGGTTTTGGACACAACTAAATTCAAACATTAAAAATATACGCCATATTTATGCCGTAGGCGGAGAGCCTCTATTAATCGATAAACACTATGATTTATTGCAAAACTGCATTGATCACGGAGTATCTAAGAAAGTCGTGCTGGAATATAATTCAAACGTCTCCACAATTCCAGATAAAGCTTTGTCTCTTTGGGACAAGTTCAAAGAGGTGAGAGTAGGAGCCAGCATTGATGGCTATGCTGCAATTAATGAATACATTCGCTATCCAAGCAAGTGGGGAAAAGTTGAACACAATCTAACTCGACTAAACGCCGGGTCCAAAAATATAGCCTCTTGGATTGCTATGACTGTGCAAGCCTATAACGTCCTACACCTACCAGAAATGGTCGACTGGAAATTAAAGTCGGGGCTTAATCGTATAAATAACCAAAGAAGGACGCCTATCATTACTACGCATCCACTCCATAATCCAAGCTTCCTACACGTACAAATTTTGCCTCTCTCCTATAAGGATCTAGTCTCAAAGAGATTTAATGAGTATCGAAAAAAAATCAAAGATTATGATTTCTCTGGCTTTCGCTTCTCAAAAAATTGGATGGTGACTTCCATTGAAAAAATCCTTGATGGTTATGAGCTCCTCATGCACGACAAAGACAGCTCCCACGAACTCCCTAAATTTTGGCATTATTCGAAAAAATTAGACTATATTCGAAACCAATCAATTGAGCTCGTGCTTCCGGAATTAAGTGAGCATGCTAAGAACTTCTTAAAACCTCAAAATATCAATGAGCAGTATCGTACTGATAATTTCGAAGACCAAATTAGTGCTCGAATGCGTTCTTTTGACCAAACACAGATAGGATAACACTAATAATGGAAAATGCGCAGTTAGTTGCTATTCAACACAATAGAGGCTTTTATGCCAACGTGACAAAAATTGAATGGTTTATCGGTTTGCTATGTAATTTTTCTTGCACCTATTGCGCAGAATATGTCCGCTCCGGATATGCAGATACGAAAGATATTTTTAAGGCTGTAGACCTATTAATTGAGCGGACGAAAGGGCGTCACCTAATGCTGCTCCTAGGAGGTGGAGAGCCATCTATTCATCCTGACATTCATAGAATTATTCCTTATATGCACGGCAAGGGAATAGATTTAAACATAATCACTAACGGCAGCCGTAGTCCCAAGCTTTACGTAGATATGTTGCCATATATGACCTCCTACACTTTTTCTGTTCATTTTGAGCAAAAATATCACCGAACTATGAACACCATCCGGAGGGTTCACGAAGAGTTTAAGCTACTCGGCGATGAGGACAAAAATAAATTTATGCAAGTAAATGTTATGATGGTGCCAGGCTATTTTGAAGAAGCTAAGGAAGTAATTAAAGAACTTAAAGAAAAGGAAATCCCTTATATCATTCGTCGCATTCGTCCTCTCTTTGATAAGAGTGACAAACCAATTCTGCCAGAAAGAATTAAAAATAGACCCATTGAGGCTCGCGACTATGGGAAAAAAAGCTTAGTTAGGAATGACTATGGATACTACTCTGAAGAAGAACTAAGCTACTTGAAAGATTTGATTTTTTCGACAAACGTCAATACTGAAGAAATATGGCGTGATGAAAATGGAAAACTTAGCTCAAATCTATCTAACGCCAATGATGTTAGTTTAAGGAAACTCAATAAATTTATAGATTGGAAATGCTGGATTGGTATTGAGCGACTGCATATCTATCCAAGTGGCGATATTTATCGATCAAGTTGCAGAGTCGGCGGTAAGCTTGGAAATGTTTACGAAAATTTCGAGTTTCCTGCTTCGCCTATTATTTGCACGAAACATCGTTGCACATGCTCTTGGGCCATAAATGTTTCAAAGGCAAAGGATTCTTCCGCCGAAAATGGCCTTAGGATAAATCAAGATAAAATTGATTCTAACGAGAGCCCAGATATACAAAGGATCAAAGGCAGTGAAGACCGCCACGGACTACTAAAATAATTTTATCTCTCACCAATAATCATAAATCGATCGTAGTGCCCTAGGTTAAGCTCTCCATTAAAATAGACATTAGCCGCTGGGAACATATCTTTAAATTCGTCCAAAGAATTCACGCAAGAGTGGTGCTCCGCTTCTGAAACTAAATTATTCGACTGAATTACAAATTTTTTCCCCTTTGGGATCCGCCCCCACCACTGCCTTGGATATTTTAAATGCTCTGTGGATGTATTTATAATTATATCGGGCTGCAAAAAAACCTCGCATACTGAGCCATCAGCTCTCTTTATATTAGTTTTTGCCCCTGAATAATCGACACAATACATATCACCTGTTATGCCTTTAATTCGCCATTCCTGAATGCGATCAATATAATTAATCCCATCTACTATTCGCTCAAAATCTGGGTCAATATCTAGAGAATATACTCGTTTAGGGTATAGGTCTTCCGTAAGAAATTTTATCAAATAATATGGCAATAGGCCTATCCAGCCGCCTAGGACCAATATCTCTTTTTGAGAAGTATCAATGTGGTTAGATAGCTCTTCACATAACCATCTCTTAGACGCAAGCTGACCTTTTGAAAATGCGTTTTGAATTTTAGGAATCATCTCAGGGTGTAAACCTATCATCGTTTTCAACAACGCTATATCTCTTGGGGACGTCCCACAATTTTCTAATGCACTGGCCACCAAAAGCAAAAAAGCTCTAGGTCCAAAGTCAGATTTTGGGCTGCTGCGTGATGAAGTATAAATTTTTTCTTTCTCAACACCCACCTTTTCCCCCTAACACTAGCTAGACAAAAAGATAGACTTTTCAAAGCGCTCATTTAACCAAGAAAAATCATTAATTTGAGATAGCTTTTCTTTTTCATTAACATACTGAAAGCCAAAGGCCGCTCCTGCCTTAGCCCCCTTAACGCACCAATCTCCAAACTCTGCGCCATAAGCCCACCTATGTTTCCACACATATAATCTTTGATTTGTATCATTCTGATTTTGGTTTTTAATTGTTTGGGCCGCTAATTTTGCGCATTCGCGAAAAGCGCCTCTCCATGCATTAAATGGACTAGTATTAAAATGAGTCACGCTAGCTAATTTATGAATAACTATGTATTTTCCATTAGCAATTGTAGTAGACATGTCCGCCATGGTAGACATCCTCTCCTCAAGAGGGACTGCATCTCTAAATAAAGACTTTGAGAAGAGCTTGACACCTCCATATCCATAAATTAATCCATTCACTGGATTTAGCGCGCGCCACACATAAACCGCTCCATCTTCCAAGTTTAGATTAGAGGAATCAAAACTAAATTTAGGTAAAAGCTCACTATCTCCATCTACCACAAAAAAATATGGGGTTTCGCTCTGCAAAGCACACTCTCTATGGGCATTAAAAATTCCTTTAACCCCATGAACACGTTTCGCTCTAGAAAATCTACTCTTTACTTCACACCAATTTCTATCTGCTTTTTTTTCATCATAGGAAAGAAAAAATATATCTGACCCCCTATTAAGCTTAGAGATTTTTACTTTTTGATCCTCACTTTGAGAAAGAATGGGGTTAAACATCTTTCCACAGGTTCGAGCACACTTCAAAAGCCTTGGATTACTGCTGCTTTTCGTACTTTCCCCAAATGAACGAACTAGCCTGTCTTTAAACCAGGCGTGGTTAAAAACTTCGGACAGGCTTTTTCTTTTCAAGCTATTAAAATTCTCGCCATAGCGCTCTATTATATTTTTTTTAATGTTTTCTCGGTAGATATGAGAAGAATCCCAGGTCTTTCGATCTCCTCCAATATAGCAACACGGCCATAGCTTGCCATCTGCGCTTATATAAACACGTTTAAACTTTTCTCTGTATATGCAAGAAATCTCAATATTGTTCATATAGTTTTCAAAAGAACCATATTTTTTAAACAATTTCGACAACCCGGAATTTGTTGCATCGTTAGTATATTTTTGAATTGTAGGTTGATGAAGACTGTATTCAATTTCCTCATCCTTAAATTTCTTTTTAGCTAACCTTGAAAAATTGTCCTTAGAAGTTTGCTTTTTGAGCACTTTAAAAGGGGCTGAGCCTTTTCGAACACTTGGGTTTGAGAATCTTGATGTCTTTCGTAAGCGAAATTTTTTAACCCCTAGCTCGCTGGCAAATTCCTTAGCAGACTCCACTTGGTGTTGATTATGTTGAAACACAAGAAAATCCCAACGGGCATTACCTCCACTTGAAATGAAAGCTTTGACATTTGCCATTAACCGCTCCCACTTCACCTCGCGACGATATAAATGGTTTGTATCACCCAACCCATCAATACCAAAAACAACTAAATCTTCAGGATCAGAAAGAATTTCTCCTAAGCTCTCCCACCATCTTTCATTTCTTAACCCACCATTGGTATAAAGATAGACTGATGGAATTTGTTTTTCTTTAAAAAACCTAATAATGGGTAAGCAGTCTTGAGCGGCTACAGGATCACCAAAAACGCCACATAACATTATGTGATGAAGTGCGCTCAATTCTTCCCAATTTATCCGTCTCTGAAAAAAATCTAAGTCTAACTGATGCCCTCCTAAAAAAGGGTTTTCTATAGAGCCGTGGACATTCCGCGCGCACATAGGGCATGAAGCATTACATTCCTCCGTTAGTTCGAAGTGAAGCTCCTTTATTTCTTCAATGGGCAAATATTGATTCTGCATTAATTGAAATATTCCGCCAAATGCTTTGCTGTGTACCCTTTCTTGGAGCCTACAATTTCACACGGCGTGCCTACGCACACTATCTCTCCGCCTGCATCCCCACCATCTGGCCCAAGATCAATCACATAGTCACTATTCTTAATAATATCCATATTGTGCTCAATCACAATAATGGAGTTTCCTGCTCGAACTAATCGATCTATCAGATAAAGCAATCGCTCAATATCTGCAAAATGTAGCCCCGTGGACGGTTCATCCAAAACATACAAGGTTTTTCCTGTCGGCCGCTTAATAAGTTCTTTAGCAAGCTTCATCCTTTGCGCCTCACCGCCTGAAAGCGTTGTGACTGGTTGACCTAACCTAATATATCCAAGGCCCACTTCATTGAGAATTTGTAGCGGCCGAACAATCTTTGGAATTGCACCAAAGAATTCTACTGCATCTTCAATAGAGAGATTTAACGCCTCAGAAATGTTCTTTCCTCTATAGCGAACCATAAGAGTTTCTCGATTGTAACGATTCCCATTACAGTCAGAGCAAGTTATAAAAACATCTGGAAGAAATCTCATTTCTATCCGAACTACTCCCGCCCCTTCACAAACATCACAACGGCCGCCTTTGACGTTAAAAGAAAATCGCCCCGGTTTATACCCACGTATTTTAGATTCTCGAGTATTCGTATAAAGATCACGAATGTGATTAAAGACCCCAGAGTACGTCGCAGGATTAGACCTAGGGCTTCTCCCTATAGGACTTTGGTCAACCTGAATAATTCTATCTAAATTCTCATCCCCGGATATCGCTGCATAGAAGGAATTTGAGTCGTCACCACCTTTCATAATTCCTTTTAAGGCTGGTATCAGCGTCTTTATGATTAATGAAGATTTTCCAGATCCAGAAACACCTGTGACACAAACGAGTGCACCCAGTGGAATTTCAGCATCTATATTTTGTAAATTATTGTGCGTACACCCTTTAATTCGAATTTTTTTTGATTTTTTAAAATCAAAATTTCTCGCCGGGATACTAACGCTTTCTATCGAACGTAAATAATCCCCAGTTACACTTTCATTGGAAGAAAGCAACTCATCGGGTGTCCCCTGAGCTACAATTTTTCCACCGCGCTCTCCAGCGCCAGGGCCCATATCAAAGACATAATCGGCCGCTTTAATAGTATCTCTATCATGCTCAACGACGATAACGGAATTCCCATTCTTCTTTAGGTTATCTAAAGAAGAAATTACCTTTTCGTTATCTCTTTGGTGGAGACCGATTGATGGCTCATCTAGAACGTATAAGACCCCCGTAAGAGAACTCCCCATTTGTGTAGCCAAATGCACTCGCTGGGTTTCTCCGCCAGACAAAGTATTCGCTGCTCTATCGATAGCAATGTAAGAAAGCCCAACTTTATCCAAAAAAATGAGGCGTGATTTAATTTGGATTAGAATTTCCTTACAAACCTCCTGCTTTGCAACACTCAGCTTTAAGTTGTCAAAAAATTCAATTGCAGCAGAAATTGATTTTTGCGCAAGTTGCGTAATATTTAAATTTTGAATTTTAAACGTCAGACTACTGGGCCGCAAGCGAGAGCCCACACACGCAGAACAACACAATTTCGTCTGTAACTCGCGCAACCTTAAGAATTCATCTGAGTTTCTATCTGTATTTTTAGCTTTCTTATTTAATTCATTAATGACCCCAATAAACGGTTGCTTAGACCTAAAACTCTTTTCTTTCCCTTTGAATTTAAACTGAATTTCATCTTTGCCTGTGCCGTAGAGAAAAATATTTTTCACCTTATCGGAGAGTCGACAGTAGGGCAGTTTTAAATCAATTTTATAATATTTACTAACCGCTGAAAATATTTCTTCCCTACGCAATCGCTCTGCTCGAGTTCTGCCCATCCAAGTTTGAGAAACTGCTTCATTGATTGGTAGCGCCTTATCTAAAATTATTTTTTCCGAGTCAAAAACAATTCGAAACCCCAGTCCTTTGCAGGTTTCACATGCACCTAAAGGGCTATTGAAAGAAAAAATTCGTGGATCAAGCTTACTTGTTTCGCTTGAACTCCCTTTTAACCTCTTATCCATTACACGATATTCATAATCTCGAGCGTCACCAACCACATAAATGATGAGACGCTCTGGGAAAAACTCTAGAGAGTTTTGTATGGATTTCTCAATTCTTGCCGCCGAAGCGCGCTTTATAATAAGCCTATCGATTACAATGTCGATATTATGTGGCTTATTTTTATCTAGTGTTTTTGTTTCGTCTAGCTCTAAAATTTTCGAATCTACTCGAGCACGGATATACCCTTTAGATAGGGCCTTTGAGACTTCTTTTTTGTGTGCACCTTTTCTAGCCCTAACTACCGGAGCCATGATAAGTACGCGCTCTCCATCTAGTTTTTTTAGTAAACTCTGAACAAGTTTTGTCACTGATAAAAACGTAGGGAGACTATCATCCATATCATCTGATTTTTCAGCGGCCTTACAGTACAAGAGTCGATAATAGTCGTATATTTCTGTAATCGTGCCGACTGTCGAACGTGGGTTTCGACTCGTAACTCTTTGCTCAATGGATACAGAAGGGCATAAACCTTCAATAGAATCTAAATCTGGTTTATTAAGTTTATCGACAAATTGCCTCGCGTATACGGAGAGGCTTTCTACGTATTTCCTTCTCCCTTCCGCATAGATCGTATCGAACGCTAAGGTAGACTTCCCCGAGCCAGAGAGCCCCGTAAAAACAACCAATTGATTTCGTGGTACGACGAGATCTAAATTTTGTAAATTATGCTCGCGCGCGCCTTTAATTACAATTGAATCATTCATTGCAGCACTCTTATTTCATTATATTAGAAATTTTATTTTCAAAATAGGCTCTAATTTCGTTGAGTCGAACTTGAGAGTTTGCTTCAAAACGGGTGACAATAACAGGCTGAGTATTAGATGCACGCGCTAAAGCCCAACCATCTTCAAAATCAATCCGGACACCATCAATATCGTTAACATTATATTCATCTTTCATCTGATTCTTTAACTCTTCGATAATTTTCCATTTGAGCTCATCATCACAATCAACTCGAATTTCAGGGGTATTAAATACTGGTGGAAGATCCGCAATGCATTCTTCCACAGTTTTTTCATTTTTCTTCAAAATCTCTAAAAGTCGGCAGCCAGCATAAAGCGCGTCATCAAACCCAAAGAATCGGTCGGAAAAGAAAATATGCCCACTCATTTCGCCCGCCAGCAACGCGCCTGTTTCTTTAATTTTTGCTTTAATTAAGGAGTGGCCTGTTTTCCACATGATCGCGTTCCCGCCGCGTGCACGAATATCATTGTACAATCTAGAAGAACTTTTAACTTCTGAAATGATTGTAGCGCCTGGGTTTTCCTCTAAAACGCTCCTGGAGAGAATCACCATCAATTCATCGCCCCAAATAATTCTCCCACTCCTAGCAACGACACCAATTCTATCCGCGTCACCATCAAAAGCAATTCCAAGATCAAACCCACCTTTTGCTAGTTCATTTTGCAGATCAACTAAGTTATTCGCAACCGTAGGGTCGGCTTCATGGTTTGGAAACCTACCGTCTGGCTCGCAAAACATTTCTTTAACTTCACACCCTAATTCACGAAGAATTTGAGGGGCTACTGGTCCTGCAGACCCATTTCCTGCATCAACAATTAGTTTCATCCCAAACGGCTCTTTAAACTCTTCTTTTAGATAAGATAGATACGGGGTGAAAACATCAGTTTTTTTGATAGAGGCTCGCTTGGCCTTGGAAAGATCCAATCCCTCTTCATGCATATATTGACGAAGTGTAAGAATTTGGTCGCCAAACAAAGTGCCTTTCCCCACACAAATTTTAAAGCCGTTATATTCCGGAGGATTGTGAGAGCCCGTAACCATGATTCCACCATCTAAATCAAATTGGTGGATACTAAAATAGGTCATTGGCGTTGTGACCATTCCGAGATTAATAACTTTACAACCGGATGACTCCATCCCAGCAATTAAGAATTCAGAAATCGAGCCTCCACTTGCGCGACAATCCCTACCTACAGAAGCTTTGATCGATTCTTTTTTGTTGATTTCTTTCGCTAGGCGGGCGTAAGCTCGGCCCAGGCCGTAAGCAAACTCCTCGGTGAAATCGCTGCCCACCACGCCGCGAATATCGTATTGCCGGAAAATGTTGTCTTTAAAGTCCATAAGATGCCTCGCCCCTCCATAGAAAGCATAACAAACTGAGCGCAAAAAAACGGCAGCCAAAGTAGCATTGCTCTAGCTGCCGCCGATTTTTAGAATACTTGTAATAACTTACATAGTGAACGCGACTACAAGCGCAAAAATCACTAGAGATTCTACGAATGCGATTCCAAGAATCATTGGAATTTGGATTTGACTAGCTGCTCCTGGGTTGCGTGCAATGCCTTCAAGGGCTGAAGATACTAGCTTCCCTTGTCCAAGTGCGCCGCCAATCGCTGCTAGGCCAATCGCTAATGCTTTAGCGATAAACCACATGCCACCACCTGGTTGTTGAGCGAATGCCATACTGCGATCATCTGCTGCAAACGCTAAAAAAGGCATAAAAAATACTGCCAATGCAATTGATGTTGTTAACAACTTATTCATTTGTATCTCCCTATAATAAGTTAAACTATATCAATGGTGAGCAGAATCTCTCGCCATTGCGATATAAACCATGGTTAAAAGTGTAAAAACAAAAGCCTGAATGAAACAGATCATCAGGCCTAGACAATAAAATGGAATTGGAATGCCAAGCCCTGCTGGAGCAAGATCAGTCATCACACCAAGTACCATATGGTCACCGGTCATATTGCCTGATAGGCGCAAAGCAAGTGAGAATGGCCGAACCATATGAGAAATTAATTCAATAACTAAAAGAAGCGGCGCAATCCAAAGAACTGGGCCTAGGAAATGGTTCAAATAATCCATGCCCGCCTCTTTGATACCAATCCAGTTATAGTAAACAAAAACAAATAGGCCAATCGCAAGCGTAGTATTCATGTCCTGCGTTGGAGGCAGCATTCCCGGGAAAAGACCAAGAATATTACTGAAGAAAATAAATAGGAATAAAGAGCCAATTAACGGGAAGTATTTAGGTGCATCTTTACCAAGCATACTCTCAACAAAACTGTAAAGCCCTTCGGCGATCATTTCAAAAATATTTAGAAATGAAATTTTCCCGCCAGGAATAACATTTGTTCCTGCGGCCGCTAATTTTGCCCGTGCAATCGCCGTCAGCGCAACCAAAAGGACTACAACGAATAAAGCGGTAGCTACATGATAAGGAAGCTCAGCAAACCCTGGTACGTATTTTAGTAACGTAAACTGATGATCCACTACGGCTTAATCCTCTTTCCCTTTACTAATTTTCATCTTTATCTTTACGCTTTACCTTAGCTTGTTCTTTTTTTAACCAATTCAAAATCTTCCAAACGGCCAACCCTAACCCAAAACAAGAAAAGAAAACCGCTAGCAATGGCGCCAGCCCAAGCCGGCTATCTAACCATTTTCCAATCAAAAACGCGCCGCCAATATACGCCACAAGCTCGACGGAAACCAGGCCAAAAATAGCACTTTTTTTCATCCACTCAGGATCAAGTTGCATGGGTTTTCCCTTAAATGCGGCGGACGGCAATAAATGCGGCCGCAAAAGTAGCCAGTAGATAGATCCCACAACCGACGGCATAGGGCCAGCCGAATGTTCGAGGAAACATAAATGGGGCTGATCCAATGAGGATCCAAACCATAAATTTGCCTGCTGAGATTAAAATCAAAGTAAATATATCAAATGATTTTTCTTTAGTGATTGCAGCCACTAATAGGGCAGTACACTTAAACCCCAGGCTAAGGAGTGCTGCGACTACACTCGTTACTGTAAGCCCAAAAAGCCCATAAAAGTAAGCGGAAACTCCTACTCCAAGGAGCAAAAGTACCAAAAAAACAGGCCAAAACTTACGCTCTAGGCGCTCCCATTTCATAGAAAAACTATATCATCGACGGCGTAATATTTTGCGTCGTTTAATTTTTTTCATTTTTAAGTCAACAACGTACGGTGTTGAATAAGAGTCCTTTATAGAGGTAAGTAGGTCGTAGGCTTTGTCTAAGTTATCTATTTCTTCATAACAGTTGGCCATCCCAAAAATGGACATACTGCGAATTTTTTTGTCTGAAGACTTAGAGAGCTCCTCATATGCCTTTATTGCTTTATGGCATTGACCGGAAGAGTTTAAAGTGTCGCCGAGGGCAAGCCTCGCTTTCTCGTAAAACCGGCCATCCGAGTACTTTTCTTCAATTTCTCCAAAGGCGTCCAGGGCTTGTTTGAAATTACCCATAAGGAAGAGGGCTCTTCCGTAACGATAAAGGTAGAAGGCTCTTTTTTTATTCTTTGGCGACTTATCTTTAACAAGTATAGCGTAAAGCTTGGCGGCTTGCTGGAAGTCGTTAAAATCAGAGAAGTACATTTCTCCAATCATCTCTCTTATTTTCCGTTCAAGGTCTGGGTCCTCTGTTCGAGATAAAAGTGATTGAAAGGATTGAATCGCAAGGTTTGGCTTATGTAAATAAAGTCGTTGAATCACACCAACCCTATATAAAGAATCTATTCCTAACTCTGATTTCGGGTCTTTTTTTACTACTTTACGAAATTCATGGACTGACGCTCCATACTTTTTTTCTTCGAACAATCTTTCCGCTAGGTCGTATTGATTTTTAGAAGATTTGGCATTGCACGCACCTAAAATAGGTAAAAGAGTCACAAAAAGCACATAATATTTCCTCATTTGTACCTTTTTCTATCTTAACAGCCTTAGTCTTCGTCCTGCACGAGCGGCTGCACAGCCACAACTCGCTCCCCATCCTTAAGCTTAACTAATCGTACCCCCTGGGTATTTCGTCCCATGGTAGAAATATCAGAGTTCTTAATTCGAACAATTTGGCCCTTATTTGAAATAATCATTAGGTCACTAGAGTCTCGTACTGCCTGAACCGAAACAATACTCCCTGTCTTACCTGTGGCCTTCATAGTGATTATTCCTTTGCCACCACGCGTTTGAGCTCGATATTGAGAAGCCCTAGTGCGCTTTCCATAGCCCTTCTCTGTTACGGAAAGGAGGTCTCGCTCAGATTCATCTGCATCCAATACTGTCATTCCTACGACTGAATCAGACCCACCTAACTCCATCCCACGAACACCAGCAGCAGCCCTACCCATTGCACGAACAGCCCCCGCTTTGAAGCGGATACTCTTTCCATCCTTTGAGCAAATAAGAACATCAGAATCATCATTCGCATACATTGCGTTAACAAGCATATCACCGGGGTTAATTTTAAGTGCAATAATTCCACCGTTTCGTGGGTTAGAGAATTGAGAAAGCTCAATTCGTTTAACTGTTCCATTCTTTGTCGCCATGACAATATGGCCATTGACCTTAAAGTTAGTCACAGGAACTACAGAACAAATAGTCTCTACCTTAGATAAATTTAGCAAGTTTACAATTGCACGGCCTTTAGCAGTACGACTTACTTCTGGAATTTTATGCACTTTTAACCAGTACACTTTCCCGAGGTTCGTAAAGAAAAGGATGTAAGATTTTGTGTCCGCTACGAAAAGGTGTGAAACGAAATCCTCATCATTAGTGCTTGTGCCCTTAATCCCCTTGCCACCACGCTTTTGCGTCGAGTAGAGATTCACAGAATTTCGTTTTATATAACCCTGACTAGTTATCGATACGACCATATCCTCTTCTTGGATCAAGTCTTCTTCATCTAAGTCAGCAGAGTGCCCTGTAATCTCTGTCCGACGTTTCTCACCATACTTTTGCTTAATCTCTTCACTCTCTTTAACAATTTCATCAAAAACAAGCCGTTCGTTTGCAAGAATCTCCTTAAGCTTAGCAATTAGTTTCTTAAGCTCGTTTAACTCCCTTTGAAGATTCTCGCGCTCAAGCCCAGTTAGGCGTTGTAGGCGCATATCAAGGATGGCTTGCGCTTGGATTTCTGAGAACTTAAATTGTGCTTGAAGTTGTGCTTTTGCTTCTCCTGGATTTTTTGACTTCTTTATTGATGCCACGATTGGATCAATGTTATCAATAGCTTTCAACAGGCCTTCTACAATATGGGCCCTTGCCTCAGCCTTTCGTAAATCAAAAATAGTACGACGAATAATGATTGTCTTGCGATGGTCAATAAATGCTTTTAAGAAGGCTTTCAGATTAAGAAGTTTTGGCTGCCCATTATGCAGAGCTAAAGTGATAATGCCAAAACTATCAGAGAGCTGAGTAAGTTTATAAAGGCGATTAACAATCACATCCGCACTTTCGCCCTTCTTAAGCTCAATAACCACACGCATGCCCTTGCGGTCAGACTCATCACGAATCGCCGCAATGCCTTCAATTCTTTTCTCTCGATGAAGATGGGCAACTTTTTCAATTAACTTCGCTTTGTTAACTTGATACGGGAGTTCAGAAATTATAATACGTTGCTTATCCCGCTTGCCTTCCTCAATATCCACACGCCCACGGATTTTAATAATCCCTCTACCAGTTTTATAGGCAGATTCAATGCCGTCACGGCCTAAAATATATCCTCCCGTCGGGAAATCTGGGCCTGGGATTATCTCTGCCAACTGATCAATTGAAACATCAGGATTTTTTATCGTTGCTACTACACCATCTAAAACTTCACTCAAATTATGGGGAGGGATATTGGTCGACATCCCCACAGCAATACCGGATGAACCATTAACCAACAAATTCGGGATCCTTGCTGGAAGCACACTAGGCTCGGCTGTCGAGCCGTCGTAGTTAGGAACAAAATTTACCGTTTCTTTCTCAATGTCGGCTAGTAACTCAGTTCCAATTCGCGCCATTCTTATTTCGGTGTAACGCATCGCTGCCGCTGAATCACCATCAACAGAGCCGAAGTTACCCTGCCCATCGACGAGGACGTATCGCATATTAAAGTCTTGTGCAAGTCGCACAATTGTATCGTAAATTGCGCCATCACCATGCGGATGGTATTTACCCATCACATCACCCACTACGCGCGCTGACTTTTTGTATGCCCGATTCCAGTGGTTACCCATCTCATGCATTGTATAAAGAACTCGCCTATGCACCGGCTTTAAGCCATCTCTTGCATCAGGAAGTGCACGTCCTACAATGACACTCATCGCATAATCAAGATACGAATTACGCATCTCTTTTTCGATATTAATATCTACAATCGATTTATCGTTTTGATCAGCCATAAAATAAATATTCCAAATTATCTAAACGTCGAGGTTTTTCACTTTTAGTGCGTTTTCACGAATAAATTGTCTTCGTGGCTCCACAGCATCCCCCATCAAAGTGGAGAAAATTTGATCCGATGCAGCTGCATCATCAATCGTTACCCGCAACAGAATTCGAATAGCCGGATCCATAGTAGTTTCCCAGAGCTGCTCTGGATTCATCTCACCAAGACCCTTATATCGCTGAATTGAAATTCCTTTTTTAGCAATACTAAGAATTTTTTTATTTAATTCAAAAGCTTCTCGAGCCTGGTTAGCCGCTAAATCCCTTGCAAGATCTTCACGCAAAATTTCATCAACATCTTTTTCACCATTTACAGCATCCTCACCAGCAGGTTTCCCCTGAGCCTTAGAAGATGTTCTGATTTCAAATGGGCCTATAATCATATCCCCAATATTCCGCTTAAGGCGCATCAGGTTTTCATACTCAGTCGAAGTAAAAAAGTTGTGGTCTAAAACTGTATTTTTTCTGCCTACATCAGTAGTCGTAACTATTTCTACGCTAAAAGAAGAATGTTCTTTATCAGCACTTATTGTCGATTGAATATCTTTTATCCCACGATCTCTACAGAAATTTTCCACAAGCGTAACGAAATTTTCAAATTTTGCTTTATCTTGATAGACCCCGGCCCCGTCCGTCTCGCTAAGAATTAATGCCTTAACAACTTCTGTTTCCATCCGAAAAGCAAGTTTCGTTAGTTCTTCTTCTAATTGAATCATAGAGTTTAAACCGCTCGATAATTCCGATGTTGCCAATACTTTTTTGCCTTTAACAATACTCACAGAGTCAAGCGCATTTTTTAATAAGTAGTCATTCAACGATTTTTCATCTTTCAAATATTGCTCTTTTTTACCTTTTTTCACTTTATAAAGTGGTGGTTGAGCAATATAGAGATAGCCACGTTCTATAATCTCTGGCATCTGACGATAAAAGAACGTTAATAACAAAGTGCGAATATGGGCGCCATCAACATCCGCATCGGTCATAATTACAACCTTGTGATAGCGTAACTTTGAAATATCAAATAATTCTTTACCGATAGATGTGCCGAGCGCTGTGATCAATATCTTAATTTCTTCAAAGCCAAGCATTTTATCGAAACGCGCTTTTTCTACATTAAGAATTTTGCCTTTAAGTGGTAAAATAGCCTGAAATTTTCTTTCACGACCTTGCTTAGCCGAGCCACCCGCAGAATCACCCTCTACAATATACAACTCAGAAAGCGCAGGATCTTTCTCTTGGCAATCGGCCATTTTTCCTGGTAGCCCACCTAAATCTAAAGCCGATTTTCTTCGAGTTAGGTCTCTAGCTTTTCGCGCAGCAATCCGAGCGTTCGCCGCTAGAATAGCTTTTTGTACAATCTTTTTCGCTGTTGATGGTGCCTGTTCAAGGTATATTTGGAGCTTTTCACTAACTGCCGACTGCACTAAGCCTTCAACTTCCGAGTTACCAAGCTTTGTTTTCGTCTGTCCTTCAAATTGCGGGTTAATAACCTTTACGCTAATAATAGCAGTTAGCCCTTCCCGTATGTCTTCACCGCCAGGGGTTTCCTTTTGGTTTTTAAAGAGCCCGTTTTGTTTCGCGTAATTATTAATTACACGAGTGAGCGCAGTTCTAAAGCCCGATACGTGTGTGCCGCCTTCATGGGTATTGATATTATTTGTGTAAGAAAGAATATTCTCAGAATAAGAATCATTCCATTGCATAGCAACACTAATTTCAATATCACTTTTTTCAGCGTCCATTACTATTACTTCGTCATGCAATTTACCCTTAGCCTTATTTAAATACTTAATGTATTCAGAAATCCCGCCTTCATAATAGAAGTCAAAAGTTTCACCGACACGCTCATCCACAAGCGAGATCTTTAAACCTTTCATTAGAAAAGCTAATTCACGCAATCGATTAACCAAGGTGTCTTTATTAAATTCTATGGTTTCAAATATTTCTGGATCTGGGAAAAACTGAATCAAAGTTCCAGTTTTATCCGTTTTACCAATTACTGAAAAATCAGATTTCGGTGTTCCTTGAGCATATCGCTGCTCAAACACCTGCCCATCTTGTCGAACCTCTACGCGCAAATTTTTTGAAAGTGCATTTACAACTGATGCGCCAACACCGTGTAAACCACCAGATATTTTATAAGCCCCGCCCTCTTCATTAAATTTACCGCCCGCATGGAGCTTTGTCATAACAACTTCAACCGCAGACTTCCCAGATGAATGTAATCCTGTGGGGATGCCTCGTCCGTCATCCAAAACTGTTACGGAGTTATCTGGATGAACTGTAATCGTAACGTGTGTACAAAACCCCGCAAGAGCTTCATCAATTGCGTTATCAACAATTTCCCATACACAGTGGTGCAGACCACGAGTAGTTGTGTCGCCGATATACATACCTGGGCGCTTACGAACCGCCTCTAGTCCTTCGAGAACTTTAATTTTATCTGCTGTGTATTGGTTATTCGTCGTTGTCGACATACCTAAATTTCTCCTGTTAGATCAAAATGATCAAATGGAAGATCCATACCATCGAGTAGGTCCATTGGTAATTCCGTCGCTGTAATAAGCACTTGGGAATCACCTTCTCGCAACAGCCCTATTAGGGCTTGCCTGCGATTACAATCCAACTCCGACGATACATCGTCTACCAGTAACATCGGCGCCTTTTTATGCTGTCGTTGAATCAAGTCAACTTCTGCTAATCGCAAGGCTAATGCGATTGTTTTTTTCTCTCCCTGAGAACTGTAGAATTTCGCTTGATTTCCGTCGATGGTCAATGAAATTTCATCTCTATGAGGCCCTATATTTGTACTGCCGCGCAGCATATCTTCTTTAAGAGATTCTTGCAATTTTTCTTTAATGATTTCCTCTTTATTTTCAGTATCTTTTCCTGGATTTTCAAAGAGACTAGAGATGTATTTTATTCCCACTAAATTGCTCTTATTGGCGAGTGTTTTGTAACAAACCACGTATACATTTTCGAACTCCTGGAGGTAGCGAGTTCGTGATTTAGTTAGCGCGATAGAATAGTGAATAAATTGTTCGTCCCATGGGGACAAGCTTTTGGATACCTGATGGAGAACTCCAAAATTCCCCTTATTTTCTTTTAGGATGCGATTCCGCTGAAGGAGAACCCGCTGAAATCCCCGTAAGTCATCAGCATAATTAAAATCCCACTGGGAAACAGCCTTATTCAAAAACAAACGCCGATCACTAGCATCCCCTTCAACGATTCGGTGGTCAGCTGGGCTAAAAATAACAAAAGGCATTACATGCATTAAATCCCGAACCTGATGCAACTTTTTCCCGTTAAGGGTCATGGCCTTGCGTGTAGGCTTTAACTCGGCGCGAATTGAGTTCTCGTAAAGCTCGCACCGCACTAAACCCTCAATCACTGACCGCTCTGTTCCATGCTTTATTAGGTCGACAATTTTCCCACTGCGAAAAGATCGAGCCGACCCCAAAATTGAAATGGCTTCCAGTAGAGACGTTTTACCAGCCCCGTTCTCTCCAGTAAGTACTGTAATTCGATCTGTGAAAGAGATTGCGATTTGCTTGTGGTTTCTAAAATTGGAAACCTTAATTTCCGATAGCTGCACTTATTTCACCTTTAAAAACTAAAGGCTCATTGGCATCAATACGCAGAGATAATCCTCACTACCTGGAACCTGAATAACCCCTGGGCTCATTCTATCGCTATCATTATTGTTGAGAGAAATAAGAACCTGCTCTGAATCAATAACTGAAACAGAATCCATTAAATACCTAGCATTAAAACTGACCTCTAAGATATCGCCCTCATAACTGGTATTGACAGACTCCTTAGCCTCACCCATATCCGGATTGTTCGTAGAAATTTTTAATTTTTTCCCCTGAAATTTGAGTCTAACCCCGCGAGATTTCTCGTTTGCAAGCAAAGAAACTCGCTTCAACGAATCAATAAGACCCTTCGTATCCATTTTAATAAAGTTCTGGTTATTCTTTGGAATAGTTCCTTGATAATCTGGGAATATCCCTTCTATCAAACGAATGAACAAATTCGTTACGCCATCCTTGAAAATTAAATGATTCCCGTTAAGGGAAACGGCTAATTTTTTCTTATTTACATCCAGAAGTTTACGGAGTTCCTGGACGCCTTTGCGAGGAATAATAATACCCTTGCTTAAAAAATCTGGAGTCTCTGCGAATAACTCTTTCTCACAGTATACTAATCTGTGCGTATCCGTTGCGACCATTTTAAATCTATTGCCATCGCCTTTTTCTAAATACACACCATTCAAGTGATAACGAGTTTCATCTATAGAGACTGCAAATAAAGTACGATCAATCATTTGCATTAATGCTTCAGGAGCAAGACAAGCAAATGTACAGTTACTAGCGTCTGGAAGTGCGGGGTAATTTTCTGGGGCAATTCCCATTATATTGAATTTAGAGGAACCACAATTTATTTCGATCCAATGATTATCTTTTGAAGCAATCTCTACTTCCTGCTCTAAAGGAAGTTCTTTTACAATTTCAAAAAGATTTTTGGCCGAGGCTGTTACACCTCCAGTTTCTTCAACATGTACGGGCAGAGATGTTTCCATACTTATCTCTAAATCGGTTGCTTTAATTGTGAGTAAATCATTACCAACGTGTAGATAAATATTAGTGAGGAGCTGTAATGCGGTTCTTTTTTCTGCAACCCCTTGAACCTTACTCAGGGCACCCAGAAGTTCTTTTTTTTCTTTTATAGATATCTTCATGCTTATCTCTTGCTCCTATCCCCAATTCAAAAGAATAAGATTTTTTATATATTTAAATAGTAGTAGTAGTAGTCCTCGTGGGATTGTGGATATTCCCTTTTCTCCTCTATTAACAATGGCTTCCATTGAATATCATTTTCAGAATTTTGTGAATAGCAAAAAGTATTTTGTGGATAGCTAGCAAAATAAATAGCGTCATAATTTATCCACATGGTTATCCACCGCAAAAATTGGACAACTATTAAATTATTGTAGTAATTTGATTTAGTAAAACAGCGATATAAAGAATTGTGGACAAACTGTAAGGTAAAAATGGCATTCACCCACATTTACTGAGTATAACCATAGGTTTTTTATTATCCACAGGTGTGAATAGTGTGGATTAATTTGTAAGTGGCTAAATTTATGAATAAATTTAATCACTCAAGAATATGGATAACCGTTGTGCTGCTTGGCGACATATAACCGAGGGTTAACCGGTAAATTTCTCATAATGAATAATTATCCACAGTTTTGTGGATAACCCGATCTATTTATTATCCCGAGGTTGCCCACATTTTTCCCACAAGTAATTTAAGCAGAGTGCAACACTCAAAACGCTGACCGGGGTCAGACCAAGGGTTGTTTTAGAGTTTTAGACCATTTTCTGGGCCAGGACATGTTTTGGAGCTATAGAAGCTGTTGAATCTCTCCGACTTGCTTTTTTAACACAGTACTAGTTGTCATGTTTTTCTCTATTTTGCGTATTGCATGAATCACCGTAGAGTGATCCTTACCACCAAATAAAGACGCAATTTCCGGATAGGTCTTATTAGCGTATTTACGAGTCAGAAACATTGCAATCTGACGAGGCTCAGCAAATTTTCTAGCTCTGGATTTCGATTCCATCTCACTCAACGTGATTTTAAAATACTGCGAAACAAACTGCTTAATGGTGTCGACATTTACAGCATCGCCCTTACCAGCACTAAACATATCATTTAACGCTTCGCTCGCCATTTCAAGAGTGATTTCTGTTCCGTTAATGGAAGCTTCTGCACCCAAACGAACTAGCGCACCTTCGAGTTCTCGAATACTGTTTCGAATATTTGATGCAATCATCAAGCAAACATCTTCAGGCAAATAAAGATCATCTAATTCAGCCTTTGCCCTAAGAATAGCAATTCGAGTCTCCAAATCCGGTGCTTTAATATCAACAAGAAGACCCTGTTGCAGCCGTGTTATAAGGCGTGCTTCAAGTCCAGAAAGATCCTTTGGTGCATTATCACTAGTCATTACAACCTGATGATGTGATTCGCATAAATGGTTGAACGTATAAAAGAACTCTTCTTGTGAACGGCCCTTTCCAGCAAAAAACTGGATGTCATCAATTAAGAAGATATCGAAGTTAGTTCTATACTTTGATTTAAAGAGGTTAACTGCGTTCTTTTTCGTAGACTCAATAAAATCATTTACAAACTGCTCAGCCGGCAAGTAGCAAATCTTAGCCGATGGCGTACGTTTTAATACATCTACCGCCAGAGCATGCAGTAGGTGCGTCTTTCCAAGACCGGAAGCGCCATAAACTAGCAACGGATTGTGCTTTCCGCCTGGGCTTAGGGCCACACCCTTTGTTGCAGCATAGGCGAACTGATTTCCAGCCCCCACAATAAAATTATCAAAGGTATGTCTCGTATCAATGTAACGGCCAGGGGTCTTAATTAAGCCACTACCAGAAACCAGTGATGAAAATGATGGGTTCAATCGACCTGAACTATCGATAGATAGGCTTGGGCTTGCCTTTGTGTTTTGTAAAGAGCTCATCGATATTTGTCTAAAGCTATTATTGGACTCTGATTTAGCTCCCAAAGAGCTTGGCTTTAGTTGAGAGGTCTGCCCTATACTAGTATCAACCATAAGGCCGGTCGCTGAAGTTTTAGTGCTAGCGGTGGCGGCTGTCCTGATGGAATAAGTGATAGTGCATCTTTGCCCAGTCACGATCTCCATTGTGTCGATAATTGATGGTTCAAAATTATTTATAACATATGTTTTGAAAAACGGATTTAAAACGAGCAGGGTCAGTTTGCCGTCTGTATATGAAACCACTTCCAAAGGGAGTAGCCAGACCTTGAATTGGTCGGGTGTAGTAAGGTCTTGGAGCTTATCGAGAACAGCCTTCCAAAAAGTTGGAGGATTTTGACCCGAGTGGCCGCTGTAATTACCGTCCATAAGGATTGTCATTGTTCACCTTTTCACAATTTATTAATTCATCCACCTAGCAACTCCCGTTAAAGGTGAAAGAAGGCAATAGCAAAACCACGATAGTTCGACAAGGACTTCGATGGGTCAAGTGAAAAAATGCAAACTGAGTCTATCTTAGTCTGTCTCATAACACCTAGTGTATCGACGAGCGAACGGCGGAGTTGGATAGTTTTGCGTTGCCACCTTGACAGAACACCTGAGGTGTTGGTAGAATTTTCCGACTATGAAAAGAACATGGCAACCAAGCCGAAAAAAGAGAATAAGAACGCATGGTTTTCGCGCGCGTATGGCTACAAGTGGTGGCGCTGAGGTAGTTCGCCGCCGTAGGGCCAAGGGGCGTAAGCAACTAGTTTCTACTATTGGTTCTAAATAAGGCTCAGTTGTATTTCACTTAAAACACCCCAGTTTTTATCATGAATGAAGGTAGAAAAGGTAGAGTTCGGTCTTTTCGACCTGAGCATAGACTCAAGAAGTCCAATGACTTCAAAGCGATAAGGGTCACCGGTCGGTCAAAGGGCTATAGAAATCTTGTGTTTTGCTGGCGTACACAAGAGGGGATATCGCGTCTAGGGCTCAGCGTAGGTCGAAGGGCTGGCAATGCTATTGACCGCAATCATTTTAAGCGTCAGATTCGTGAATGGTTTCGGCACTCTAAATCAGAACTTCGCAATATCGATCTGCATGTAATCGTTCGCACTCATGCAAAAGCAGTCGAAATGAGTAGAGAGGCTAGAATCGAGGGAATGCGCTATGAGATGGGAAAGTTTCTTCAATCAAGCCGGCCAAGCTAAAAACACCCTAATAGACGGCGTTTTTTTGGCTTATAAATGCTTGATTTCACCTATTTTTTATTTTTTTGGGGCTAGGTGTCGCTTTGAGCCGACTTGTTCTGAGTATGGAAGAGAAGCGCTAAAGAGGCATGGAATCCTTGTGGGGCTTTGTCTTGCGGTATCACGATTACTTAAATGCCACCCATTTGGGAGCTCGGGCCTAGATACTGTGCCGAAAGAATTGAAATTAAAGAAATTCTTTCCGGGGCTGCATAAATTTGGTAGCTCTCAGCGTTGAATCATTTCAGAAGGACACGTCATGGATAAAAAGACAATCGCGGCAGTTGTTTTGTCGATCGGTATCTGGTTGGTATGGCAAAAGGCCTATTGGGAGCCTTATCAGCAAGAAGTTAAAGCTTGGAAAGAGTACCAACAAAAGCACCAGAAAGAGCAAGTAGCAAAAGAAAACTCTGCGAGGCTTTCTAATGGGAAGACGGTAGTAATAAGCTCTTCTACAAGCAATGCAAATTTTTCTACTACAGGCTCTTCTACTGCGAGTGATGGCAAACCAGTTGTTGCAGAAAAGCCAAGTGTCCCAGCTAAAATTACAACTTTGGATTTAGACAATTCAAGAGTTTTGCTTAGTAACTCTGAGAACCTATTAAGTGAGTGGCGTCTTGAGAAATTTAAAGAAGCTGATCTTGACGACAGCTCAAAGACTCATGAAATAGACCTCAAACATGTTACGGGTATTCCAAACCAGTTAAAGCTTAATTTTTCCGACTCCAACTACAATGAATATAATTTGGCAGCTTTACGCTTTACGGTTCTAGAGACGAGCGACTCTGGCTACTCAGATAAGTTTGTAAGCAATAAGCTAGAAATTGAGCGGGTGGTGACGAAGGATGAATCGCCCTATACTCTCAATGTTCTTTATAAGCTTCGATTCAAACAGGCTCCTCCAGGCTTTGTTTTTTTTGATTTGAATGGAAGCCCAAAGCGAGAAAATGATGCCGACGGAAGTATACTTGGGGGGTTTCCTGATAAGGTAGAACTTCTTTATTGGGGACGTGAGGGGAGGGAAGCCTCCTTTGCAGATGGCCTAGAAGAACGCCTGGAAGAGGCCTCTGGCATTCATTGGGTTGGTATTAATACCCGATATTTCCTACTTTCAACTGTTGTTGCCAATAAGGATTTGGTGGCTAAGTCCGGCGTACAGTTTGTGCCAGGCAAGAATTTTAGCACTAGTCCGGCCCAATCGCGATTAGTACTAAACACAGATAAAAGGGCTGAGATTTATATTCCTTTGAAAGTCTACTTTGGGCCAAAACAACTAGAATACCTTGAGGCGGTGTCACCAAGTCTAACGAATGCGGTAGACTTTGGTTGGACTACAGTTATTGCGGTGCCACTACTCAAAGCACTCAAGTGGTTTTATTCATATTCAGGAAACTACGGGATTGCGATTATTTTGCTGACATTGGTAGTAAAAATTCTTCTATTTCCATTGACCTACAAGAGTATGAAGTCGATGGCTAAGATAGCGAAACTTAAGCCAGAAATGGAGAAACTTCAGGAAAAATATAAGGAAGACAAGCAAAAGCTTCAGCAGGAGCTGTTGAATTTATATAAAGTGAACGGCGCAAACCCAGTTAGCGGTTGTTTTCCGATGCTCTTGCAAATGCCGGTTTTCTTCGCATTATATCGAGTGTTGTTTAATTGTATGGAGCTTTATCAGGCCCCATTTTTCGGATGGCTTCAAGACTTGTCGGCCGCCGACCCATATTATGTTACTCCAGTCTTATTGATAGTGTTGATGTACTTGCAGCAGCGCTTAATGCCGACCACAACGACCGATCCAAACCAACAAATGATCATGCGTTTTATGCCTGTCATGTTTGGTGTTTTTATGCTTTTTCTCCCTGCAGGGCTCAACATCTACATGCTAGTGAACACGATTTTTTCTGTCGCACAACAACACGTGTTAAATAAGAAATTCGGGCTCTACGACAATATGGCTAATAGTGGTGATGCAAGCAGTGAAAAAAAAAGAGAGAGTAAGGAAGCTCTTAGCGGCGCATAGTGGGTAGGCTCCAACGTTGGATAAGAATTATTTTGCAAATGACACTATTGTAGCTAGTGCTACTGGCCTTAATGTGCGCAGTGCAATTGGGGTGTTACGTGTATCCGGACCTATGGCTCTCACCGATGCTGGGAAATATGTTCGTTTAAAATCAAAGAACGCACGAGCAAACCTTGAGACAAGAAATTTTGATAGCATTCGAACTCGCTATCTTTATAGGTGCGACGTTTTATCTAGGGATAACGCGATTATCGATGATGGATTAGTAGCGTTCTTCCCAGCCCCTAATTCATATTCTGGTGAAGATATGGTGGAGGTCCACTTGCATGGAAATCCACTGATTCAAAGAGAAGTTATTGATTCAATTGTACACAATACGGGAGCGAGGCCCGCGGAACGAGGTGAGTTTAGCTTCCGCGCTTTTCGCAATGGAAAATTAGATTTAAGTCAAGTAGAAGCCGTCGAAGCATTGATTTCGGCTGAAACTTCACTAGGCTTAGAAGCGGCGGTAAAGAGTTTAAGTGGCGCGGTCAAGCGGTTTATTGATCCAATTCAGGAAGATTTAAAGAACCTAATAGCTAGTTTAGAGCTAGAGCTAGATTTTTCAGATCAGGATGTCGAAGTCTTGGATTGGAGTTTGTTTGAGAAGAAACTTCAATCAGTCCAAGGTAGGTTAAGAGCTGCGGTGGTTCAGTTTGACTCTATCCGACCAGCAATGAATGGCGTGACTGTTTCATTTGTTGGTAGGCCTAATGCTGGGAAGTCCACTTTATTTAATGTGTTGGTTGGAGAAGAGCGAAGTATTGTGTCCCAGATTGAGGGTACCACGCGTGATGTTATTAGAGAGCAAATATATTTAGATGGTTTGTTATTGAGGCTTTCAGATACTGCAGGAATGCGGGACACGAGTGATGTTATTGAGTCAGAGGGTGTTAAGCGGTCGCTTGAGGAGATCAAAGATTCTGAGTTAGTGCTAGTCGTTATAGATTCGGGAGAAGCCGGTAGGACAAGTGCTTCTGCTCCATTACTTGCTCTAATTAAAGAAGTAAGTGAAAGAGCAGGGGAGAGAAAATTAATTTTTGTTTTTAATAAGATTGATAATGGCGACGCTCTGGTGATTAAAGAGTTTATTTCAAATCACGATCTTGTGAGTAATTCTGTGATTGTGTCCTCTACTACAGGCCAAGGATTGCTAGAGTTGCAGGAGAAGATTAAGTCTGAGTTTGTAGCTAGTGATCTTTTACAAATTAGCCCGGAGATTTTTTGCCAGAGGCAAAGGGAAGCATTGGTCCAGGCGATGGGTCGCTTGAGTATTGTTTCTGATAATATCCAAACAGGAATACAAGAGATGGATTTACTGGCTATCGATATTCGCAGTGCAATGGTAGCTATTTCAGAATTATCTGGATCAATCGATAGTGAAGCGATCCTAGAGCACATCTTTTCAAATTTTTGTATTGGTAAGTAACAATATTGGCTGACTTTAAATATTGGTTTTTTTGAGATATATGATCGCATGGCTTTATTATTTGATGTCATTGTGGTTGGTGGCGGTCATGCTGGAATAGAGGCGGCGCTAGCAGCAGCTCGTATGGGCTCTCGCACCGCTATGCTTACAATGAACAACGATCATATAGGGTATTTGTCTTGTAACCCTGCAATTGGTGGCCAGGCGAAAGGACAGCTCGCCCGCGAGATTGATGCATTCGGTGGTGAAATGGGGAGAAACACCGATAGGTCAGCTTTGCAATACCGACGTTTAAATATGTCAAAGGGGCCTGCTGTTCGCTCTTCACGCGCTCAGTGCGATAAAGTTCTTTATTCCTTAAACATGAAGAAGGCAGTGGAGACGCAAGGAAACTTAAGCGTTCACCAATGTGAGGTGATAGGCCTTATCGTTGATAAGGGGCGTGTTTGTGGTGTCACAGATAATTTTGGTACTAAGATCCGTGCGAAGTCTGTGGTTATAACCGCAGGGACTTTCCTCAAAGCTGTTATGCATTGTGGCGCCTCGCAAACATCTGGTGGGCGAGCAGGTGATGGGGCTTCTGACTCCTTGTCTGATTTTTTGCATGCTGAGGGGTTTAATTTAGTTCGACTAAAGACGGGGACTCCAGCGAGGCTTAAAAGGTCATCGATAAATTTTGAGATATTGGAGAGGCAAGATGGAGATAAAAATCCAGTTCCATTCTCATTTTATTCACGACCAGACCCGTTTCCTTTTTTGGAGCAATTGCCCTGTTACTTAACGTATACAAATTCCAAGACGCACGAAATTATTGCCGCTGCCCAAAATGATTCGCCAATGTTTACGGGGCAGATCATGGGAAAGGGTCCTCGATATTGCCCCTCGATCGAGGATAAGGTTTTTCGATTTGCAGATAAGGATCGACATCAGATTTTTTTAGAACCTGAAAGTTTGTATAGCGAAGAAATTTATGCAAACGGGTTGTCGACTAGCTTGCCTGTTGTGGCGCAACAAAGGTTTTTACAGACAATTTCGGGACTCGAAGAAGTGGAGATTGCTCGCCCGGGGTACGCAGTTGAATATGACGCACTAAACCCTATGATATTAAAGCATACGCTAGAGGTTAAGGATCTACCCGGATTGTTTTGTGCTGGGCAAATCAATGGCACGAGCGGCTATGAGGAAGCGGCAGCTCAGGGGCTGGTAGCAGGAGCAAATGCTGCAATGCACCGAATTAATAATGGGGAAGAATTAGTTTTTGGTCGTGAGGAAGCCTATATTGGGGTTCTAATTGATGACTTGGTAACAAAGGGTTGCGACGAACCTTATCGAATGTTTACTTCTCGAGCCGAATATAGGCTTCTTCTGAGAGAGGAGACAGCTGATCGACGTTTGGCTGAAAAAGGAAAAAACTTTGGCGTGTTATCTGATCCGGACTTTGAGAAATTTGAAAGAAAGTATCGCTATTTTGAGGATATATGCAAAAAATTAGGGTCTACCTATCTTTATGGCGGGCAAGCTGAAGATAGGGGGGTATTTGAGGCTCTTGGTGTTGGTGCTCTTCCAGATCGCGTGTCCTTACTGGAAGCCATTCGTCGCCCAAGACTTACTATTTCTACACTTCGAGAGGCTGGGCTTCTCTCAGATGAGCTCATTCTGACAGGTGAAGTTGAGGCCTGGATTGCTGACCGTGTTTTAGAGGAAGTAGAGGTCAGTACCAAGTATGAGGGTTATATTGATCGGGAGTTGAAGAATTTAGCCAAGTTATCAAAACAAGAATTTAAAAAAATCCCTACGGATTTTAATTATAGTGAAATTAAAGGGCTTTCGAATGAAGTTCGTGAGCGGCTGATAAAGGTGCGCCCAGAGACATTGGGGCAGGCGATGAGAATCCCAGGGGTTACGCCAGCGGCAGGGGCTTTAGTCTATATTCAACTTGTGAGAGTTATGAAGGGCTTGGGATCACATGCCCCCTGAACACAAGGTTTCAAGCGAGCTAAATAGTGCAATTGAGAAAGAGCTTTCAAAAATTTCCCAAAATTTCGGTGGCTCAGCACCCGAGACCGCAGTTTTTGACTGTAAAACGAGCCTTTTTTCTTATTTGACAGAGCTATTAGAGATAAATCAGCAAATCAATTTGACTGCAATCCGAGATTATGAAGAGGGGGTTAGAGCCCATATTTTTGATTCCATTCAACTTGCACATATTTCTGGCCTAGGGGCGGTGCTGGACTGGGGATCAGGAGGTGGTTTCCCAGGTGTGCCGTTGTTTCTTTGCCGAGCCTACTTTCAAAAAGAGAAAGCTCGAAACATAGTTGCAGTTCTAGACTCTAAGAAGAAAAAGGTTTCAGCTGCTCAAGAGGTATTTGCTCGCATTGGTTTTTCGAGCCCCCCCGAGTTTATTTGGGGACGCGGGGAAGAGGTTATCAAGAGCCGTAGTTTTGACTCAATCGTGATGCGCGCAGTGGTGCCAGTGGGGAAAACTATTCCTTGGTTAGACCATAGAGTTAAGTCTTGGTATATTTTTGCTTCAAGTGAGCAGAGGGCGGAGTGGGGATCAGTTTCAAAGAGGTTAGAGAATAAAGGCTTTTCTTTATCTGGCGAGCACACCTATGCCCTTCCAGGGCACCACTCTAAGCGATTTATTGTTAAATTAACTAGTCAGAACCCTTAAAACTAGGCGGCCCCTCCAATTGTTCCACGTAGAACACCTAAAAAAATGTTTCACGTGGAACTTTTTCTATTCATACACAAAAATCACAGGTATATTTGAGCGAGAAACTTCTTAGAAGGGGAGTTATGACGAAGGTTATAGCAATAATTAATCAAAAAGGTGGGGTTGGGAAGACCACAACCGCCATAAATTTAGCAGCCTCCCTGGCGGTAGCCGAGAGAAAAACTCTGATAATAGATTTCGATCCACAAGGTAATGCTTCGACTGGCCTGGGGTTGGATCCAGAGGTGTACCGGGGCGCTACGATTTATCAGGCTCTTGTTGGTCAAAAGCGTCTAGAGGAGGTTCTTTGTAAGACGGAGCTCCCAGATTTGTACATAGCCCCCTCTGATACAAACCTTAGCGGCGCTGAGGTAGAGCTTGTAAATGAGCTAGCACGGGAGCATAAGCTTAAGAATACTATTAGCTCGATGCGTGATAAATTTCATTATATTCTAATCGACTGCCCGCCAAGCCTTGGATTGCTCACAATTAACGCCCTAACAGCCTCAGATTCATACTTGGTGCCACTTCAGTGCGAGTATTTTGCATTAGAAGGTTTATCTCAGCTTCAATCCACGGTTCAATTGATTCAGCAAGCATTGAACCCGGCGCTTCGCCAAGAAGGAATCCTGTTAACTATGTATGATTCCCGAAATAATTTGGCGAAACAGGTTAGAGATGAGGTGGAAGCTCATTTTGGAGGGTCGGTGTTTAAGACAGTGATTCCGCGAAATGTGCGATTAAGTGAGGCACCAAGCCATGGGAAGCCTGTCTTATTGTATGATATTGAGTCTAAAGGCTCGCTTACCTATCTCTCTGTTGCAAAAGAATTAATTCAAAAACACATTAAGGGTAACCAAGCGGCTAATTTCTCTATCCAAACTACTCAAATGGATAGCCAAATAGTGGAGAAGCCGATTATCCATAGCCCACCACCATTGCCGCATCACGCCGAAGTGTCACCAAGCTGAGTTTTTAATTGGAGAATTAAATAATGATAGAAATGAGTTCGAAACAAAATCGGCCCGCACTTGGGAAAGGTCTCGCAAGTCTTCTGCCAAAAGCGATAGATGCGCCGCCACCCTCCGCACGAAAAGAAGAAAGCACTAAAGAGAAAATTGTCGCTTCTGCAGGGAACGGAGAAGAAAAAAGAGAGCGAGTCCATGGTGTGACGATGTTGGATATTTCGCAAGTTGAGGTAAATCAATTCCAACCGCGCAGGGATTTTGATGAAGAAAAGCTTAAAGAGCTTTCGGATTCGATTAAGGCTAAAGGAGTTATCCAGCCATTGGTTGTTCGGCGAGGGAAGAAAGGCCCTAAATTTTTGCTAATCGCCGGCGAAAGAAGATTGCGTGCCTCCAGGCTTGCGGGCCTTCGGGTTGTCCCGGTTGTTATTCGAAATAGTTCTGATAAGGAGACGCTAGAGTTGGCGCTTATCGAGAATATCCAGCGAGAAAATTTAAACTGTATTGAGGTTGCACTCTCTTACTTTCAACTCATGGAAGATTTCCAGCTCACACAAGAAGAGCTTGCCTCTAGAGTTGGGAAGACAAGAAGCTCTGTTGCGAACCATGTTCGCTTGTTGAGGCTTCCAGAAGAGATAATTGTGGACTTAAGAAGCGCTAAGCTGAGTTTCGGTCATGGGAAGGCGCTTTTGGCCTTAAAAAACTCAGAGCAAAGAATATCTGTGTGTAAGAAGGTGGTTGAGGGGTCATTATCTGTTCGTGACACAGAGGCGTTGGTGTCGCGGGTTTTGGTTGCAGATAAAACGAAAGAGTCAGAAAAAATCAGGGCAAGGCAGGGTGAGCGAGAAGAAAAGGAGGCTGTGCGCCATTTGACCGACCGAATAACCCGAGTTTTGGGCACGAAAGTAAGCTTTAAGGGCTCGCAAAGCTCAGGTAGTATCGTGATTAAGTATTATTCACGCGAAGACCTCGATCGAATTTCCGAGCAGCTTTTGCGTTAGGGGGGGCTGTTATGAGGAAGCGCAAAACATTGGATGTTGGAGAGTTTAATTACGATCTGACTGGAGTTTTGGATCGAGGGAGTGAATTTGAGGGAACCCTAAGTTTTGAGGGGACTTTTCGAATTGGCGGCGTGTTTCGAGGCCATATCTACACCAATGATATTCTTATTATTGGAGAAGGCGCGAGGGTGGAGGCTGAGGTGGAGGCCGGAACCCTTGTAATTAATGGGGAGTTTGTTGGAAATATTAAGGCAACGAGTCGCGTTGAAATTCACCAGCCAGCTGTATTTAAAGGGAATATTCAATCTCCGAGTCTTATGGTGGATGATGGGGTTGTCTTTGAGGGCACTTCACAAATGACAGGAGGCTCTGGCTCGGCGCCCTCAGAGTTTGTTTAAGCTGTAGCGCAGTCAAGCCTCAAAAATCAAGTGTCTTTCTATTGACTCTTTTCCTCGCTTTAGGTAATTAAGCCACGTAATTGCAATTACTTAAGGGACGTGGCCTCCGGCCGTTGTCTAAATACTATGCTAGCACAAGTATTATCTCAGCTTGGAATTGACAACACGCTTTGGTATCAACTGGCGATATTCATTATTTTTTTTGTTGTCGTACGATTTTTATTCTTTAAGCCGTTTCTTGAACTCATCTTGATGAGAAAAACTAAAACAACCGGCGTTGAAGGCGAGGCGAGCACACTTGTTAAACAAGCTGAAGATAAAGAAGAGGAATATAGGCAAAAGCTTTATGCTGCTCGTGTGCAAGCAAGGAGGATTCGAGATGAAATCTTGCAAGAGTCAAAAGATAAGGCCAGCGTGACGTTAGCTTTAGCTCGGAAGGCTGCAAAAAATCGTATTGAATCTGGTCGCGAAGAGATCATCAAAGAATCAGAAAAAGCCATGAAAGATCTAGAGTCGCATGTCGGGAAGATTTCGAGTCTGTTTGTCGATAAAGTTATGAAATCAGGGGTAGGTGTTTAATGGCGGCTACAGGCATTGAGGGTATGATTCCGTATGCGGTCAACTTTACGATCGTAGCTAGCGCAGCAATTTATTTCGGACGTAAACCTCTCGCAAAATTTGTTTTTCAGCGCCATGAGCGGGCGAAAAATTTAGTTGAAAGCGCAGCTGATACACAAAGAGAAGCTAAAAAACGATTTGAAAAAGTCATGAGGTCTATCGAGAATTCACTAGAGGAGGTTCAGACTCTTTTAAATGAGTCTGAGGCGGGCGCAAAAGCTGAGGCTAAAGAAATTTTAGAAAAGGCAGAAGCGGATGTGGCAAAAGTAAAAGCGGATGCAGAGAAAATTGTTGAATATGAACGAAATGGCCAATTGGAATCTTTAAAGCAACGAGTGATCTCCCGCGCGCTCGACCAAGCAGAGGTTGAGCTTCATAAAGATATGAATGATGACTTCCATTCTACGGCGCTTAAGAGAGCGAAAACACAAATTGAGGCGAACGCGTAATAAATATGGCAAGTGTAGCAAGTGTATATTCGAAAGCGCTCTTTAATGTCTCTAAAGAAGAAAGGTCTGTTCAAAAGGTTGCCGGCGAGCTTCGCCACCTGGCGAACGCATGTGAGCAGTCGGCTGAGGTAAAAAAGGTTCTGTTTAGCTCGCTATTTGATTCAACTAGCCGCGAGAGAATTGCAGAAACATTAGCCAATGGGTTGGTTGCTGAGGAGCTGACAAAGAGATTTTTTATACTTTTGGCTGCCAAGAACCGAGTAACGCATATTTCAGAAATTGCGCAAGTCTTTGAGGAGCTTAAAAATAAAGAAGCTGGCGTGGTCCGTGGTTTGGCAAGAGTTGCTAAGGCTCTAGATTCTAAGCAGCTAAAAGGACTATGTGAGCCTATTTCTGTCTGTTTAGGAAAGACAGTAGAACTCGATCAGACAGAGGAAGAAGATTTAATCGGCGGTTTCATAGTGGAAGCCGGTGGTAAAACATTTGATTCAAGTATTAAAACACAACTTATTAAATTACAGGAGGTTTGCGCTCAATAGAAGCGCAAGCAGTACGAGGAACAGGAGAAATGATGAAACTTCGTGCGGAAGAAATTACCGACATTATTCAAAGGCAGTTAACTGGGTTTGAAGCAAAGATGGAGGTTGCAGAGACTGGCACCGTCCTAACAATGAGTGATGGTGTGGCAAAAATTTATGGTCTTGAAAATGTACAGATGGGTGAGCTTATTGATTTTGGTCAAGGCGTAATGGGGCTCGTACTAAACCTTGAAGAAAGTTCCGTGGGTGCTGCTATTCTTGGTAACGAAACGCTTGTTAAAGAAGGCTCTACGGTTAAGCGAACCGGGAAAATTTTTGAAGTCCCGGTTGGTGAGGCTCTTCTAGGACGTGTGGTTAATCCGCTTGGTATCCCGATTGATGGTGGCCAAGATATTGACATGAAGAACTCGCGGATGGTGGAAATTAAGGCGCCTGGGATTGTTGAGCGCCAACCAGTAGGTGAGCCACTGCAGACAGGGATTAAAGCTATCGATGCAATGATTCCCATTGGCCGCGGTCAGCGAGAACTAATTATTGGTGACCGTCAAACTGGGAAAACTGCTGTCGCATTAGATACGATTATTAATCAAAAGGGCAATAATGTTCAGTGTTTCTATGTGGCAATTGGTCAGAAGCAGTCTACAGTTGCTCAGATCGTTGATCGTCTGACAAAAGAAGGTGCGATGGAATATACAACCATCATCGCAGCTACAGCGTCAACACAGGCCCCACTACAGTTTATAGCACCATACTCTGGTGTAACGATGGCGGAATACTTCCGGGATTCCGGCCGCCACGCCCTGATTGTCTATGATGATTTAACAAAGCAAGCCCAAGCTTATCGTCAGCTTTCGTTGCTTCTTCGTCGTCCTCCAGGGCGGGAGGCATTCCCGGGGGATGTATTCTATTTGCATAGCCGTCTCCTTGAGCGTGCCGCAAAAATGTCTGATGAGCGTGGTGCAGGCTCATTAACAGCGCTTCCAATTATTGAGACGCAAGCCGGTGACGTGTCTGCATATATTCCTACGAACGTAATTTCGATTACAGATGGGCAAATTTTCTTAGAGGCAGATCTTTTTAACTCTGGTCAGCGACCGGCGGTAAATGTAGGTCTATCGGTTTCACGGGTGGGTGGGGCTGCTCAAACTAAGGCGATGAAAAAAGTTGCCGGTACGCTTCGTCTGGATCTTGCTCAATACCGGGAGAAAGCAGCGTTTGCGCAATTTGGCTCAGATCTTGACGCTGCAACTCAAAAGCAATTAGCTCGTGGTTCACGCTTAATGGAAATTTTAAAGCAAGGTCAGTACGCGCCACTCCCTGTACAAGAGCAGGTGGTTGGAATTTACGCAGCTAACAAAGGTGCTGTGGATTCTATTCCTGTGGAGAAGGTAAGTGAGTTTGAAGGTGGCCTTGTTAAGCACCTCAAGTCAAAGGAAGCAAGTATCCTTGAGTCTATTGGCTCAGCTGGAAAAATTGGAGATGATGTGGCTCCGAAGTTAGATGCAGCCATTGATGCCTATAAGAAAGAATTCGAGGCGGCGCTATAAATGGCATCGGGTAAAGAACTCCGTAGACGTATAACGAGCATAAAGAGTACGCAACAGATTACGCGAGCTATGAAAATGGTTTCCGCGGCGAAGTTGCGACGCGCTCAAGACGCGATTACGGCCGCTCGTCCTTATGCAATCGGAGTAAGGAAGGTTGTCACCCAGCTTACAAAAGATGCTTCTTTATCTGAGGAGCATCCGCTTCTTGAACTGCGCGACGAAAAGAAAAGTGTACTGACCGTGCTCTTTACTTCTGATCGTGGCCTATGTGGTGGGTTTAATTCCAATTTAAATAAGAAAGCGCTGGCGAATGCGAAAGAAGACGCTTTCAAGTTTGAGAAATTCCAATTTGCTTGTGTTGGTAAAAAAGGCAATGAATTTTTGAAGCTTCGCGGCCTTGATGTTTATACCCACTATGAAGATTTTCAGAAGAATGCTGATCTTGCTAAGATCTCAGCTCTTGGAGAAGAGCTTACTCAGCTTTATCTGGACGGTGATTTTGATGAGGTCCGGATTATTTTTTCCGAGTTCAAGTCAGCACTTTCGCAGATCCCTCGGCAACAAGCCCTTCTGCCGATTTCAACAGATGCCCTAGAAGATGTAGGTGAAGGTGTTGGCGAGGATGCGAGCAAAGAATTTGCTGATTTTACATTTGAACCAAGTAAAGAAGGAATTTTAGCAAGCCTTTTGCCGCATTATATAAAGATCTCTTTATATAGGGCCTTGCTTGAGTCTACTGCCTCGGAGCATGGGGCTCGAATGGCGGCGATGGATTCTGCAACAAGCAATGCAGGCGATGTAATTCGCAAACTTACACTTCAATACAATAATGTGCGTCAAGCAGGTATTACGAAGGAGCTTCTTGAAATTACCTCTGGCGCGGAAGCTTTATAGATATAGATACTGAATGGAGACCTGAAAAATGGCAAGCGCAACAACAAAAGACCCAAAGATCGGTCGCATTAAGCAAGTAATCGGCCCAGTAGTCGACGTGGAGTTTGCTCCAGGCGAACTCCCACCAATTTTTGCTGCGGTAAAGATCACAAACCCGACCATCGACAAAAAGGAAGGTAACCTTGTGGCTGAGGTTGCTCAGCATATCGGTGAAAACACAGTCCGTTGTATTGCGATGGACACAACAGACGGTCTTACTCGTGGTATGGACGCAGTAAATACAGGTGATCAGATCACAATGCCGGTTGGCCCGGAAACGCTTGGTCGAATTTTAAACGTAGTAGGTGAGCCAGTAGATGAGGCAGGGCCGGTTGGGGAAAAGAAGCGCTATCCAATTCACCGTGAGGCGCCAAAGTTTGTTGAGCAATCTGTGAAGGTTGAGCCATTCTACACAGGGATTAAGGTTGTTGATTTGCTTGCTCCGTACGTACGGGGGGGTAAAATCGGTCTTTTTGGTGGTGCCGGTGTTGGTAAGACGGTAACGATCATGGAGCTTATCCACAACATTGCTACTCAGCACGGTGGTTACTCTGTATTCGCCGGCGTGGGTGAGCGGACTCGTGAAGGTAATGATCTTTGGTTAGAAATGAAGGAATCAGGCGTACTGAAAAACACCTCCTTGATTTACGGACAAATGAATGAACCACCTGGAGCTCGTGCTCGAGTTGCTCTTTCTGCTCTCACTGTTGCGGAATATTTCCGTGATGATGAGAACCAAGATGTACTTCTTTTCGTGGATAATATCTTTCGATTTACGCAAGCGGGCTCTGAGGTATCTGCTCTCCTGGGGCGTATTCCTTCTGCGGTAGGTTATCAACCAACTCTTTCTACTGAAATGGGCGAGCTTCAAGAGCGAATTACATCTACCAATAAGGGGTCGATTACTTCGATTCAAGCGATTTATGTACCTGCGGATGACTATACGGATCCGGCGCCAGCTACAACATTTGCTCACTTAGATGCGACAACTAACCTTTCACGCCCAATTGCCGAACTTGGTATTTTCCCGGCAGTAGATCCGTTGGAGTCTACTTCGCGGATTCTTACACCAGAAGTTGTTGGTGAAGAACACTATCGAGTAGCCCGATGGGTCCAAGAAACACTCCAGCGCTATAAGGATTTGCAAGACATCATCGCGATTCTTGGTATGGACGAACTTTCTGAAGAGGATAAGCTTACGGTTGCTCGCGCACGTAAGGTTCAAAAGTATCTATCTCAGCCAATGTTTGTTGCCGAGCAGTTCACTGGCCTTCCAGGTAAATTTGTTAAAATCGAAGATACGATCCGCGGCTTCCGTGAAATTCTTGAGGGCAAGTATGATGAGCTTCCTGAGCAAGCGTTCTACATGGTGGGCTCAGTTGAAGAAGTAATCGAGAAGGCTAAGACTATGAGCTAGGCCTCGAGGCTTAATCTTTAGTTTTGATTGATGGTATTTGATAGTTGTATTGGGAGTTTTTGTAGATGGCTTTAGCTACACGGATTAGTTTAGATGTTTTCACTCCTGAGAAAGAAGCTGTTAAGGGTTTGGAAGTGGGAGGAATTATTATTCCTGGTGAGCTAGGGCAGATGCATGTTTTACCTGGTCACGTGAGTCTTGTTACCAATTTGAAATCGGGGACCTTTGCTTATCGCGAGCAAGGCCAAGAGGAATGGAAGCGGGCTGTTGTATCGGGGGGCTTCGCTCAAATTTGTGGGGCCAAGGTTACAGTGCTTGCTGAAACTATTGAGTATTCAAATTAAAAATATGGTCAAAATGTCAAAAGAACCTTTTCGTGTCGCGTAGATTTGTTTAGAATATAGCGTATAGTCCTTCCTATTGGATGGGGAGAATGGTTACGCGCGAAAATACAAAACAAGTTAGATTTTTTTTGCGACTACTTAGCTCTTCGCTCGTTAGTGGTGTCGCGCTAGCTACGATTATTGCAAGCTCACTTGAACGTGATTCTTTGGGCTCAGGCTTTTTGAGCAAATTCAGTGAAAAAGATGCGAAGGTTCGGCTGAATGTTTTAAACCCGGAGTATTTGGAAATTAATTTTGGACTGCGAGGATTGGATCCGGAGCCGACAAAGGGTAGAGCAACCAAGGGCAAGTATAGAGGTAGAGATACCAAAAATGTGTTTGCGCGTAAGTCACCGACTAAAATTAAACGAGCTAAAAAACAAACTCTAGTTAGCAAGCAAACTCTCGTTGATAAACAAGCTAAGGAGCGTAGGTATTCATACAAAATTGCACAGGAAACTGTTGTAACTAATGATCTAACCACAAGTGAGTTCATCGAACTTCAGGAAATGATGCTTAAGGATCAGTTTGCATATGAACAGAGTGATCAATATATTGCGGAAAAAAAAGCTGAAGAAGAAAATCGTAATACAAAGAAGTTACTTGCCGCCTTGAAAAGTCCACAAAAGAAATTGGATAAGATTTCTGACTCCATTTCAATCAATGTTGCTGCCCCGAAACGAGTTATAAAATCAAAGCGAGTCACAAAATTGAAGCGCAAGCCAAAGGAAGATT